>JAGWVT010000002.1 GCA_018970765.1 Actinomycetales bacterium
GAATCTGGGGCGGCCATGGTCGACGGCTACACCAAGTCGCTCTGGGCGGCATTCGGCGGACCGATCGGTTCACTCGGGGTCGCCGCTGCGCTAGGTACTACCTATCTGATCCCACCAAGTGCCGCGGTTGCCGCCAGGGATCGGAACACGCGCATGATCGGCGCCGCGGGGTACCTTGCCGGTGTGGCAGGGCGCATTGTCGTTGCCCGCCGAACGGGTGAACGGAGCCTTCCGGATGCACTTGCCCATCCCGTCTCTATTGGTGCGTTTCTCGGCCTGAATGCACTGTCCTGGTCACGTCACCAGCGGGGTCGCAACACGTGGAAGGGTCGACGAGTGTGATGCGACGACAGGTGGCAGCACGATGAGCCGTGTCGTTGTGATCGGGGCTGGGATGGGTGGCCTGGCCGCCGCCGCGCGACTTGCTGCACAGGGTCATCAGGTGACGGTGTTCGAACAGGGTGACCATGCGGGTGGCAAGTTGCGTACCTTGCGGCAGGACGGGTTTGCGTTCGACACGGGCCCGTCGTTGCTGACATTGCCCGCGGTCTATCGAGACCTGTTCCTAAAGACCGGGCGGGCACTTGAGCGTGTCGTGGACCTGCAGCCGGTTGAGCACGCATTCGCGTACCGCTTCGCCGACGGGTCAAGCGTTCTGCTGCCGGGTGCAGACCCGGCCAGATGCGCTGCGGCCTTCGGCGAAGCATTTGGCGAGGGGGCTGCAGCAGACTGGCGGGCCCTGATGGCGCGTGCCGCCGCCATGTGGCAAGCCACCCGCGACCCCTTCCTGCAATCCCCCGTGGAAGGCTGGCGGACACTGGGCACCTTGCTTCGCCAACCTCGCGATGTTGGCACGATTGCGCCGTTGACATCACTGCGCAGGATTGGGGAGCGCACGCTACGTGATCCTCGCCTGCGCATGGTCTTGGATCGGTACGCGACGTATACGGGCTCTGATCCCCGCCGCGCACCCGCTGTCCTGGCGACCATTCCATACGTGGAGCAGACATTCGGCGCTTGGCATATCGGCGGTGGACTTGGGCGTCTCGCCGATGCGCTCGCGAGTCGCTGCCAGGAACGCGGTGTCGAGATACACCTGGGTTCACCGGTTGCGCGGGTGCAGATCACCAATGGTCGCGCCACCGGCGTGATTCTTGATACAGGTAAGCAGGTCGACGCCGACTTCGTCGTGGCCAATGCAGATGCGCGCCTTGTCTACACCGACCTTGTGCAAACTCCGAAGACTAAGCGGCTGCGTACAACATTGCAGCGCCGCTCTGACTCCCTCGCCGGGTTTGTGATCCTGGCAGCCGTGCGCGGACGCACACCGGGTCTGGCCCATCACAATCTGTGGTTTCCACACGACTATGACGCGGAGTTCGACGACATCTTTGGGCGCACACCTCGACCGGTCCAGGACCCCACCATCTATGCGTGCGTTCCCGATGATGCCCAGATGCGCCCAGATGACGATCACGAGTCCTGGTTCATCCTTGTCAACGCACCCGGCCAGGGAGTTATTGACTGGCGGCGCGATCAACGTGCAGACCACTATGCCGACCACGTGTTGGCCCGGCTGGCCGAGCGTGGCATGGACATTCGTGACCGGGTGCTCTGGCGCCGAGTGCACACGCCGGCGGCTCTCGAGCAGTCGACCTGGTCCCCCGGCGGTGCCATCTACGGAACCAGCAGCAACGGTGCGCGCGCTGCCTTTACTCGTCCCGCTAATCGTTCTCCGGTGCCGGGTCTGTACCTCGTTGGCGGCTCCGCGCATCCGGGTGGTGGCCTGCCATTGGTAGGGATGGGCGCAGCGATCGTCGCCGACCTGATCGGACCCGCCCCTACTGGGCCAACCGATCCAACCCAAGGGCGTGGTACACCTCGCGAGTCGAAGTCGAGCGGTTGAGCGTATAAAAGTGCAGGCCTGGCGCACCTTCGTTGAGGAGTTCCTGAGCAAGCGCAACGGCGACTTCAACTCCAAGCGCATGCACTGCCGCCGGATCGTCCTTTACTCTGGCGAAGTCGCCAGCCAGATCCGGCGGAAACGCTGCGCCGGAAAGTGCGGCGAACCGTTCGATCTGAGCGACGTTGGTCACCGGCATGAGTCCAGGCACGATCGGCATCGTGCAGCCATGCTTGGCCGCGCGGTCCCGCAAGGCCACGTAGTCACGCGCCTGGAAGAAGAACTGAGTAATGGCGAATTCCGCGCCGGCGTCTTGCTTGGCAGCGAGCACGCGCGCATCGGCGTCCAGGTCGGGCGATTCCGGGTGACCGTCCGGGAATGCCGCAACCCCGACGCTGAAGTTGCCCAGGGATGACACCAAGGCCACGAGTTCATCGGCGTGTGCCAAGCCGCCCTCATGCTGCTGCCAAGGTTGGCCCAAACCACCGGGCGGGTCCCCGCGAAGCGCCAGGATCGTATTGACACCACTGGCCGCGTACTGCGCGACCACCGCTCGCAGGTCAGCAACGCTGGCACCAACGCAGGTCAAGTGCGCAACCGGTGTCAACGTGGTGTGCTCCGCGATCTCACCAGCGATGCGCACCGTGCGGTCACGAGTCGAACCACCCGCGCCGTAGGTCACCGAGACGAAGGTAGGGCGCAACGCCTCCAGATCCCGCACGGTCTGCCAGAGCTGGCGCTCCCCCTCGTCGGTCTTTGGTGGGAACAGTTCGAATGAGAACGAACGTTCGCCCTGTGCCAGGACCGCACCGAGGTTCTGCTTCGGCTGATTCACCGACTGGCTGGGCACGGAGTCAGCCTACGTCAGTTGCACAGGACTGCCCGTTTCCGCCGCTGCGCCCCAGCGTGATGCTCACTACGCTACTGACGTGACAACCGCCGGTACTGCGCCCAGTGTGCTGGATACCGCGGACCTGCGAGATCGCGTCCAGCAGATCGTCAACGCATTCCTCGCCGAGCAAGAAGGGCTGCTGGCGAGCGTCAGCGCGGATCTCACCCCCTTGAGCGATGCCCTGACCGCGATGTTAGCCGGGGGCAAGCGCCTTCGACCGGCTTTTGCCTACTGGGGGTGGCGCGGTGCGCTCACGGAAGCACCGGACATGTCGCTGGACGACGCCGCGATGCGCGCTGCCAGCTCTCTGGAATTCCTGCAGGCCTGCGCACTCATTCACGACGACGTCATGGACGGCTCGGACACCCGCAGAGGACTGCCCGCCGCCCATCGCCGGTTCGCCTCCCTGCACCGAGACCAAACGTGGCTGGGGTCCCCGGAGAACTTCGGCGTCGGCGCCGCAATCCTGCTCGGGGATCTCTGTCTGAGTTGGGCCGACCAACTGCTCCTCACCTCAGGAATGCCTGCAGCCAGCCTGAACGATGCCAAAGCGGTGTACGACGAGATGCGCACCGAGTTGATGGCAGGTCAGTATCTTGATTTGCTGGAACAAGCCCGTGGTGGTGGCTCCGTGGAGCGGGCGCTTCGCGTGGTTCAGTACAAGTCCGCGAAGTACACCATCGAACGTCCCCTGCACCTGGGTGCTGCCCTCGCGTCAGCTCATTCCGAGGTCATGGCTGCTTACAGCGCCTACGGTCTGCCGCTAGGCGAGGCCTTCCAACTCCGTGACGACGTCCTCGGAGTCTTTGGCGATCCGCAGCAGACCGGCAAGCCGGCCGGCGATGACCTGCGCGAGGGTAAGCGCACAATGCTCGTTGCCCTGGCCGCCGAACGTGCCAACCCCACCCAGGCCTCCGCATTGCGCACCCACTTGGGTGACCCTGCCCTGGGGCCCGAGGCGCTAACGCTGCTGCGCACGGTCATCGAAGACACCGGCGCCCTTGCTGACACCGAGGCGCTCATTGACACACGCCTCCAGCAGGCCCTTGATGCGCTCGACTCCCCTTTGATCCAGCCGGATGCGCGACAGATCCTTCGGGAGCTGGCGTTCGCCGCAACACGTAGGACGGTGTAACCACATGGCTGTGTCCAATCCCATCGCTGGCACCCTGTCGCGCTGGCTGCCGATCGGCGGACCTCGCACGGTCAGCGGCCCGACAGACGAGGTCGTCGTCGTCGGCGCGGGACTGGCCGGCCTTTCCGCCGCAATGCGCCTGGCTGGTGCGGGCCGATCGGTGACCGTCCTGGAGCGCGAGGCGGTCCCAGGCGGGCGAGCCGGGCGCGTGGAACTGCAGGGTGCATCCGGCACGTATCACGTGGACACCGGCCCGACCGTGCTCACTATGCCCGACCTCATCGCCGACTGCTTTGATGCCCTTGGCGAGAACATGGCCGACTGGTTGACCTTGCAACCTGTGGCCCCCCTGTATCGGGCGTTCTACCCCGACGGTTCGGTTCTCAACGTCCACGCCGATGTGGACGAAATGGCGCAGGAGATCGCCGAGGTCATCGGCGCTGAGGAGTCAGCCGGGTATCGCCGATACGTGGACTTCGTCTCCAAGCTCTATCAGTATGAGATGAAGGACTTCATCGACCGCAACATTGATTCACCTCTGGACCTGCTCACCCCCGATCTGGCCCGCCTAGTGGCCCTTGGCGGGTTTCGCAAGCTGGCACCGAAGGTGCGCGAGTACCTCAAGGACCCACGCACGGAACGCATCTACTCCTTCCAAGCCATGTATGCAGGCCTGTCGCCCTATGACGCGCTGGCCATCTATGCCGTCATCGCCTACATGGATTCGGTTGCCGGGGTGTTCTTCCCCAAGGGTGGCATGCACGCCCTACCCGTGGCCATGGCTAATGCAGCTGCCAAACACGGTGTGCGATTCGAGTACAACACCACGGTTACCAAGGTCGAGCGACAGGGAGATCGTGCGACCGCAGTACACACGGCGGACGGCCGTCGCATTCCTGCCGACGTTGTCGTCCTGAACCCGGACCTGCCGATCGCCTACCGTGATCTGCTGGACACAGAGCCTTGGTCGGTACGTCGTTTGAGTTACTCGCCGTCCTGCTTCCTGCTCCTGGCGGGCTCATCAGCGAGTTACTCGAAAATCGCGCACCACAACATCCACTTCGGCAGGTCGTGGAAGGGAGTGTTCGACGATCTGATCCGCAAGCAGCGCCTCATGTCGGACCCGAGTCTGCTGGTCACTAATCCCACGCACTCCGATCCCGATCTGGCGCCGCCTGGCAAGCAGATCTACTACGTCCTGTTCCCCACACCGAATCTGGATGCTCCGATTGACTGGCGAAGCGTTGGGCCCGCCTATCGGGACGAGGTACTGCGGGTGCTGGAGGAACGCGGGTATCGCGGTTTCTCTGAGGCCATCGAAGTGGAGGACGTCACAACACCGTTGACGTGGGCCGAACGTGGCATGGAGCGCGGAGCACCATTCGCTTCCGCACACTCATTCCTGCAGACCGGACCTTTCCGGCCGGGCAACCTGTGGGGCCAGAACGTCGTCTTCACCGGATCAGGTACTCAACCAGGCGTTGGCGTTCCCATGGTGCTGGTGTCCGGTCGTCTTGCAGCCGAACGCATCACCGGCATCGACCCCAACTACCGCTCGCGAGCACGACGGTAGATCAGGATCCATCGCCGAACCCACGATGGCAGGATAGCCAAGTGAGCGCCCGAGAACTCGATGCCGCTGGCATCACGGACGCGCAGTTGCGTGCCTCCTACGAGCGCTGTCGGCAACTCAATGCCGCACACGGCAAGACTTACTACCTGGCCACACTGCTGCTGCCACCCGCAAAGCGCCCCTACGTGCATGCGCTCTACGGCTTTGCCCGCTACGCGGACGAGATAGTCGACGACCTAGCCTCAACCTTGTCCGACGAGGAGAAGGCCCAGTGGTTGAGTGACTGGGGGGACGCCTTCCTGGACGATCTGGATCGCGGGCAATCCGATGATCCCATCTGCAACGCCGTTGTTGACACGGTGCAGCGCTGGCAGATTCCCAAAGAACACTTCGTTGCCTTTCTGCACTCGATGGGCATGGACCTCACCGTCGCCGAATACGCCACGTACGAGGACCTTTATGAATATGTGTACGGCTCCGCAGCCGTGATCGGCCTGCAGATGGTCCCAATCCTCGAACCGCGCTCCCCGGAGGCGGTTGAGCGCGCCAAGGACCTTGGGGTGGCATTCCAACTGGCGAATTTCATTCGAGACGTCGGCGAAGATCTCGATCGGGGCCGCGTTTACCTGCCATTGAACGAACTTGCCGAGTACGGGGTAACCCGGGACGACCTTGAACGTCGGGTGGCGACCGAACCCATCAAGGCCGCGCTTCGTGCTCAGGTGCGCCGCGTTAAGGAACTCGAGGAGCATGCGCGGCCCGGCATCGCGATGTTGGACCCCACATCGCAGCCCTGCATCGAAGCCGCCCGGGAGTTGTACTGCGGCATTGTGGACGAGGTCGAGCGAATCGATTACGAGGTCTTCACGCAACGCGCCAAGGTGCCCATGCGCCGCCGCCTTGCCGTGGCAGGACCTGCATGGGTTCGCGCCGTGCGAGCCAGACGCCAGGCGGCTTGAAACCTTTCAACGGCGCTGCCGCCACAGCGGGGGCCCGGCTTTAGGTGTGGGCTGCACACCTCGGCGACCCCACCACACCCAGCCGATCAGAGCCAGCATGATCAGGGCAAATCCAAAGAGCACATCTTCAACCGGCGCGAAGAACACTCTGCCGTCTCCAATCAACGGTGGTGAACCCTGCGTCGGTGATGTGCTACCGATGATGGCGTCGCCGTCGTACCGAACGATCCCGAAGCCGGTGAACATTCCGTTGGTGATGAACTGGAAGAACAGCATGATCGCGTAGGCAACCCAGAAAGCCCGCCGGGTAACCAATCGGGTACGTGTCACGAACAGATCGACGAGGATCACGAGGACTACCGCGATGACCCCGAGTTGGGTGTAGGTCAACGTGACCATCATGGCTCATCACCGACCGACCACCCACGTACGGACCGAACCGCTTCAAACGTCAGAATTGCCGCAAGCGGAATCACCAGAAAGAACAGCACTTCGTCGATGGGAACCGCCCCAGGCAGTCGCCAGCCGAGGATGCGAGCTTCGTCAAACCACCAGTGTCCGGATGCGATCGCATAGGCATCCCAGATGAAGAAAACCACAAGGGGTGCCACAAGACTGAGGAGCAGTCGACGCCAACGCCGCAGCACGTGGGTGCGCAAGACAACCTCGAGCCACAAACACCCGATCAGCACGAACACCAGGATGCCTACGTAACTCAGCCGTTCCACGTTGCCATCTTCCCGCACGCCGGTGGCCTGCGCTCAACGGTCTGACGTGATGGACGGCGCTGACCGCCTTGGGCTAACCGGGAATCTCCCTTCGGCAACCTAGACTGCCGGAGATGGGACCGCAGGCCGCGCCTTCACTCGTGGGGCAGACAATCGACGGTCGCTACCGGGTATTGCGTCGGTTGGCGCGCGGTGGCATGGCCACCGTCTACGAGGCAATGGACCTGCGGCTAGAGCGAACAGTCGCCCTAAAGGTCATGCACCGGCACTTGGCCGAGGATCCAGACTTCGTCGCTCGCTTCCGCCGGGAAGCCAAGTCCGCAGCACGGTTGTCACACCCACATGTGGTTGCGGTCTTTGATCAGGGCGAATCGGACGGACTGATCTACCTGGCGATGGAATACGTGCCGGGTCGAACACTGCGCGACGTCCTCGTGGAATTCGGACCGCTGACGCCGGAGCAGGCCATCGTGATCCTGGAGCCCGTGTTGGAGGGACTTGCAGCAGCGCACGCCGCCGGCTTCGTCCACCGCGATATCAAACCGGAAAACGTGCTCATCGCCGACGATGGACGAGTCAAGGTGGCTGACTTCGGACTGGCTAGAGCATTGGCAGCAGGTGAAACTAGCGCAACCACTGGCATGATCATCGGCACCGTTGCCTATTTGTCGCCCGAACAGGTCGAGCGTGGTGACGCTGACGGTCGATCCGATGTCTACGCTGCAGGGATCCTGCTGTACGAAATGATCACTGGCAAGGTCCCCCACGATGGCCCAAGTCCGATCGCCGTCGCCTATCAGCACGTGAACGCGGACGTACCGGCACCATCCTTCGTCATCCCCGACATCTCCCCGCCGGTTGATGACCTCGTCTTGACTGCAACACGCCGCAACCCGAAGCAGCGTTTTCAAGGTGCCACTCAGTTTCTGGCGGCCGTACGCCGAGTTCGCAAGGAACTGCCGGCGCCTCAGTCCCTGGCCGCTAGCCGAACGACGATCGTCGTGCCTGAACGCCCGGCCACCAAGCCCGATGCACGTCGCGATTCGGGTGCACGTCGCGATTCAGGTGCACGTCGAAAGTCGACCGGACAACTGGACTACCAGTCGGACTACGTTCCGCCCCAACGACGCTGGCGTCTTGCCACCGCGATCGTGATCATTGCGCTGCTAGGAGTGGGTCTGGGCGCCTGGTATCTGACGAGCGTCCAAACGGTACCGACTCCGACCGTGGTTGGTCAGAGTCAACAGCAAGCGGAACGCATACTCGCCAGCGCCGGACTAGAGGCGGTGATCTCAGGCGAGGAATTCAGCGAGGATGTACCTGCCGGGATCGTGATGGACTCCGATCCAGTCGGTGGCGAGGACGTCAGGGAGGGCGGCTCCGTGGCGCTGGTCGTGTCGCGCGGACCTGAGCGGTATGACGTGCCCGACGTGCGAGGCCTTGACCCCACCGCCGCAACCACGGCCATCCAGGAGGCTCAATTGAAGGTGGGTGGTTCACGGCAGGTATTCGACGACCGCATACCGAGCGGGATGGTCGCGGCAACGGACCCACGCATCGGTGCCAGCGCCAAGCCGGGAACTGTCGTCGAGCTCCTGATCTCAAAGGGCCCTGAACCCATTGAGGTACCGAACGTCGATGGCAAAAAGGTCAATGCTGCGCGCAATACCCTGGAACGCCTCGGCCTAACGGTAACCATCACAGAGCGCTTCACCAAGGGCACGCCCAGCGGTCAGGTCATTGGAACAAGGCCAAAGCCGGGCGGCATCGTGCAACGCGGGTCCGAGATCGAGGTCATCGTCTCTAAGGGTCCACCCCCGGTCACGGTGCCGAATCTGGTCGACAAACGTCGCTCACAGGCAGTTGCTGAATTGGAGGCGCTGGGTCTGAAGGTCGAGGTGAAGAAGGACGGGCAGACCCGCCTGGATCGGGTGATCAGTCAAGATCCCGCGGCCGGAACTGAGATACCTGCCGGAAGCACTGTGACCATCACGATCATCTAGACCGTCGTTTTCCCATTGAACACGCGCCCCGGGCACGCAACCTTGGACACGCCCTGTTAGGGAGCACAGCCTTCTGCGCGCCAGCGCACCTCGCTCAGGTTCCACTGCGGCCACTGCATCGGAAAACTTTGTTCCATTCCATCAACGGTGACCACGACTTTCTTTGTTGCCTGCAATTCAAACACCACATCCCCAGAGGCGAAGTAACGCCACTTCCCCACGCCTCCTCCGGTGGACTGCAAGCTCACCCCGTTGACGGTGCCCTGTTGAGTCTGAACCCAGTCCGCGGTGCCAGCAGCTACCGGACCCTCCTCGACCACTTCGCTGTCATCCATGGGAACCGCACCCAATTGCGCCTTGCCGCCCCCTGCGGTGATGGTGATCTGCGCATTCATCGGGAAACCCGACATCGTCGACTTCCCTTCCAATTCCCAAATTCCCTCAATGGCTGCGATCGCGACCTTGGCAGGCAGTGCCCGAATATTGTCGAACCCACATCGTTGCCCGGCCATGGTGAATGGTGCTCCGGGCGGAGTGCTGATCGTCCAGCCTGTTGCCACGTCTGCAGAGGCGGCTGAACTGGATTCTGCGCTTGACGCAGGCGCTGACGCACTCGGATTCTCAGAAGCAGCTGTCGGTGCGGCTGTAGCGGCTTGCGTTTCAGCCACCGTTGCCCCAACCCCCTGCGTGGAACCAGCACAAGCGGTCAGCAGCAGCGTCAATGCCCCGGCCAGTGCACCAATTCTGCGGCTCAACATCATCCCCACCCCTCATGACGCAGTAACTGTTCTTTGACAGCAAGTCCAAACGCATAACCTCCCAGATCCTGCGTCGCGACCACGCGATGACACGGAACGAAGATGGGGATCTGGTTCTTCGCACAGGCAGTACCGGCGGCTCGGGCGGCTCCCGGGTTGCCCACCCGTTGCGCCAACGCGCTATAGGTGATGACCGAACCGGCTGGCACATCGCGCATAGCCCGCCATGCGCGTTGTCGAAAATCGGAGCCTGGCTGACTCACAGCGATTGTTTCGATCCGCGTTAGATCACCGTCGACATAAGCCTCAAGAGCAGCGTTGACGGTCGCGTTGACGTGTTTTCGCAGACGATCGGACTGCTTGGCGAGCTGGGCCGTTGGCTCAGCGAAGGTTGCGTAGACCACGATGTCGGACTGCGGATCAACCACCACGGTGAGGTGACCGCCAGGGATCCGAGCACGCTGGTAGGTCAGGTACCCGCCGGGCGAATCCGCTGGTCGAGTCGCGGTCATACCCACCGACCGAAGCCGACTAGGCGTCGGCCGAATGGCGAATCAGCATGTCCGCCACCAGGAAGGCCAGTTCCAAACTCTGTTCCCTGTTGAGCCTGGGATCGCAAGCTGTTTCGTAGCGCTGTCCAAGGTCATCCTCATGGACACCGGCGGTTCCACCAACACACTCAGTGACGTCATCGCCCGTCAACTCGATGTGAATACCACCGGGGAAGGTGCCAAGGTCACGGTGCACGGCGAAGAACCCTTCGACCTCGCCGATGACGTCGTCGAACAGCCGCGTCTTATGGCCCGAGGCAGCTTCGCGCGTATTGCCGTGCATGGGGTCACAAACCCAGACCACCGGAATACCAGACGCGTCAATCTTCTGAACGATGCCGGGCAAGACATCGCGCACCTTGCCAACACCCATTCGAGTGATCAAGGTCAGGCGACCGGGCACACGATCGGGATTGAGTCGTTCACACAGCGCCAACACGTCATCTGCGTCCGCCGTGGGACCAACCTTCACACCAATCGGATTTCGAATCGTCGCCGCGAAATCGATATGGGCTGCATCCAACTGCCGAGTGCGCTCCCCCACCCACAGGAAGTGTCCAGAGACGTCATAGGGCAGCCCGGTGCGCGAGTCGATGCGCGTCAAGGCTCGCTCATAGTCGATGGACAAAGCCTCGTGCGCTGCGTAGAACTCAACTCGCTGGAACTCCACTGGGTCCGCGCCGCAGGCGTGCACGAACGCCAGTGCGCGATCAATCGCTGCAGCGATCAGGTCGTAGCGTTGGCCTGCCGCGGAATCGCGTACAAAATCCTGGTTCCAGGCATGCACCTGACGCAGATCCGCATAACCGCCTTGCGTGAAGGCACGCACCAAGTTCAGCGCCGCCCCTGATGCGTGGTACGCCTGAACGAGCCGGAATGCATCTGGTCGGCGAGCTGCCTGTTCAAACGCGAGATCGTTCACGGCATCGCCGAGGTACGAGGTCAGTTCAACGCCGTCGCGCACCTCGATCGCCTTAGAACGTGGCTTGAAGTACTGCCCGGCTAGGCGGCCGACTTTGATGACCGGCATGGATGTGGCGTAGGTCAGCACCGCCGCCATCTGCAGGAGAGTCTGCAGGCGCGCTCGGATTGAGTCTGCAGTGTTCGCAGCGAATGTCTCCGCGCAGTCACCGCCCATCAGCACGAAGGCCTGGCCGGAACTTGCACTGGCCAGCCGCTGCATCAACTGGTCGCATTCGCCGGCAAAGACCAGCGGTGGCAGTCTGCGCAACTGCTCGACCGCCTGCTCGAGCTCAGCCGAGTCCGGCCACGGCGGCTGCTGGTGGGCGGGCAGGTCGGGCCAGGTCAACGCACCCACGTTGGCACCACGAGCCGAGTTAGGCGCGCCGGTCATGACCACAGGGTAGTGGCCCACCGGCCCTCAGCCGAAGAACGCACAGGCCTCCTCGTATCGGGCCGGCGGCACGGTCTTCAAAGACCGGGTCGCATCCTGCAAGGGGACGCGAACGATGTCGGTGCCCTGCAACGCAACCATCGTTCCCCAGGCACCGTCCTTGACTGCGGCAATGGCGTTCAGGCCAAAACGCGTGGCCAGGACTCTGTCGAAGGCTGTCGGAGTTCCGCCACGCTGAATGTGGCCTAGCACCGTCGTGCGGGCTTCATGACCGGTGCGCGATTCCAACTCCTGCGCTAGCCACTCGCCGATGCCGGACAACTTGACATGCCCGAAGGCATCGAGGGTCGCGTCCTTGGTCACCAACTGTCCGTCCTTGGGCAGCGCACCCTCCGCGATGCAGATGATCGGCGCATAGGTGGCCTTGAATCGAGACTCCACCCACCCCACAACCTGATCCAGATCGAAGGGCACTTCCGGAATCAGGATCACGTTGGCGCCACCCGCCATGCCGGAGTGCAGGGCGATCCAACCGGCATGCCGACCCATGACCTCACAGATCAAGATTCGGTGATGGGACTCTGCCGTGGTGTGCAGCCGATCGATTGCCTCAGTCGCAATCGTCACGGCCGTGTCGAATCCGAAGGTGTAGTCGGTGGCGTTCAAGTCATTGTCGATGGTCTTGGGTACGCCGACAACCTGCAAGCCCTGCGCGGTAAGCGTGGTGGCAACCCCAAGAGTGTCCTCACCACCGATGGCGATCAGTGCATCGATCCCGAGACTGGCCAAGTTGTCCTTGATGCGCGCAATTCCCCCATCGATCTTGACCGGGTTGGTCCTTGACGAGCCCAGAATGGTGCCACCGCGCGGCAATATGCCGCGCACTTCGGCAATGCCCAACTCCATGGTCAGGCCTTCCAGCGGTCCCTTCCATCCATCGCGAAAGCCCACAAATTCGTAGCCGTACTCAGTTACACCGCGACGCACCACCGCGCGGATGACCGCATTCAAGCCCGGGCAATCGCCGCCACCGGTCAGGACACCTACGCGCATTGCTCGCCTCCACTCAACACATCCACGCAAGCGTGGTCCCGTTCTGCCTGGTTTGCCGTGCAGGAGCATCACCGTGAGGTATTTCCTGCATGTAAACGTTCTCAGCCTAGGGGTTCGGCTCCCCCAAAGCAGGCACTGACGGGCAATTACTCCCCTGTTGTGTCAGGCCCTGTGTCAGGCCCGCAGCTGGTCGTTGGCTAGGTCTTCTAGGTAGGCCAGGACTACCGGGTCGATGGATCCGGAAACCAGTCGCTCCTCCAGGTTTTCCATGCCCGCGGCCTCCAACAACGCCCGTTCGAGAGCTGCCCGTTCGAGAAGAGCACTATCCGAGGACTGCAGGATCTCGATCCCCTCGGGCAGGTAGCCGAGCGTCACCAACGCCTGCTGCAGCCGCAGCGCAACATCACCCTCGAGGGGCAGAAGCTGCTCGGGGCGACCAAACAGCAACTCGTGGATACCGAGGAGTCGGTGCAGTTCGCGGACCGGGTCCCCGTGATCGTCAACCCGCAGGTCGACGGCGACATCGCTGCCACCTCCGTAGCCCGCCCCCGCACCAACCACAAGTAGGCCTGCGCTCTGCCGACCGCGCCGATCGCCACCCACGGCATCACCGGCAGCAAGCACCGCCAGAAGTCGGCGGGCCAGACTTACCTCAGACTCCGCGACAACCGATTGTGCAATCCGCGTCATCTCCTCGATGACGTTCGCACCCGTCAACACATTGCCGGCCACTGCGAACCCCGGACCGCAAGCATGACCGGCCCAATCCAGACATTCAGCTCCGGTGTAGGCAGCAGATCGGCCTGCAGCGTCAACCACGGTCAGTTGGCGGTGCATCGCCTGGTCATCAGCCCCGGTGACGGTGCGGACGGCGTCCTCGACCGTCATACCCGAGGCGAGGAGCCCGAGCACCTGTCCTGGGTAACGCAGGTTGGCCATGGCCTGGGTGGCGACCGCCCCCACCCCGGCCCGAGCCGACGGGACGACCGCGCCAGCGGCCAGGAACTTGCTGGCTACCGCGACACCCAGTCGGGGCCCTTCTGCCGCATTCGGATCGCACAGGACGACGGAGAAGGTCATGCGGCAGGGTAGGTGATGTGACTGCCGAGCAACCCGTAATTCTCGCCTTGGATGCCGGAACGACGGGCGTGACCGCACTGCTGGTCAATCAGCGGGCAGAGGTCATCGCGCGCGGGTATCAGGAGTTTGCCCAGCACTTCGATCAGCCAGGTTGGGTCGAGCACGAACTTGCCGACATCTGGTCGGCGACCCTGGCCGCGACGAATCAGGCCATCAGCGGCCTGGGTGGCGGACACACGCAACCCGCGCGGATCGTCGGGATCGGCATTACGAACCAGCGGGAGACAATCTGCCTTTGGGATCGCGAGACGATGGGTGCAGCACGCCGGGCGATTGTCTGGCAGGACCGGCGTACTGCCCAGTGGTGCGCGGAGCACGCCGCTGCGGCCGAACAGGTTCAACTGCGCCAACGCACCGGGCTGCGCCTTGACCCATACTTCAGCGGCTCAAAACTTGCGTGGATCCGCGAGCACGATCAACAGACCTGGACGCACATAACCCAGGGTCGGGTTGCGATTGGGACAGTCGATTCCTACCTCATTGCTCGCATGACACGCGGCTTGGAACACATCACCGACGCAACCAATGCCTCACGGACACTGCTCTATGACCTGCAGACCGCCGACTGGAGCGCCGAGCTGTGCAACTTCTTCGGCGTGCCAATGGACGCACTCCCCGACATCACGCCGTCCTACGGTCTGCTCGCCCGCAGTGATCCATCGGCCTTCTGCGGGATTGACGCCCCGATTGCTGGGATTGCCGGTGATCAGCAGGCAGCCCTCATCGGTCAAGCGGCTATGCGGCCAGGCGCTGCGAAGTGCACCTACGGCACCGGCTCATTTCTGCTGGTCAACGTTGGATCGGACTTGGCCGCTCTGGACACCGGCACGGACACCGGCCTACTCACCACGGTTGCCCTCCAGCATCCAGATGGCCGCCGCGACTTCGCGCTTGAAGGTGCCGTCTTCGTCACCGGCGCAGCGGTGCAATGGCTCCGGGATGGTCTGGGCATCATCGAGTCCGCTGCCCAGATCGAAGCCTTGGCCCGGTCAGTGCCGGACTCCGGCGGCGTGGTGTTCGTTCCAGCCCTCACTGGACTGGGAGCTCCGGATTGGGATCCGACGGCCCGCGGTCTGGTGATCGGGATCGAGCGAGGTACCACGCGCGCCCACCTGGCGCGAGCAACGCTAGAAGCGATCGCCTTCGAGGTGTCCGATGTAGTTCGCCTCATGGAGCGCCAGGGCAATGTGCGACTAGCCGAGCTTCGCGCGGATGGTGGAGCAGCGGCCAACGACCTGCTCTGCCAGTTGCAGGCGGATGTCCTTGGCGTGCCGGTCGACCGCTCTGCGGAACTGCAGACCACCGGACTCGGTGCGGCGTTCCTGGCTGGTCTTGGCGTAGGACTGTGGCAATCACCTGACGAACTCGTGCACACGCGCCGCTCGTCTGGGCTGTTCACGCCGGACCACGTCAGCCCCCTGGCCAGCGACCATGCCCAACAGCGGTGGCGCCGCGCGGTTAATCGGGCGCTGAACTGGGCAACCGACTAGCGCCCCGCAAGGTACGGATCAGGGTTGCGAGTCGACGAGCGCCCGAGCATCGGCCGGTTCACCGGCCGCGATGAGTTCCTTCGCACGCGAGGCATACATGTCGACGTAGTCCTGTCCAGACAGTTGCATGAGTTCGTACATCACCTCGTCGGTGACACTGCGCAGCACGAAGCGGTCGTCCTCAAGTCCCTCGTATCGCGAGAAATCCAAGGGCTGCCCAATTCGCACCCCCACACGACGCAGGCGCGGCAGCAGTGTGCCCGGGGGCTGGATCTCGTAGGTATTGATCATGGCGACCGGGATGATCGGTGCATGCGCCTCGAGTGCCATGCGGGCCAGACCCGTCTTGCCCCGGTAAAGCGTCCCATTCGGCGAGCGCGTCCCCTCCGGGTAGATGCCGAGCAACTTGCCCTCGCTCAGGATCCGCACGCCAGTGATGATGGCCGCCTCTGAAGCACGACCGCCCGTTCGATCGACGGGTACCTGTCCGACGCCGGTGAAGAACAATTTCGAAAAGAGCCCTTTCACGCCGCGACCAGTGAAGTAGTCGCTCTTGGCCAGGAAGGTGATTGGGCGAGGCACCACCAGCGGGAGGAAGAAGGAATCCGAAAACGACAGGTGGTTACTCGCCAGAATCGCTGGACCCTTGTCGGGAATGCGGTCAAGGCCGTCAATCCAGGGACGAAACAACACCCGGAGCCACGGGCCGATCACGAAGTGCTTGAGCACCCAGTACAGCACCTAGCCTCCTCGTGACCGTCAAACAGATGTTGGCAGACTAGCGGCGTGCCCTTGATGCCCGGAGCCGAACCGTTCACTGCCGACGCCCGACCAGGGGCAGATATCGGAGTTGCCGTTATCCACGGCTTCACCGGCTCACCAAAGTCCGTGGTGCCCTGGGGTCAGGCCCTGGCCAGCCAAGGGTGGGCGGTACGGGTCCCCCGACTGCCCGGCCACGGCACCCGCTGGCAGGACATGAACATCACCACCTGGCAGGACTGGTACGCCGAGGTGGATAGAACGGTGGCTGAACTTGCCGCCACCCATCGACAGGTCTTCGTCATGGGACTATCCATGGGCGGCTCCCTGGCACTACGGGCAGCCCAGGTGCGCCCCGATCAGGTCAGTGGCCTCGTGCTGGTCAATCCCGCTGTGCACTCCGAGCGCCCCGATCGCTTCCTACTGCCAGCGATTTCCAAGGTGATCGGATCCTTTCCAGGGATCTCCAATGACATTGCCAAACCCGGGATGGATGAGGGTGCCTACGATCGCTTACCCCTACGCGCCGCACACTCCCTCACGAAACTGTGGGGGGCGGTTAAGTCTGACATCGCGAAGGTCACCCAACCGATGCTGCTGTTTCGCAGCCGCCAAGACCACGTGGTCGAACCATCGAACTCCGCGTGGATCATGAAGCACGTGCCATCGACCGACAAGACCGAAGTCGTGCTCGAGCGGTCGTACCACGTTGCCACCATCGACCATGATGCAGAGGTCATCGTCGATGGAAGCGTGGCATTCGTACAACGCCTGGCAGGGTAATCAGATGGATCCGGAGCGCGGCCGCTCAGATCGCGAGGCCTGGGATGCCATCGTTGCCGACCTATCTGCGGACCCGACGCTCGCAGCGGCGGACTCCGCTCTACAGCCGCCGCCCGAACCACCCCGAGTGCCCGCAAGTGACCCGATGATTGACGAACTGCTCTCCGACGGGCACTTCGAACCACCTGAGCCACCGCCGCTACCGCGTCCGGCCGATCTGATCTCACGGTTCGCCTGGGCTGGGGCGATCCTTGGACCGACCCTCATTCTGCTTTCACAACTCTTCGGTCTGCCGTGGATCCTCAAGGCTGCCGGCGGTGCTGCAGCACTCGCCGGTTTCGCCACCCTGGTGATGAAACTGCCCGACCGTCATCGACACGTGGAGGACGGCACAGACGGCGCGGTGGTCTAGTGCTGCGGTGGTCTAGTGCTATCGCGCCGCAGTCGCCGCGAGGGCTGCCGCGCCAATCAACCCGGCCTCATTGCCAAGCGTGGCAAGCCGCACCTCCGGGATTGGACGTCGACTGCGCCCCACCGTGAGTTTTTCGGCAAGCGTCGCTCGTGCGCTGTTGAGCAACAGGTCCCCCGCCTCTGAGACGCCTCCACCGATGACGAAGGCACCAGGATCCAGGATTGAACTGAGGTCTGCCAGCCCGCGACCAAGCCAGGTCCCGACCACAGCGAACGCCTCCTGGGCAACCGGATCGCCCTCGCGAGCAGCGGCGGTCACGTGCACGCCTTGGACTCCCTCCGGGGTGCCATCCCCTAGCGACAGCAGCAGGCCCGCCTCTTGGCGCCGTTCTGCGGCAAGGGTGCGAGCCTCGCGAACGAGAGCATTCCCGCTGGCGTACTGCTCCCAACAGCCGTTGCGGCCACAGCCGCAGGGCCGACCGTTGGGGACGGCGTTCATGTGCCCGATCTCCCCGGCGGCGCCGTGCGCTCCCCGCAGCAGTTCGCCATTGATGATGATTCCCCCACCGATCCCCGTCCCAACCGTGATGACGGTCAGGTCCTGCACGTTTGTGCCGGCGCCGGCAACAAACTCGCCCCAGGCCGCGGCGTTCCCGTCGTTTTCGACGATCACGGGTAGCCCGACCCGGTCCGTCAGGAGATCTCGCACCGGCACTTGCGGCCAACCCAGGTTCGGTGCGTAGAAGACCGTCGACCGTTCGGCATCAACCGGACCGGCAATCCCAAGGCCAACCGCCACCACGGCGTCCTCGCTGGCATCACCAAGCTCGGTCACCACCTCGCAGATGGTGTTCAAGACACTCGTTGGATCATTGCGTGCCGATTGACGGCGTGCTTGGTGCACCACATGACCGTCCGCGTCCACCAACCCGGCCAGGATCTTGGTGCCGCCTACGTCGATTCCAATGCTGGACGAAACGGCCACGGGCGCAGCCTACGGTGAGTTGTCCGATCCAGCCGGTCGGCGGCGGACCGGGACCCACTCGATGACCATCGGCGGTTCTTCATCCGGCGCCGACGCGCTCCAAGTTCGCCCCGCCTGGCTCTGGGCGGATTCAGTTGCGCCCTGCAGGGCAAGCATGGCGACGCAGAGCACGCAGTCGGGATGCTCGGCGAGGTCCGTATGGCTGGCGTGCGGCTCCACTATCGAGCGTCGCGCCCAGGCGAGACCGCGTTGCAGACCTTCGGCGAGCAGCGCCATTCCCAGACCGACCTGTGGAGGCATGCTGCCGGGCTCCGGCGCCTGTGGCTCATCCGACTGCATCGCTATCACCAGGCCTGCGGGTCGGGGGTGAAGTGCAACTGGAGGGCCGCACCACCGGGCGTTGGGTGGACGATCTGGCTGGCTTCGATCAGACTGGCTTCGACCAGGCGCGCGCGGCGAAGTGCGGCTGGCGGGTCGATCGTGATGCATTGTGTGCCGGCGCAGATCACGACCCGGGTCAGGCCAGCGCGCCGATCAACAGTCGCCCCCACCTCCAGCGGCGTGTCCGAAGGGAGGCCATGCGGGGCCGGGAGCTGCCAGGTCAGCGTCTGCGGTGTCGATGTCACCGATGAGCCCTGCTGGCAGGCCAAGAGCAGTTCGATGAGAAAGGCATCCACCTGGTCACCGCGATGCAGCAGTTGGGCGCAGCCCAGATGGTGACGTGCCTGCTTAAGCATTTGAACAAGTAGTTGTGCCGGACTGGGATTACCCGCTTCCAGGGTGATTCCCGTCGGGAGCGGTCCGGCGCGACCTGTGCGCATCTGGTCGTCCAGGGCGGCCTGCAGCATTCGCTCCGCATCCGCCAGCCACAGCAACCAGCGCAGCAACTCGCTGCCGCAGTCCACCACGACAAGTGCGCCATCGCCTGCCTCCTCGGGTGCAAGGTCTGTGGCAGAGTCCGCGATCAGATGGCTGGCCAGCAACGCCGCCAGGACTTCGTCGAGGCCCGGCAGCCACGGCACGAGCCTGGGGTCGGGTGGCTGCGCGGGTAGGTCACCACCGGGCCACCCGCCCAGTTCTTCCGCAACGAGGCGAAGCAGCCCCCACCACGGCACTCGCCAAAGTTCACTTGAGCCCGCTCCCAGGCGAAGCAGGTAGACCGCTCGATCGTTGCCCACCCCGTCGAGCAGCACCTCTTGGGCGAGCTGACCTGACGCCGAAGCCGATTCGGCACTACACAGGATCAGTTGCGGTTGCTTCGACACGCTTCTTCAGTCCTTTGAGGGCAGTGTCGATGATGACCTTCTCTGCCTTGCGCTTCATCATGCCAATCATCGGCATCTTGACATCAACCTGAAGTTGGTAGCGAACAGACGTCGATCCGTCACTGTTGGGAGTGAGGGTGTAACTGCCGTCTAGTGCCTTCAGTAAGGACTCTGCCTCAATCAACTGCCACGAGACCTTGTGATCGCCGTCCCAGGTATAGGCCAACTCGTATGTGTCGCGAACGATGCCAGAGTCCAAGGTGAAGCGGGCAACCGCCGGGCCGTCTGCACCCTCCTGCAGTACTTGAACGGCGGTGATGCCGTCACTCCACTGCGGGTACGCGGCCAGGTCGGCGATGACGGCCATAATCCGCTCGGGCGGAGCCGCAATGTCAATGCTGGACTCAGTGTGGTCAGTCACCGGACCTCCTTCGGACGTCAGGTTACCGGCGCCGCTGCAGTTCCGACAGGTCTAATGCGAATGGATGCTTTCGGCCATGAAAGTGGCCCACATTGATGCATTCGGTGCGCCCCACGCGGGCCCGAGCACGTTGCGGTTGGTGTACGTGCCCGTAGAGGTGCACCAAGGGCTGGAATTGGCGGATATAGGCCAGCGTGGCAGCGCTGCCCATTTCGAAGCGCCGGGCAACCGTGTCGTAGCACAGTTCCGGAACAGCGGGGGGCAGGTGGGTGCAGAGCACGTCAACCGGACCCAGCGCCAGGACTTTCGCCGTGTACTCCTCTTCGGTGAGTTCATAGGGCGTGCGCATGGGGCTGACCAGGCCACCTCCGACGAAACCAAAGGTCAGGCCATCAATGCCGACGGTCTGCGCGTCCAACACCCGATGCCCATCGCGCAGGTACTCCGGCCACAGTGCGGGGACGTCGACGTTGCCGTAGGTCAACAGCGCCGGGCTTGGCATTGCAGCGAACATCTGCTCGTACTGCAAACGAACCATCGATTCCAGGATCTGCCAACGTCCCTGATGATCCGTGACGCCTTTTCGCTCCCAGGCAGCGGTGCTCAATGCACGAGCATCGTCGAATCGACCGGCCGTTCTTGCCTCGATGTAGGCCACGGTGTGTGCCGGACCGAACAAGTCGGCGTAGATACCAGCGGTCGGATCGTCGTAGTCCAAGAAGAGGATCAGGTCACCGAGACAGATGAACAGATCCGCACCCTCAGCGGCTCGAGCCAGCGCCGTCGCTGCGCCGTGGATATCCGAGGCAACATGAACCCTCATGACCGCTGCACGCTTCCGACCGTCTCGCCGGGCAGTCGCCCACCTTCCATCGCATCCTTCAACGCCCAGACCTGCCGCTTCCACGCGGTCGCACGCTGATGGCGAATCCGGGTTGCCCTGGTTCGAGTCAGTCGCCGCTGGCCGGAAGGCTCCGCCCGCAGGAAGTAGTGCAGCAAGGTCCCATCCCCGAACTGCTCCAGCCAGATCTCGACCGAGCCAACAAGGGCACCAGTGGCCGACCAGCGAATCCCGTCCGGCCCACGGTCCATAAACACGGTCAGCGACAGGTCCGACCACCAGGTCCGCCAACTCGACGGATCGGCAACCACCGCGGCAATTTCGGCCCGATCAGCGGCAATGAACGTCTCGTCGACCAGGTCGATGGCTGGGGTCACGCCAGGAGCCTGCCAGGTCTCTTGCGCAACCGCCCGTCCTAGGACACGCTGGAGATAGCCCCGAGGGGGTACATCCAGGTAGCGGATCCAGGGAGTCACCGTGCTGAAGGAATACAGCGTCCCGGCCATCGTCCAACCGCCCACCAGCGGCAGCTTGGCCGACCACATCATCGAGAACGCGGCCAAGTATCCGGATCGGGAGGTCATCGCCCTCAATCGTGGCGGAGTCTGGGTTGGCATGACCGCGCAGGCGTTCCTCAACGAGGTCAAGGCCGTGGCCAAGGGCGTCATCGCTAGCGGCGTCAAGCCTGGTGAGCGCGTGGGCATCATGTCCCGAACTCGCTATGAGTGGACGCTCGTGGACTATGCGCTCTGGTACGCCGGAGCGGTGGGCGTACCTATTTACGAGTCGTCATCGGCCGAGCAGGTCCAGTGGATCCTCAGCGACTCCAACGCGGTGGGTGTGTTCCTCGAGAGCGCCAAGAATCGCGCAGTGTTTGACGAGGTTGCCGTCGACGTACCCAACACCACCCGTGTGTGGGTCTTCGACGACGCAGTCATCGACGACCTCAAGAAGCAAGGTGCCGGCGTCAGCGATGCCGATTTGGAGGCGGCTCGCACCAGCGTGACACCAGCGTCGATCGCCACCATCATCTACACATCAGGCACGACCGGTCGACCCAAGGGCTGCGTACTCACGCACAGCAATTTCATGTTCGAAGTCGACAATGTCGTCCAAGGCATGCCTGACGTGTTCCTGGCGCCCAACTCCAGCACACTGCTCTTCCTGCCCATCGCGCACGTATTCGGTCGCGTGGTGCAGTTAGGCGCTTTGCGTGCTGGGGCACGACTCGGTCACTCACCGGACATCAAGGATCTGCTGCCGGGGCTGCAGTCATTCCAACCGACCTTCCTGCTGGCCGTGCCTCGCGTCTTCGAAAAGGTCTACAACTCGGCCCAGCAGAAGGCCACTGCCGATGGCAAGGGCAACATCTTCGACAAGGCAGCGCAGGTCGCCATCGACTACAGCCGCTCATTGGATGACGGTGGACCGGGCCTTGGACTGAAACTGAAGCACACCCTGTTCGACAAGTTGGTCTACGGCAAACTCCGCCACGCCATGGGTGGCCACGTGCGCTGGGCGGTTTCCGGCGGCGCCCCGCTGGGCGAGCGCCTGGGCCATTTCTTCCGGGGAATCGGCGTAACGATCCTTGAGGGGTACGGGCTGACCGAGACCAGCGCGGCGACGACGGTCAACCGGCCCAGTTCCCTGCGCGTTGGCACCGTGGGACAGCCCTTCCCGGGCGCCAGCGTCAAGGTTGCCCAGGACGGTGAACTACTCCTGGCAGGAGCCCAGATCTTCCAGGGCTACTGGAACAACCCCACTGCCACAGCCGAGGCCATCGAGCCCGACGGCTGGTTCCACTCCGGGGACATCGGCGAGATCGATGACCGTGGCTTCGTCCGCATCACCGGCCGCAAGAAGGAACTCATCGTCACCGCCGGTGGCAAGAACGTTGCTCCCGCGGTGATCGAGGACCGCATTCGCGCCCACTGGTTGATATCGCAGTGCATGGTCGTGGGCGATGCTCGCCCGTTTGTCGCCGCCCTCGTCACCATCGACGTGGAGGCCTTCCCTTCCTGGTTGAAGCAGGCCGGTAAACCCGAAGACGCCACAGTTGCCTCGATGGTCGATGATCCCGACCTAATCGCGGTGATCCAAACCGCAGTGGACGAGGGCAACAAGGCGGTGTCTTCGGCCGAGGCCGTGAAGAAGTTCCGCATCCTGCCGGTGGACTGGACCGAAGAAGGCGGTCAGATGACACCCTCAATGAAGGTCAAGCGCAACGTCGTGATGAAAGAGTACGAGGCAGACGTCGCCGCCTTGTACAACTAGAACAGCCACAACGAGAACGGCAAAACGTTGAGGGCATCCGCAAAACGCGGATGCCCTCAAGGTTTAGTACCGGACTTAGTCAGCCAACCACGCGACCAATGCCGGTGAAGTGCTGGCTATACCAGGGGCCAAGAATGTTGGAGACCAATACTCCGCTGCGTGGATTGGCTGCATGCACCATCTTGCCGTTCCCAATATAAATTCCGACGTGGTGCACACTGCCACCGAAGTAGAAGACCAAGTCGCCCGGCTGCGCCTGACTCAGCGGGATCTTGCGAACTCGCCGGTACTGCGAGTAGCTGTAGTGCGGCAGGGAGATACCCGCCTGCCGCCAGGCCATCATGGTCAGCCCCGAACAGTCAAACGCACTCGGACCGGCGGCGGCAGCGACATACCGGTCACCCACCTGGGAGAGCGCGTACCGCACCGCGGCCATGGCTCGGGACCCACCGGAGAACCCACCGCCTGCGCCACTTGCACCGCTGCCGAGCGAGGCTGCAGCGGACGCGGCGGCAGCCAGGGCTGCGCGACGCTCATCAGCGGCCATGGCGGCAAGCCGACGACGTTCGGCCGCCTGCAGCGAACCCAGCACCTTCTCGGCGTCGGCAAGTCGATCGCGCGCCTCGCGGCGAGCCGATGCCATTTCATTGCGCACCTTGCGAGCAGCGCTCTGCTTCTGCTTCAGGGCTGCCTCAGTCTGGGCCAGACGAAGACGTGCCGTTTGAGTTTGACGCAAATCCGCGGCTTGCGACTGAGCCAGTTGGTCGAGGGCAGCGGCTTGGGCCAGGAACTGCACGGGGTCCTCTGCGAGGAGGATCTGCAGCGAGGTATCGACGCCCCCGCTTGTGTACGTCGCGCGGGCAAGGTCATCCACTGACCCGAGAACTTCGTCCAGAGCCCGGCGTTCGCGATTGACCTTCTTCTTGAGGTTCCGAACGGACCCCGTGATCTCGTTGAACCTCAGGGAGGCCTCGTTGTACCGCTCATTGGCGGCCTCAGCCTTGGCTTCCAGGTTCATGACCTGGATCCGCACCTGCTGAAGATCTCGCGGGGCTGCCGACACCGGCCCGGCCCAGACCACAGGCGCCACCAGTCCGATCGCGGTTACCACGACGACGGCTGATCTACGCATTCCGGGCGCCCAGCGCACGAAGCCCTCCCTGCTCGTCAGCCCGACTCTTGGACGGGCGGCTTGCCGTTCAGGTTCCGCTGACGATTGCAGCGGCTCACAGCACGGTAACAGATCGGTCACGAACTGGCCGCCAACGAGCCTTCAGCTGGCTTGGGCCCTGCCTGAAGCGGTCGAACCGCCCTGGATCAGGCGAAGGGGTGGCACTAAGCCGGAGGCTGCCAGGACACCGACAGCAGCCTCATGCTCATCGGCGACCTCGTGGGTACCGATCTCTTGCGTACCGAAACCTGGATTGCCCAACAACACCGTGACCAGGCAGTCGCCGCATGCGGGGCCAGCGGCCTGACAGGAGTGACAGTCGATAATCATGGTGCGAGGCTAGGTAGCACCCCTGACAGTCAACTGGAAAACTGCGCCGATGGGGGCTCAGGGTCCCCCGTCGCCGGGCGCCTCGATGGCCGGCCCGCCGAAGGCTGGGCGAGCAACGATCTGGATCCGATCGGATGCGGAGCACCACCGGCAGGTAATTCGTTCCACCTCGTCTTGAAGCACCTCCTCGCCATCGACCTGCACCTCCCCGGCAAGATCCACATGCCAGAACTGGCGTACCTGCGTTGTTCGCTGCACATCGAAGCGGGTCAGGTTCCCACAGTGACCGCATCGCAGGCGACTGCTCTCATCCGGCAGGCTCAGCGGGGCACCTGGCTTTGCGGACGAACTCACGGGCAGACCCTAACCGAGCCAAAGTGAGCAGCGACGACGCGCATGATGCGCGTGGCGCGCCGACGATGTCAGGGCCGCTGCTTAGCCTGCGCATTGTGCAGTTGACCACCGATGACCTCGGCACGCCATTGTCCGAGGCGACATTTGTCATCGTGGATCTTGAGACCACCGGTGGTAGCCCCAAGGATGGCGGCATCACCGAGATCGGCGCTGTAAAGGTCCGCGGTGGCGAGATCATCGGAGAGCTCGCCACTTTGGTCAATCCTGGCCAACCGATACCGGCCTTCATCGCCGCCCTGACCGGGATCACCGATCCGATGGTGGCGTCGGCTCCGTTAGTCGCCCCGGTTCTGGCCAGTTTCCTGGAGTTCCTGGCGGATGCGACCCTCGTTGCCCACAACGCCCCCTATGACGTCGGGTTCCTCAAGGGCGCCTGCGCAAAGGCCGACCTCGCGTGGCCGCAAGCGCGAGTTCTCGACACTGCGCGCATCGCGCGAACTGCCATGCTCCGAGATGAAGTGCCGAACTGCCGACTGGAAACGCTGGCCCGCCATTTCGGGACGCGTGTGCAGCCGACCCACCGAGCACTGGACGACGCTCGGGCAACCGTGGAGGTCTTCCACGCCCTGCTGGAACGGCTCGGCGGACTGGGCGTGCAATCCCTGGAGGATCTGCAGGCCTTCACCGGACGCGTCAACCCAGTGCAGCGCGCTAAACGAACCTTGGCCGAAGGGCTGCCGCATGCTCCTGGTGTCTACGTCTTCAGGGATCCCCAGGGGCAACCCCTGTACATCGGTACCTCATCGGACATCGCGCGGCGGGTGCGGACCTACTTCACAGCATCGGAGACGCGCCGGCGCATGACTGAGATGGTGCGCATTGCGCAACGAGTTGACGCGATCACGTGCATGACGCGACTGGAGGCACAGGTACGCGAGATTCGGCTCATTGCACAACATCAGCCTCGATACAACCGCCGCGGTCGACGCCCGGGAAGTCACGCCTGGCTGCGCGTGCAGACCACCACCGGCCTCGAGGTGCGGATCGTGCAGCGCATTGCACCTTCGATCCTTGATGATCTCGGCGGCCCAGAGGAATCCACGCGTCATCTCGGGCCGTGGAGCTCGAAAACTGCAGCCGAGCCCGCGCGCCAGGCCCTGGTTTGGGTGCTCGGCCAGAACCCTTCGGCTGTTGCCAAATTGATTACGTTGGATGCTGATGAGTGCAGCGAACTCTTGCTGGATCACATCCAGCAACTGTCGGCATTGGGACAGTACGAAGCTGCGGCGCAGTGGCGGGACGGGTTGAACGAAGTCTTGACCGGGCTGCAGCGCACCGCACGCCTGCAAGCCCTGGCACGCACGGCCGAGGTGATAGCCGTCCGTCCGGTGACCCAGAACGGTGAGGGTCAGGTGGGCTGGGAAGCACACTGCATTCGCTTCGGATCGCTGGCCGGTGCCGCTCAACTGCCAGCACCCCGGGAACGCGGTGGTTGGACACGGGCCCTGGACGCCCTGCGCGGCTGCAGCGCCCATGTTGTGCAGCCCGCACCAGGGGCCCTGACCTGTGCGCCCGCCGAAGCGGAGGTTGTCGCCCGGTGGCTGGAACTCCCGGGAGTACGCCTGGCGGCAAGTACTGCGCCGCTTGCCTGGCCGGCACACAGTGGC
Source organism: Actinomycetales bacterium (assembly GCA_018970765.1). Classification (GTDB taxonomy): domain Bacteria; phylum Actinomycetota; class Actinomycetes; order S36-B12; family S36-B12; genus REEB426. The sequence goes on from JAGWVT010000002.1 coordinate 26,801, forward strand.
GGGCAGCTCTTGGCTCGCCTTGCCCAAGTTCGGCGCCAGGCATCCGGCGGGGAGAGCAAGCCACTAGGGCCCGTCGGCGGGGTGCCGACGCGGATTAGGCGTCCTGCGTCGCCGCTCGTAGCAGCCCCGCGACCTGTCCTGGCAGGGTCAGGGCGTTGACGGGGTGCAAGGCCACCGCGTCGGCACGCGACCAGGTGGCCAACCAGGCGTCCTGGGGTCGGGCGATCAGAACCAACACGGGCGGGCAGTCGAAGATCTCGTCTTTGAGTTGACGGGCAAGCCCGGCCCCACCCGTCGGCGCGGCCTCCCCATCCAGAATCAACAGGTCGAACCCGCCCCGATCAACCAGGGCGATCGCTGCTGCGGCGGTCGCACATTCCACGTAGTCGACTTCCGGCAGATCCGGTGTCGGATGTGGCCCGAGGGCGCGGATCAGGGCTGCCCTCACCTGGCGATCGTCGCTGTAGACCAGCACCGTTAGCCGCTTGGCCGGCGTCGACTGATCGTCATGAGCACCGTCAGTCTTGCCCAGCCCCTGAACCTGGCCATGCACCTCACCATGAACCGGCACGTTGGAGTCCTGTCGAACCATTGCCTGCGACACAGCCATGCGTGAACTGTAGTCCTGGACCCCGGTAAAACTGCCCCTGCGCATCCCTCATGACGCAGGTCACAGCCGGGGGGTTCCCGGGCATGCTGACCAGGTATCTGAAAGACTCACCACGTGGCTACAACAGGCACCATCCCAGCCGCCTATGCGCAGGCTCCGGCAAATCGTCCAAACATGGTCTCCATCGGAACCATCGTCTGGCTCTCCAGCGAACTCATGTTCTTCGCGGCACTGTTCGCGATGTACTTCACGCTTCGCGCCGTTAACCCGGAGCTCTGGCGCGAGGAGACCGCACTCCTCAATATCCCGTTCGCTTCGGTCAACACGACCGTGCTGGTCCTTTCGAGCGTCACCTGCCAACTGGGTGTGTTCGCCGCAGAACGTGGTGACGTCAAGGGCCTGCGTCGCTGGTTCATCATCACCTTCCTCATGGGCGCGTTCTTCATCGGCGGCCAGATCACTGAGTACGTCGAACTCGTCCATGAAGGCATCACGTTGTCGTCTAGTGCCTATGGGTCCGCGTTCTACCTGACGACCGGCTTCCACGGCATGCATGTGACCGGTGGCCTCATCGCCTTTCTTTTCGTCCTTGCGACCACCTACGTCTCCAAACGCTTCACGCACGACCAGGCAACCCGAGCGATCGTCACGTCGTACTACTGGCATTTCGTTGACGTGGTGTGGATCGCTTTGTTCTTCATGATCTACATCCTCAAGTAACAGCGAACTCCCTAGGGAAACCACCTCAACGAAAGGTGCACGAGTGAAGTTCCTGGCGCGTCGTCGGCGAAACCCCCTGGTCGGCGCCCTCCTATTGGCCCTAGCACTGATCGGCGTGGGGGCCGGTTACGCCGTGGTGAGCAGCGCGCAACCAGCGGTCGCCGCCATTGGCTCACAAACTCAGGTCGAGGAGGGCAAACGGCTGTACTTGGAAGGCTGCTCCACCTGCCACGCGATGAGTGGCCAAGGATCACACATCGGGCCGACGCTCATTGGCGTCGGCGCGGCGTCTGTTGACTTTCAAGTGTCAACCGGGCGCATGCCCCTGGCCGCACCGGGCGCCCAAGCGGTGGCCAAGGATCCGATCTACACACCCGAGGAAACCGAGGCGCTGGCCGCCTACGTGGCGTCCTTAGCTCCCGGGCCAGCCATCCCCACCGCGGAACAACTGGACTACGCCGATGCCGATGTCGCTGAGGGCGGGGTGCTCTTCCGCATCAACTGCGCCCAGTGCCATCAAGCGGCTGGACAAGGCGGGGCGCTGACTTACGGAAAGTACGCACCGAGCCTGATGGAGGCGACGCCCAAGGAGCTCTACGAGGCCATGGTCACCGGCCCGCAGAGCATGCCGGTCTTCAGCGATGGGACCCTGCCCATTGAGGACAAGCAGGCGATCACCGCCTACGTCATGGACCTGCAGAACGCACCCAGCCCAGGCGGGCTTTCCCTGGGTCGCCTGGGCCCGGTAGCCGAGGGCCTGTTCTTGTGGACCGCCGTCTTCGCCGCCCTCATCGGGGTGGCCGTGTGGATTGGAATTAAGGCGCGATGACCCAGACCCCCGCACACGAGCACCTACCGGCGCATGCCCCGTCCGGTGACCTACCGGTCGCAGACATCCCGCATCGACTGCGCGTGACCGATACCGACCCGAAAGCGGCCCGACGTGCTGAGCGTCAGGTCGCGACCATGTTCCTGCTGTCGATGGTCTTCGGCATCGCATTCGTCGTTGCGTACTTCGCGATCGACCCTGAGGTAGCGGTCTACATCCCGGTACTTGGTGAAGTGGGCGCGAGCAATGTGGTGCTCGGCGTCACGATGGGCGCCTCGATATTTCTCATTGGTGCCGGTGCAATCCAGTGGGCGAAGAAGCTCATGCCCGACGTCGAAGTCGTCCAGCAACGGCACTCACTCACCGCGCCCAAAGATGAGACGCAAAAGGCCGAAGCCAACTACCAGCGAGGCAAGGAGGAGTCCGGCTTCGCGCGCTACCCGATCATCCGCCGCACGTTGATCGGTGCGATGGCGCTCTTCCCGATTCCCCTAGTCGTGATGCTGCGCGACCTCTGGGATAGCCCGCCAGGAAGTCCAAGCCCGCAGGAGATCCTTTCCACCACACTTTGGCATGACGGCATGCGAATTGTGACGGACGGCACTTATCAGCCCATCCGGCCTGAGGACATGCCCGTTGGCACGCTCGTGTCCGCTGCACCAGCGGACCTCATGGAGGTGCAGGAGGCCGAGCACAACCTCAACGCGCGTGGCAAGGCCGCCATCATCCTGGTGCGCATGGAGCCTGACGAAATCCGCGCCCAGCAGGGCGATGGCTGGGATTACCAGGGCATCGTGGCGTACTCGAAGATCTGCACACATGTTGGCTGCCCCATTGCCCTCTACGAGCATCGCACCCACCACTTGCTGTGCCCATGTCATCAGAGCACTTTCGATCTCGCTGACGCCGGAAATGTGATCTTTGGCCCAGCGGCACGACGCATGCCGCAGTTGCCAATCGGTGTAGATGAGGAAGGATTCCTCGTAGCAAAAGCCGGGTTCGCTGAGCCGGTCGGACCGAGTTTCTGGGAGCGCAACGCATGAGTCGTCAGGCAGACGTTCAGGACATCGCCGCAAGCCCGGTCGAGCGCGTGGGGGGCGCGGTCGCCACCTACGTCGATCAGCGCACCGGCAGCAATAAGTTCCTGGCCCGCAACCTCGGCAAGGTCTTCCCCGACCACTGGTCCTTCATGCTCGGGGAGATCGCGCTCTACTCATTCATCGTGATCCTGCTCACGGGCACGTACCTCACCCTGTTCTACAAGCCCAGCATGGTTGAGGTGGTATACGACGGCTCTTACATCCCACTCAAGGGTGTCATGATGTCTGAGGCCTATGCCTCGACGCTGGACATCTCCTTCGATGTGCGAGGCGGCCTGCTGCTCCGACAGATGCACCACTGGGCGGCGCTGATCTTCGTCGCCGCCATCGCCGTGCACATGTTCCGGGTCTTCTTCACCGGAGCCTTCCGCAAGCCCCGCGAATTCAACTGGATCCTCGGCGTGGCTCTGGCAACCCTGGCCCTGGCGGCAGGCTTCTCGGGGTACTCACTCCCCGACGATCTGCTGTCCGGGACTGGCCTACAGATCGCCCGCGGCATCGTGCAATCCATCCCGGTGGTGGGCACCTGGGGAGCGTTCCTGCTCTTCGGTGGCGAGTTCCCGGGTACAGACTTCATCTCTCGCCTATACGCCGTGCACATTCTCTTAGTGCCGGGCTTGATCTTGGCCCTGGTCACGGTGCACCTGATGCTCGTCTGGACCCAAAAGCACACGCAGTTCCCTGGTCCTGGGCGCACGAACAACAACGTGGTCGGCTATCCCCTGATGCCCGTGTACATGGCAAAGGCCGGTGGCTTCTTCTTCGCCGTGTTCGGCATCATTGCCCTCATCGGTGGCCTGATCACCATCAACCCAATCTGGGTCTTCGGTCCTTACACGCCCGACCAAGTCAGCGCAGGATCGCAGCCCGACTGGTACATCGGGTGGCTTGACGGTGCCCTGCGAATGATGCCGAACGTGGAGAGCGTGATCTTCGGCTACACAATCTCCTGGAATGTTCTCGTACCTGCTGTTGTGATTCCAGGCCTCGTCTTCACCGCCCTGGCCTTCTACCCGTTCCTTGAGGCCTGGGTCACTGGAGACAAGCGCGAGCACAACCTGCTGGACCGTCCGCGTAACGCACCCACGCGTACCGGCATCGGCGTCATGGCACTGACGTTCTACGGCCTGCTGTGGATCGGTGGTGGCAACGACATCATCGCGATCAGCTTTGACATGAGCATCAACGCCATCACCTGGTTCCTGCGAATCGCTATCTTCGTGCTACCCCCAATCGCGTTCGTAGTCACCAAGCGCATCTGCTTGGGACTCCAGCGGCGCGATCGCGAGAAGTTGCTGCACGGCTACGAGTCGGGTCGAATCCTTCGTCTGCCACACGGCGAGTTCATAGAGGTGCACGAGCCCATCAGCGCCAAGGACATGGCAGTCATCACCGCCAAGCAAGACATCGTCCCACTGCCGGCGCCCTCACGCACCGATGCCCGAGGTGTGGCCAACAAGTGGTACGCGGTGAAGTCGTTGCGCTCGCGACTGAGCCACTTCTTCTACGCCGACAACGTCCCGAAGCCTTCGGCGGCCGAAATCGAGGCAGCACAGCACCACGCAGCTCATGACGCTGAACTCGAGGCACCACTGCATGCCTATGAGGACTCCGACGAGCTATTCGCCGCGCACGGTGGCGTACTGCACCATCCGGGAATGCCCAAAACCAACGCTGAGCAGCTGGCGCAGCGGCGCGAGCAGTCCAAGGCCTGACCAGCACTAAGAGCAAGACCGCCAACTAAAGGGGCTATCGCGCGATTGCGGTAGCCCCTTTAGGCTGAACCTTGTCCAACGGATTCACCTGCAGTCACGAGGTACTCCCCCGGCAACGCCGTAGCAGTTGGTGAAAGCACCAAGATGAACGGCGCCTCAGGGATCGCAAGGAGCTTTTCTGCCTGGCTGCGCGCCCAAGCCCCGTCCTCAGCGTTCAAGATGACAAGCAACTGCGAGAGCGGGCTTGAGGCATTTCCCCCACTAACAGCTTTGGCCACCACCTGCTCGGCCGTACTGCCGTCGCCTGATTCGCTGAGTAGTCCCTGCGAGACCTCAACAACACCCGTGGCCATGTCTGGCGCGAGGGCCTGCGCATAGATCGCCGCCAACTCACCGCGCCGATCCACATGCCCCTCAACCTGCGTGACGAACCGGGCCCCAATATCGACCATTACAGACCGTACAGGTGAAAACTCGTCGTCACTCAGAGTCAGCACCGCTACTCGGCGAGATGGAGCCTCTCGAACCAAGACACGTCGCATGCCGGCAGGCAGGACCGTTGGATCGCGTTGCAGGCACCGGCCATAGATGGCGGTCAGTTCTTGACCGGGATCCAGGCCCGAGGATGCTCGAAACTCAGCGGCGGCTTGTTCGAAGGCAACACTGGCCTCGCCTGCCCGGTCTGCGCTCGTCAGCGCGCGAATTAGCAGAACATGCCCGCGCTCACGAAGGGGTCGGCGACGGACGAGTTCCTTCGCTTCACCAATGACCGGCGCTAACTCATACGCATCGCGTGCAGACTCCAAGCGGCACTCGAGAAGGTCCTCGAGGGCGGTATCGCGCATTTCCTCAAGTCTGGCTCGGCGAGCGATCAGGTCTTCGTCATCCAGGTCTGGATAGGGCGTGCCGCGCCACAACCCCACGGCATTCGTTAACAACCGGGATGCAGTCTCGAAATGGCCATTTCGACGGGCCCGCGCGGCGTCGACGAGGGAACTGGTGAATACCTCGGCATCGATGGCTTCCTTGGGCACATCGAGCAGATAGCCACGACCAACACTGCGGATGGCAGTTTTGCCAAGCGCCTTGCGCAGGTGCGACACATGTACCTGCAGAGTGTTGGTAGCCGTGGCGGGCGGAGCGCCACTCCACAAGGCAGCCACGATCCGGTCGCGCTCGACCACCTCCTCGGGCCAGCCAGCCAAGAGCGTGGCGACCCGACCGGCCTGGCGCGTTGGCGGCGGTACTAGGCGATCACCCTCTCGAAGCCGACAATCGCCTAGCACCCCCACGATGATGTGGGCCGTTCCCCCGTCCCCCGACATGCCCCCCCCCCATCGAAGTCCCCCGTTTCGCCCCAGTCGTCACTGTGCAGCGACTGGTCAATCGTTGAAACAAACGCGAGTCTTCATGATCACAATCAGTGAAACCTCGCCTGTCGAAGTAAACAGGGCCAGGCGGACATTGCCTAGTTCCCTGCCTTGCGATCCTGAAACTCCAATGAATGAATAGCAAACTCGTCGGACTGATAGCCTCGAAGCGAAATTTCGGGCATGCCAGTATCGGGGACCTGCATGAGTAACGACCGAATGACCGCGCTCTGCCTCTTCTTGCGAACCCTGCACGAGCATCCGCCTGGTCAAGCCATGGCTGAAGCGATCGCTCTGGGAGCACTTCGTCCCATGGGTGGAACGGCAGCCACCGTGCACATGGTGCTGGAACCCGACGTTGCCACCATGGTCGGCTCATTCGGACTCCTCGAACCTGAGATCAGCAAGGCGGCCTATCTATCACTACGCCTGCCGTTACCCACTCCACAGGCCATCGCAACTGGCAGTACGTTCACCGGAACAGGCCGCGAACTAATGCAGCGCTTTCCGTTGCTTGGCCTAGATCGTCCCTGGTCCATGCCCCTGGTACCGCGCCTGGAAGACCGCTACTTTTTCGTGGCGCCAATGCTGCGTAACAGCGTGCCCTATGGCGCGATCTTCACTGCCATGGAGGAACCCTTCCCGCAAAGTCCCGAGGATTGGGCATATGCCAAAGCAGTGCAGGACATCTGTTCGCTGTGGGGAATTCATGAGATCGACGCCCAGGCCACCCGAAACAAACTGAGCTCTGGAGCCGGCTCGATCCTCACCGACCGACAACTGCGCGTATTGGAATTGTTGGCGCAGGGCCGAACCAATGAGTCAATTGCCCATGCCTTGGGCTACTCGCTCTCGACGATAAAAGCGGACCTGAGGATCCTCTACGACCTCCTTGGCGACGCAAATCGCCTCGAAGTCGTTGCTCGGGCGAAGCAACTGGGCCTTGTTCCCCACCTGCCAGGTGAACTTGAGACTGAAGACAAGACCTGAGATCTAGCCGCTGACTCCAGTTACATCAAACGCCAGGTCTGGCCTGACGGTTGTCAGCACGGGACCATTCGCCGAACGCGCGAGCCACTGTGCCCAACTCTCATTCCACAACGTGATCCCATTGCCCAAGTCCTGCTCGCGGCCCGTCCCGCGCACTTCGACGACGTCGCCAACCAGGGTCTGGTCGTACAGCCATTGAGCATTGTCGGTGCTCATCCCGATACATCCGTGACTGACATTGGCTCGGCCCTGGTATCCGACGGACCAAGGTGCTGCGTGCACGAACTCGCCCGAATCGGTCACTCGCATGGCGTACTCGACGAGGAGTCGGTAGTACTCCGGATCGTTTCGGGATGTCCCACCCGTTGACGCATCCATGACGCGGGTGCGCTCTTTGGACATAATCACCTTGACGCCACTCCGGGTCTCCCAGCCCGACTTGCCGGTCGTGATGGGAATCGTACGTGCCACAGTGCCATCGCGCAGGACCGTTGCCGTAAAGGTTTTGGCATTCACCTGGGTCACCATCGAGGGACCAAAACTGACGGTGTGCACGCTGTCTCGCGCGCCGTAGACACCGTCCTTGGCCTGGACGCCACGAAGGTCAAGGTGCACCTCAGCATCCATCGAGCCTGGCCAGTAGGTTCTGGGCCGAAACTGCACCTGCCGATTCGAGGTCCAGGCCCAGGCCCCCTCAATCGGCATGGGCGTGACGATGCGCAGGGCACGCTCCACTTCGGCTCGATTCTCGATCGATCGATCGAAGGTCACGGTTATTGGCATACCCACCCCGACAGGTTCACCCTCCGCAGGAAAGACCTCGGCCTTGAAAACCGATGAGGGCTCTACGGTGGTGAAGGAATCCTGTAGTTGGACCTCACGACCCCGGGCATCTACTGCAGTGGCCGCGACGCGATAAGTGCTGCCAAAGGCCAAGGCTTGGTTGTCTGCCTGCCAACGCTTGGACTGGGTATCGAAGGTGCCCGGAACAGGACCTTTGGGCCCAGTGACCGTGACATCGACTAAGCGACCGTTGTTCGCCTGCACGATAACGGGCACGGTGACATTGACGGGCGTGCTGCTGGTTGGCTGGGCTTCAACCGTGGCCACGGAATTCGGTTGCTGTCCGGTCGTGACCAGGCTGTATGTGGGGAGAAGATCACAGGCGGTCGTACCGCTGACACCAACAAGGAGCACGGCGGCGGATAGCACGCGTCCGGTGGCGCAGCGCCGGTGCAGATTAGTCATGACCCCACGATTGTGACGCATGCTGGCCCCGCAAAGCCAATACACACCTCAGGCAGACCTCAGGCAGACCTCAGCGGGCGAAACTCCCGCGGTAGTACTCGAACAGCCAGCCAACCAGCGAGAGGAGCAAAACGCTGAATCCGAGCACAATCAGCCAGACCGCGAAAATCATGCCGAGGGCGATGAGGAACGCGCCGACGCCCACCCCAAGTGGCCACCAGGAGTAGGGGCTGAAGAAGCCGTATTCAGGATCGGCCTCCTCGACTTGGGCCTCCAAACGGTCCTCAGGGCGCGGGTAGACGCGCTTGGACGTGTACAGCACGTAAAAGGCCACGAGGAAGGCCAGAGCACCAGTGAGGGCGAGAGCGGTCGTACCGATCTCATCGCGGCTGAAGTACCAGTAGACAGCCGCTATCGGGATGAAGAAGAGCGCACCGAGGCCGAACAGACCACCTTCGATCCGCATGTCACTGCCCTGCCGCGTTCACCGACTGGGTAGCTGTCGTATGAACCCCCGGAGCAGCCAATTCCGGGTGGTGCAGATCGAAGGCCGGTCGCTCCGACCTGATCCGGGGCAGCGAGACGAAGTTGTGCCGTGGCGGTGGGCAACTGGTGGCCCACTCCAGACTGCCACCCCAGCCCCAGGGATCGTCGACGGTGACCTTGGCACCCGACTTCCAGGTCTTGAACACGTTCCAGAGGAAAAACAGAGTTGAGACACCGAGAATGGCGGCACCGACCGAGGACACAACGTTGAGGGTCTGGAAGTCATCAACCGCTAGGTAGTCGCCATAGCGACGGGGCATGCCCTGCACGCCGAGCCAGTGCTGGACGAGGAAGGTCACCTGGAAGCCGATGAACAGCAGCCAGAAGTGGATCTTGCCCAGTCGCTCGTCAAGCATTTTCCCGGTCATCTTGGGCCACCAGAAGTACAGGCCGGCGAAGAACAGGAAGACCACCGTGCCGAACACCGTGTAGTGGAAGTGCGCAACGACGAAGTACGAGTCCGAGACGTGGAAATCAAGCGGGGGCGCGGAGAGGATGATTCCCGTGAGGCCACCGAACAAGAAGGTCACCAAGAAGCCCATGGTCCACAGCATGGGTGTGTCGAACTGCACCGACCCCTTCCACATGGTTCCGATCCAGTTGAAGAACTTCACGCCCGTTGGCACGGCGATCAACATGGTCATGAGGGCAAAGAAGGGCAGGTAAACCGATCCCGTCACGTACATGTGATGCGCCCACACCGCCACAGAGAGCGCGCCAATGGCCATGGTCGCGAACACCAAACCCTTGTAGCCGAAGATGGGCTTGCGTGAGAACACCGGAATGATCTCGCTGGCGATTCCGAAGAACGGTAGCGCGAGGATGTAGACCTCGGGATGCCCGAAGAACCAGAACAGGTGCTGCCACAGGATGGCGCCACCGTTTTCCGACTCGAACACCACCGCCCCGAACTGTCGATCAATGAACGCTACGACGAGTGCGGCAGCCAGAACGGGGAAGGCAATGAGCACGAGTACCGAGGTGATGAAGATGGTCCAGGTGAAGATGGGCATGCGAAACATGGTCATGCCCGGCGCCCGCATGCAGAAGATCGTGGTCACGAAGTTGACGCCGCCCAGGATCGTGCCTAGGCCACCCATCGCAAGTCCAAGGAGCCACAGATCTGCGCCCACCTCGGGAGAATTGACCGCGTTGCTCAGGGGGGCGTAAGCAAACCATCCGAAGGCCGCCGCGCCACCCGGCGTGAAGAAGCCCATGGCCACGGTGATTCCACCGAACAGGAACAACCAGTAGCCCAGCATGTTCAAGCGCGGGAACGCCACATCAGGCGAACCGATCTGCAGCGGCATGATCACGTTCGCGAAGCCGACGAAGAGTGGGGTCGCAAAGAGGAACAGCATGATTGTGCCGTGCATGGTGAAGAGTTGGTTGTACTGCTCGAGGCTGATGAACTGCAGTTGCGGCGTCGCCAGTTCTGCGCGCATCACTAGGGCCATAGCCCCGGCTAGCAGGAACCAGATAGTCGCAGTGATCAGGTAGAGGTAGCCGATCTTCTTGTGGTCAGTGGTCGTGATCCAGTCCACGATCGCCTTGCCCAGCGACCGCTGACTGGGCCGTGGCGGTTCTGGCGCAACGGTCGACGCTGGGGGTTCGCTCAGGATCGTCATAGCAGTCGCTCGCTTTCTCGCTGACCCTCATCTGTGCTGCGTCCAGTGTCGAGCAGACCAGTCTGGCCCTGCTCCCGCAGCGACTCTACGAATGCATCGAATTCCGCCTGGTCGACAACCTTGACGTTGAAGAGCATCCGCGCGTGCTCGGTTCCGCACAATTCCGCGCATTTACCCGGGTAGAACCCCACCTTGTTGGGCGTCAACTCGAAGACATTCGTTTTGCCGGGAATGACGTCCATCTTGAATAGGAATGCTGGGATCCAAAATGAGTGGATGACGTCCGGCGAAGTCAGCTCAAACCGAACGCGTTGGTCGACAGGGAGCACCAGCGTCGGAAGTACGTCCGGTGTGCCCACGGCGTAGACATCTTGGTCGAGGTAGTTGAACCCCCAGCTCCACCGGAAGCCCACCACGTTGACTGTCAAGTCTTCGTTGTTGCGCACGGTCAGCAACTCGGTCTGATCGCGGGCGGTAAACCAGAACAATCCGAGAATCATGATCAGTGGCACGACCGTGTACAACAGTTCGATCGGCAGGTTGTACTTGGTCTGCTCCGGAGCTCCCGCGCGCTTGCGTCGCCGGTATGCGATCGCCGCCCACAGCATCAAGCCCCAGGTCAGGGCGCCGACGCCCCATGCGGCAATCCATGATCCGTTCCAGAGGTTCACGATCATCGGGCCCTCTGCAGTGGCGGGCTCTGGGAGATCGAAGAAGAACGCTTGATTAGCGGTGCAGCCGGCAAGAGCGCTTGACGCAAGCAGCAGGACCGCTGTCAATGCGGCAATCTGCGGAGCCCTGGCACGGCGTGCCCGCTCCGTTATGCCGCTGGTGGGGATGGGAGCCACGCCTACCTTCCCTAGATGAGAAATCCGACCAGACCTGACCCGGTCGCTGCTGCTGCGAGATTAGCGCACGGTCGCACTGTCCTCACGGGCATCCCATGTGACCTTCGTCCTGATCATCAGCCTCGGCGAGCATGCGGCAGGCTGGGCAGATGCAGGCACCACCCGGCTATCTGGACGCCCTTGGCGGACAGCCCATGTTGCCCATCGCATCAGCCGCCATGGCGGCGGCACTGGAGTCCGCCTGGGCAGACCCGGCGCGCCTGCACCACCTCGGTCGCCGTGCCGGCCTCGTCCTGGACGCCACCCGGGCCAGCCTCGCCCAATCGCTCACCGCCCTTGGTGACGAGTACTCCGATCCCGTGCACCCCGACGAGGTCTACCTGACCTCCTCACTGGCAGCAGCTGCCACTTTTGCCATCACCGGCACCCTTGGCGGACAGCCCACGAGCGTTGCTGCGGCCCCGATCCTGGCCAGCGCCGTTGAGGTAGGCATCGTTCTGGACCTAGTCGAGGGCTACCCGAATCGCCTACTGCCGGTAGACGACCGCGGTCGGGTCTTGGTGGGCGCGGCTCGGGACGGCCTGGCCGCTGGGTCGCCACTGCTATGCCTGCAGGTAGCGAACGGGGAGGTCGGGACTAGGCAGCCAATCACCGCGGTGGCGGGCCTCGCGCAGGCCGCAGGGACCCTACTCCTGGCGGACGCCACGGCCTGTGTCGCGCGCACCCCCATCCCCCCCGGCTGGTCCATGCTGATGGCCGCCGGCCGCGACTGGGGTGGCCCTCCCGGAATGGCTGTTCTCGTGGTTCGTCGATCGACACGGTTGGCATTGCCACCAGGCAGCGAGCGCGGCTGGCTGGGCGGCTTCCCGGATATCCCTTCGGCCGCGGGTGCCGCCGCCGCCTTGGAGGCTCTCCTGCCCGTCTGGGAGCAGGAGGCCGCGAACAGCCGCGCCATGATCGATCGGATCCGCGAGCAGGTCACAGCGATCCCGGACGTGGCTTGCGTGGGAGACCCCGCCGATCGCCTCCCGCACGTGGTGACCTTCTCGGTGCTCTATGCCAACGGAGAGGCGCTAGTCAGTGAGCTGGACCGCCGAGGGTTTGCCGTGGCCAGTGGCTCTGCCTGTGTCGCAGAGCATGAAAGACCAAGCCACGTCCTCGCCGCGATGGGCGCATACACCGGCGGCAACGTTCGCGTCAGCCTGCCCTGGGCCTGCAGCGAGCAGACAGTGCAGGACTTCCTCACGCAACTCCCCCTGGCCATCGCCGCGGTCCGCGAGCCCCTGGTGACCTCGTGACACAGCAGCCCGCCACTTGGCTTGATGAGCGCGGCAGCCGCTGTCCGCAACCCATCATCGCCCTGGCCAAGGCGACAGCGCAGGCACGGGAAGGCACCGTGCTGGGTTTGCTCAGCGACGATCCGGCTGCGCAGTTCGACGTGCCGGCCTGGTGTCGGATGAAGGGCGTGCACCTGTTGGCGGCAATGCCTGCCCCGGACGATGGTGCAGGGACAGCCTTCATCGTCCAAGTACCTAACACCAGCCCGAAGCAGTGACCCCGACACCGTGACATAGGGGCAGGCACTTTTCGCTAAGGAACTCAAGAAAGGCGTGGTGCAAGATTCAATGCGCGACCAAGCCGAGTCAAATACTGCTGACGCGAGATCGCGACCGCGCCCAAACTGGCGAGGTGGTCGGTGCGCCACTGAACGTCCAGCAAGCGGTCCGATTCTGAGTCATCAAGTGCATCGACCAGCGTGCACAGCGCCACCTTTGACGCATCTCGCTTGAGGTGGAACATCGACTCACCAGCAAAGAGTCCGCCGATCTGCACGCCATACAGTCCTCCGACCAATTCGCCGTGGTACCACGTCTCGACGGAGTGCGCCCATCCCATACTGTGCAGTGCGCAGTAGGCATTGATGAACGGTTCGGTGATCCAGCCGCTGGGCCGAGGGAGCTTGGCGCAGGCCGCGATCACCTCAGCGAATGCGCGATTGATGGTGACCTCATAGTGGCGCGTCGCGGACCGCAGTGAGCGGCTGATGCGTAGAGCATCCAGCGGCAGCACGCCGCGCGGATCCGGTGACCACCAGCCCAACACCCCGGTCTCAACGTCCATCGGGAACAGACCTGAGCGGTAGGCCTGCAGGAGAGTGCTGGGATTCAGGTCTGCGCCGATACCCACCAGGTCGATCCCGGGCTCGGCCAACGCAGGGTTCGGCAGGTCCCACATGCAGGGGCCTGGCTCAATCATTGGGTTCGGCTCAGGGGCGCGGACAGGACAGGTGTGGTTCGACCTCGGCCGCGGCCGCGTCACCATAGGTACGAGCCATGCGCTCCAGGAAGTGACGTTGCGCAAGTTCGTACTCCTGGGTGCCGATCGTCTCAATCACATAGGTCGCCAGCAGTGCGCCGATCTGCGCACTTCGCTCATCGCCCAACCCCCAGGCCTGACCAGCCAAGAATCCGGCACGAAATGCGTCACCCACGCCAGTCGGATCAGCTCGGCGATCCTCCTCAGCGACCTTGACGGAGACGGGCACCTCGCCGCGCCGCTCAACGCGTGCCCCTTCCGGGCCAAGGGTGATGACCCACGTCTCAACGCGCTCGGCGATCTGCGCCGCCGACCAACCGGTCTTCTGCTGGATGAGCGCCGACTCGTATTCATTCGTGAAGAGGTAGGTAGCACCCTCCACAAGGGGTCGGATGTCCGCACCCTCCATGCGTGCGAGCTGCTGGCTTGGATCGGCCGCAAAGGGGTATCCCCGGAACCGACATTCCTCGGTGTGTCGAACCATTGCCTCGGGGTCGTTGGCGCCGATCAAGACAACATCGGCCGCGCCAACGAGGTCGACGACCGGGCGAAGTTCGATGTTGCGCGCCTCGCTCATCGCACCCGGGTAGAAGGATGCAATCTGGTTCTGTTCCATATCCGTGGTGCAAATAAACCGGGCCGTCTGCTTGGTATCGGAGACGTGAACACCGCGAGTGTCAACGCCGTGACGTTGCAGCCAGGATTCGTAGTCGGCGAAATCCGGACCAACGGCACCGACCAGCACTGGGCGCAGCCCAAGGCACCCCATACCGAAGGCAATATTCGGAGCGACTCCGCCGCGGCGCACCTCAAGTTCTTCAACGAGGAATGACAGCGACACCTTGTCCAACTTGTCGGCCACCAGGGAGTCAGAGAACTTCCCAGGGAAGGTCATCAGGTGATCGGTGGCTATGGATCCGCAGATGAGCACGCTCACGTTGGCGCACACTACCGCCGCGTGTGCGTCTGCACATGCGGGGGCAGTGCATGGTTCATCAGATGAGTGGTTCCGGGCGGCCGAAGCGGGTCGTCACGCCAGGGGACCACAGCCCCGCTAGGTCCGGGACCGGGGGTACCTGCAGACCGGCAGCGGCCAGCAGGTCCTGATCGAGGTCGAGCACCTGAGCCCGATACAGCGGCCAGGGCTCGTGTTCATTGGGCGTCCAAAAGGTCACCGAGCCTCGGCGGCCTGGGACGTGTACCGCGTGGTGCAGACCCCAACGTGCGGTGAGGAACTCCTCCAGTGGCGTGGGCACGACAGGTGCACCTACCTGGATCTGCAGGCAAGAACGTGGCCCGGCGGTTGGCCAGCGACGCTCACTGCGGTACCACCAGGTCGTCGCACGCTGTCGCACCTGCATGCTCGCCCACACGTAGGGAAGCTGGTAAGCCACCCGGGCCGCCAGCACGGTCGCCAGCCGACTTGCCTCCAGGCTGGCAAACACCACACCGTGGCGTCCCGCGTCGTCCACCGAATAGAACCGAACGTTTGTCTCCGGAAAGGTGCCGAGCCATGGCAAGGCCCACCGCACGCCGAACCCGGCGTCGGCCATGACAAACGCCACAAGCCCCACGTATGCCTTGCCCTCGAATAGGTCTGGCCGAGTTCCAGCGGGCAACAGGTCCGCAACCCGGTCTTGATCAACCTGCCAATGCACGAACGTGACGTAACGCCACTGCTGCTGCGAAAGCGCGCGACCCGGCAGGGGTGGAGCAAGCCGAGCAAAATCCTTCGGCAGCCCGGGTACCGACATCACTGGAGAGACATCACTGGAGAGACATCACTGGACAGTCGGTCCGTTCGTCACGCGCCTGACGGGTGCGGTCGGCAGGGCGCACGCAGGTGTGGCACCGGGCAGGCGATGGCGATTACCGGCGACAAGCCGATAAGCCCAGTCCACAAGTGAACTAATTCCCGGCAGCCCGAGCATGGTTCCGATTGCTGGCCAAATTCCACGGCCCTGCAGCAAAATCAAGCGCACAGCCATTCCGCCTCCGGCGTGGCGCGGGGTGCGGGTTTCAGCAGTGGCCGCAACATCGACCCACTGCAGCGCCTGTTCACATTTCGCCTGCGTGAGGCCGAGTTCTGCAAGATTGCTGTGCTGCCACGGCTGCCATGTCACATCGGGGGCGATGACTCGCGCCGCCCACGTGACACAACTTGTACAGAAGGCACAGTCCCCGTCGAACACGATGATCGGCGCTGCCATCGTGTCCCTCCACTTGGGCCTGAGGGGTGGGTTGGTTAGCTGAACGAATCTCCGCAGGCACATGAGCCGGTGGCATTCGGATTGTCGATAGTGAAGCCCTGCTTCTCGATGGTGTCGACGAAATCGATGGTTGCCCCACTCAGATAGGGGGCACTCATCCGATCGGTCACCACGGCGACTCCGCCGAAATCTTTGAGAACGTCCCCGTCGAGGTTGCGATCGTCGAAGAACAACTGGTAGCGCAGCCCCGAGCAACCACCAGGCTGCACCGCGACGCGCAGCGTCAAATCATCACGACCCTCGGCATCCAGCAATGCCTTGACCTTGATCGCCGCTGCATCGGTCAGGACGATGCCGTCCGTAGTCGTGGGCACGCTCGAGGTACTGACATCTGCCGACATGACTGCCTCCAAGGGGTCGCTTCCGTAGCAGTGTACGCAAGATTCCCCACACCCCGCATTCTGGACACCGCCGCGTTCCCGCAGGGCGGAATCCATGCTTCTGGCGTGGACGGGGTCGGACCGGGGGGCGACAATGTGCAGGTGACTGCGGACCCGCAACTTTCCCCCCTGGCGCTACTCCTTCTGGGCCGCGATGCCGATCCGGCCAGTGAGCGTGGGGTGGAGTGCCCCGGTGACCTACCCCCGGCCTCCGATCCCGACCTCGTTGAGCGCGCTCGAGTGGCACGCGAAGCACTCGGCGAGCAACTGTTCATCCTGGGGCACCATTACCAGCGCGATGAGGTCATCCAATTCGCCGACGTCACCGGGGACTCGTTCAAATTGGCGAAGCAGGCTGCCGCGCATCCTGAGGCGAAGTACATCGTGTTCTGCGGTGTGCACTTCATGGCCGAGAGCGCGGACATCCTCACCGCTAACCATCAACAGGTGATCCTTCCTGACCTGGCAGCGGGCTGTTCGATGGCGGACATGGCAACTGCCGCCCAGGTGGACGACTGCTGGTCAGTGTTACGGACTGCGGACCTAGCCGATTCCACGATTCCCATTACCTACATGAATTCCTCTGCTGCGATCAAGTCGTTCACGGGCCTGAATAGCGGTGCCGTCTGCACATCGAGCAACGCCGAGCGCAGCCTGCAGTGGGCCTTCGAGCGCGG
This sequence comes from Actinomycetales bacterium, assembly GCA_018970765.1. GTDB lineage: Bacteria > Actinomycetota > Actinomycetes > S36-B12 > S36-B12 > REEB426. The sequence goes on from JAGWVT010000002.1 coordinate 44,048, forward strand.
TGAGCGAGTGCTGTTCCTGCCGGATCAGCACCTCGGACGCAACACGGCGGTTCGCGAACTTGGCCTGTCCCTTGATGACTGTGTGGTCTACGACCCACGCAAACCGGCCGGCGGCTTGGAGATTGAGGCCTTGCGTGATGCCCGCATGATCCTGTGGAAGGGGCACTGCTCGGTGCACGGTCGATTCACCCCCGAAACTGTGGATGAGGTGCGTCGACGTGTTCCGGGCGTGCAGGTCATTGTGCATCCGGAGTGCCGCTATGAAGTCGTGGAAAAAGCTGACGTGGTCGGTTCCACTGAGCGCATCATCGCAACAATCGCCAGTGCCCCTGCGGGCTCTAAGTGGGCGGTCGGCACTGAGTTGAACCTGGTCAAGCGTTTGGCACTGGAGCATCCAGACCAGACCATCGTCTACCTGGACCACACCGTTTGCTTCTGCTCCACGATGAACCGAATCGACCTGCCGCACCTAGTCTGGTCACTGGAAAACCTCGTCGGCGGCAACGTCGTCAACCGCATCACAGTGGACCCTGAGACCGCGCACTGGGCGCGTGTGGCATTGGACCGCATGCTCGCCCTGCCAGCACAGGTGGCGTCTCAGGACTAGCAGGTCACCGCGTCAGTCCAGGCGGGCGTCAGTCCAGGTAGGCATCACCCAGCCGAGCGTGATGGTCGGGTACCGCGATCGGTAGTCCGGCTTTCGCAGCGTTTGCGAAGTCATCGTCAACATGGACCGGTGTTAGACCCGCCGATTCCATGAGTGAGGCTCCAATCGAGGCACGAAATCCGCTGCCGCAGTAAACCCACACCGGCTCCCCGTTGGCGCGCGCCCACGATGCCACCTCACCCATCCTGCTGCGCAGTTCATGCAGCGGCAGGTGCTTGGCGCCTTGGACGTATCCGTTTTCGAACTCACTGTTTCGACGCAGATCCAGCATCGGCAGATCCGGATCGACCGCGAGCGCAGCTGCCATATCCGCATGAGTGGCACGGCGGTAGCTGCCTAGGGCACCGTTGACACCGTTGACACCGTTGACACTGACCCACTGCGTAGGTTGCCCAGTTGCGTAGGCGATTGGACGATCAATCCCGATTCGCACAAGTTCACGTTGCATTGCCTGGACCTCTTCAACGTCCGCACCTAGCAGAGTTATTGGTGTACCCCAATCAATCAGCCAACCTAGGTAGGTCACTGCGTTACCGTGCACGTCGAAGGAAAGTGAACCCTGGACGTGTTCGCCTGAGAACAGGCGGCGATGCCGCAGATCCACCACCCACTCCCCTGCCGCTATGCGTCGAGCGATGTCATCGGCCGAGGCCCGTTGAGGCAGAGACAGATCTACCGGGCCGGCCCCGGCTTGATTTGCCGGTCCCATGTGCGCGTAGTACGCCGGATAAACATCAAGCCCCGCCATCAGATCCGCAACAAATGCTTGCTGATTCATCGCAAACGCCGGGTTGCTGGCCACTTGATCAGCAACTGTCGATGCGTTGCCCACCGTGGCTGTCGCGCTACAAAAGGATCCAAATCCATGCGTGGGGTAAACCTGCGCAGTCACGCTGACCTCTGCGGCTATGCGCCGCATTGATTCCCACTGAGCGCTGGCGAGTGGTTCCGTCAGGTCCGGGCCTAGCAGATCAGTACGCCCAACGCTGCCAAAAAGCATCGATCCACCCGTGAACACCGCGACGTCGGTGACGTCATCACTGACGACGTAGCTCACGTGATTAGGCGTATGCCCAGGCGTGTGCAGCACTCGCAGTGCACCGATGCCACAGGCAATCCCATCGTTATCGCGGATCTGACGGGCCTTGAAGCCGATTGCCATACCGTCTGGGACTACATACTCGGCGCCGAGCACCCTGGCCAGTTCGAGTCCCCCACTGACATAGTCGTTGTGGAAATGGGTCTCTAGCACGTGCGACGCAGTCCAACCCCGTTCGTCGAGCACTCCAAGGACGCGATCGATATCGCGCTGCGGGTCAATGACCACCGCCGCACCCTGACTACCGATGACGTAGCTGCGATCCCCAAGGTTGGTCGTCTCGATTGCGATGACATCGACCGCGCCCATAACCCATCCTCCGCTCTCCCTTAGGTACCCCTAGGGGTATACTAAAGGCCGGGCGCACCCCAGACGGCAAACCAACGACTCAGGTCGGCTTCAACCGGCAGTTCGCCCTTCAATGCCTCGCGGACCTGCAACTCCATGACGTTGTCGCGATCCTCGCCAGACAACGGGGCGAACGGATAGAAGGTGCCACGCTTGTAGAGATAGACCAACGCAAGGGTTCGCCCCTCGGGATTCTTGAAGGCGACCAATGAACAAAGCAACTGTGGGCCAAACCCGGCGTCGGTGAGGCTCGCATTGACCGCGTGCAGGTCCGTGACGATGGTCGGCACATCCGGCGGCTGTGTGTGAACGACGATCCAGGTGAAGCCGTGTTCGTCCCGCTGTACGTCAACGGGCGGTCCCTGGTCGGCGTCAAGCAGTTCACGAACCTGGGTAGCTAGGTCGGCAAAGGCACGACCTTCGGGTGCGCGAAAGGCCACGGACCCAGAACCAGTGGAGACGAAGCCAAGCTCGACGTCCAAGGTGATGGCTGCGCTAGGCAGCGCGAACAGGGCATCCAGCTTCGGCCCCGTCGGCTTACGACGGCCCATGAGGGAGTCAAAAAGACCCACAGATTTAGCGATCGCCTAGTTGCGCCGCGATTCTTGCAAGTTGCTCAAGTCGCTTCTCCAGGGGCGGATGTGTCGCGAAGATGCGCTCAAGCGAGAACCCGCTGGTGGGCGCCAAGGCCGGGATCAACGCAATCGAGCTCACCGGCTCCATCTGACGCAGGTCCGAGCGAGGTATTCGACCCATGTCCCCGGTGATCTTCTGCAGGGCTCGGGCCAACGCTGTGGGACGACCGGTCACCAGCGCAGCTCCACGATCAGCGCAAAGTTCTCGATAGCGCGACAGGAGTCGGATCAGCAGAAATGATGCGATGTAGATCAGGACGCTTACCAAGAGCACGACCATGAACATCAGGGCCGTGTTGTTGTCCCGCCGATCACGCATCCCGAGACCACCGAACATTCCAAAGCGAACGATCGTTCCGGCCAGGATTGCGGTGAATGATGCGACAGCCATAACGGTCACGTCCCGGTGGGCAACATGGGATAGCTCATGAGCCAGCACACCTTCGAGTTCGTCTTGATCGAGGCGCTTGAGTAATCCTGTTGTTACCACGATGACCGCCCGCTTCTGGGACCGGCCGGTCGCGAAGGCATTCGGAGCGTCTGTATCAGCGATTCCGACCCGGGGCTTGGGCACATCCGCCAAGGCACACAGCCGATCCACGAGGGCGTGCAGTTGTGGTGCCTGCTCAGGCGTCACCACGACCGCGCGCATCGCCCCGAGTGCGATCGAGTCGGAGAACCACCACTGAGCGAAGAGCAGACCTCCGCTGATCAGCAGTACCACCATCGCACTGAAGCCGACCGCGTACAGCAGAACCGCGAGTATTACGTACAGCAACCCGAGGACGAACAGCGTGACCGTCATTCGGGTGGTCAGGCCCCAGTCTGTTCCGTACCGGGATCGCGCCATCGTGTTGCCTACTCCTAACTCTTGCCCGGGCCGAGTTCCTTCTTCATGGCTTCCAACTGCGCGTTCACATCTCGCTCGCTGGCCATGCGCTCCAACTCGGCGGTGATGGAATCTTTCCCAGTTCCGATCTTGTCTTCCAGAACTCCCGTGCTGACGAGCTCGTCAATGGCAGAGGCGCGCGCGGTCATTTCCGCGGTCTTGTCCTCGGCGCGTTGAATCGCCTGACCCACATCGCCGAACTCCTGAGAGATTCCAGTGAACGCCTCGTTGATACGCGTCTGTGCCTCGGCCGCAGAGTAGGTGGCCTTAATGGTCTCCTTCTTGGTGCGGAAGGCCTCGACCTTGGCCTGAAGTTGCTGGGCCGCATTGGACAGCTTTTCCTCCTGCGCCTGCAGGCTTGCCAACTGTTCCTGCATATCGGCAATCTGCTGCTGCAATCCGCTGCGGCGCGTTAACGCCTCGCGCGCAAGGTCTTCGCGCCCTGCGGCCAATGCCGCGCGCGCCTGGTCCTCCAGCTTGGCACCCTGCTTGTCGAGGCCCTGAATCTGGAGTTCGAGGCGCTTGCGGCTGGTCGCAACATCGGCCACGCCACGGCGTACCTTCTGCAGCAGTTCTAATTGCTTCTCGTAGGAATAGTCCAAGGTCTCGCGCGGATCCTCCGCGGCGTCGAGTGCACGATTGGCCTTCGACTTGAAGATGAGCATGAATCGTTGCCAAAGTCCCATGTCGGCCTCCGCTCTGAACGCTTGCGAGGCCCTCGGCCTCCTGCGTACCAGCGGTCAAATCCGCCGCTGTGTACCAACCCAGCCTAAGGCGTCGCCCCAGCCCGCGCCGAGGCCCGCCTGCGCCGCACCTCCATGCGCGTCAAGGCAACCGCAGCAATGATTACCCAGGTGCCGTTCAGGGGTACCGCCGCCCAGGCCGCCAGGGCAAATGAGTAGATCGTTAGCAGCACTGAGCCGACCAGATTCATACCCTGGAACCGCCAGGAGGACGACGTGACCTTGCCGGTTGTCACTAGAAAGTAGGCCAGCAGGACGATGACGGACCCGATGGCCCCCATGATGTGCACCATCGTGTGATGCTAGGCCCACACCCCCAGCGCGTAGCGGCGCTAGGCTCCTAATGTGTTTGGTCGCAAAGTCGCCGCCCAGGAGCAGCCCGAACCTGACATCTCAGGGAGTGGAAAAGGCCGTCCGACCCCCTCACGCAAGGAAGCTGAGGCAGCCCGCAAGCAGCGGCTGACGATCCCGAAGGACCCGAAACTGGCTCGCAAAGCCTCGCGCGAACGCCAGCGTGAGGACCGCGACCGCGCCCGCTCAGGCATGATGGCCGGCGACGAGCGCTACTTCCCGCTCCGTGACCGAGGGCCGGTGCGCGCGTACGCACGCGACTTCGTTGATGCTCGATTCACCTTCGCCGAGTACTTCATCTTCGTGGCCATCGCCGTGCTCCTCATGGGTTTTGTCCCCAATCCGATGATTCAGCAGTACTCCACCGTTGCGTTCTTTGCCTTCGCCGCTCTGATCGCCATTGACACCGCGATTCTGCTCTTTTCGCTCAGCCGGAAAGTCAAGGTCCTGTTCCCCAAGCGTGAAGATCGTCGCGGTCTGATGCTCTACGCGGCCGTGCGCACCCTGCAGTTCCGACGGCTACGCGTGCCACCGCCTCGCGTGCGCCGCGGCGGCGCGCCTCTACCAAGCCGAACTGGCGGAGCGCCCTCGCCAACAGGAGGCGTCAAGCCAGAGGGCAAGAGGCAGAAGCGTTCATCCAACGCTTCACAGTGATCCCGGACAATCTCAACTCGGGCGAAGCCCCATCGGGCCGTAGACCTCACGGTCCCCTTCGAGCAGCGTGACCTGCTCGACACCCGCGTCGAGAAGCTCTCGCCAAGTCTCCCCGATCCAACTTTCGGCATCACTTTGCGTTGGGAAACCTTCAGTCACGGCGGCCGCTGGCGGTACCAGCACCGCACCGTCGACACCCTCATAGCGCCACATCCAAATCCCGGCCATGCCACATCGTGGCACGTGCACGCGTGCCCAGGGTGCTGATTCTTGACACGGCACCTGCAACGTGGTCGGATTCGACCGAAGGCGAAGTTCAATAATTGAATGTAGACAACTAAGTTCCAATAAGTTCCAATAAAACTGCATATCGTGTCCGAGTCCAGGGGAAGTCCGGTGTGAATCCGGCGCTGTCCCGCAACCGTGAGCAACCCGCGTCAGCGCGGGAGGCAAGTCGGAGCACCTGGCGGATACGAGCGGCTCCATCCGTCGAGGTAACGGGGCAGAGTCCTACGCACCACGATGCGGTACCGGCAGCGCAATGCTGCGAATACCGCATTCATGATGAGCACGATTCATGACGAGCACTCAGCTCGGTGGCGCCGGGACCGCGTTCCGGACCGCTCACCGAAAGGCTCATACGTTGAAGCCACGTAGAAACGTTGCCCATCACCCAGCGAAATTGCTGTCGACAGGCCTAGTGCTGCTCTCGCTACTGGTCGGAATTGGCGCATCGGCGCCACCCGTTTCAGCTGAATCCTCAACAAGAGGCCTCTACGGAGCGGCCGATCCGCAGTGGGACGGTGCCTTTCGTCAGGCCCTCGGCATCCTCGGTCTGCTCGCGGTTGGTAGTCAACCAAGCCAAGATGCGGTGTCCTGGCTTATCAATCAGCAGTGCGACAACGGCTCGTTTCAGGCGTTCAGAGCCGACCTGACCAAGCCATGTGCCCCCCCGGATCCCGATGCTGGGGTGGGCCCACAGGTTGACTCCACTGCTCTTGCGGCCGTGGCGTTGCTGCGCATCGGTACCGCAGCAAGTACGAAGGCGGCTAACAAGGCGATGGCCTGGATCGCTCGTCAACAACGTCCGGATGGCGGCTGGCCCTACATCGCGACCGGTACGTCAAATGCGAACTCGACCGGCTTGGCGATGGTTGCCTGGCGCGCCGTCGAGGGTGCACGGGCGACGTCGTCAATCAACAAGGGGACGAGGTTCCTCGGCACACTTGTCCAGCCATGTAGCGCGCAGGAAGGTGCACGCCTGTCCTACGGACCGGGAACCGCACCGGACTGGTCGGCAACTGCTCAAGGCGCCCTGGGCCTGACTGGCTCCCTGCCCGTCAGCACCACGAAGGGCCTGAAGTTGCAGGCGCCTTGCACCGGCACCACCGCAAGCCGCGTTGACTCGGCTTTGTCTCAAGGTTTGCAAACTACGCCGCTACTGCCGTCTTCATTCGGTACGGGCCCGGACCAAACCTCAACTGCGTTTGCCGTGCTCGCGCTGGTCTCTGCGGGCAAGGGCCGCGGTGGCGTGTCCGCGGCACGTTCCGCACTGGCTGATTCGGCCGGCGAGTACACGATGGGGTCCGCCGGCGCTGATCCTGCAGCTATTGGACTCCTCATGATGGTGGCCGAGGCAACAGGGGAAAACCCGAATGATTTCGGCGGCGTGAATCTGGTGCGACTGCTGCAAAGCAGCGAACGGCGATGACGGCACCGGTGGTGACTGAGCAGGCCTACCGCTACTGGACCTACTGGGTGTTGGAGAACGGGCAGTGGTCCTTCTCTCAGGTGGCACCCGCAGGCACCCTGCCTGACGACGGTGCGGTCCAGGGATGGCGATTCGCAGTCACCACCGTTGCCGGTAACTCCACATCGGCGCCAAGGACCGACCCCGCCCTGGCATTCGATCGAGCCTGCCTCGGAGTTAGCGCGCCTGCAGGAAGCAAGCGCGTGGCCATCGTCATCGATTCAGGTGAGGAAGGCATAGCTCCAAACGATGAGACACCCCCAACGCCGCGTGCTGCCTGTGCCGTGGTCGACGAAGATGCCACCGGTGCGCAGGCGGTTGCGTCCGTGGCGGACCTGCGCGTAGAGGACGGATTGGTCTGCGCCATCGATCGCTACCCAGCGAGGGAATGTGCCATCACCATCGCAATCCAAAATCCTGCCTCGTTAACTTCTCCGGACGCGCAGGCACAGTCGCAGAGTATGGACGTGCTCAGTGCGACGGCAACGCAAGAATCAGATGCATCAACCCCTGCACTCAGCAGTCCCAGCGCGACTGATGCCGCTTCGGGTTCGCCGATCGGAGTCGGCCTCACCGCGCTACTGCTGCTGGCCGGACTGTGCGTGGCCTGGTGGCTGCAACGCCGCAGGATTCGGGGTACCCGGTGAATCTGCTCAACACGAATGCACGCAACATGCGCCCACTTCATCCACTTGCCTGGTGGGCGTGGGCCATTGGTATGGCGGTGGCAGCAAGCCGCACCACGAACCCGCTGTTACTGATGTTGTTAGTGGCCGCTGCCGGTGTCGTCGTGGTTGCGCGCCGACCCGATGCTCCATGGAGCCGGTCGTTCGCGTTCTTCCTAAAGTTCGGACTCGTCATCATCGCGTTCAGAGTGGGATTGCAGGTCCTTTTTGGAGCAGAGATAGGGCGCACCGTATTGGTGGCGCTGCCTCAGATTGGCCTGCCATCGTGGGCCGCCGGCGTTCGCATCGGAGGCGATCTGACGGCCGAGGCGCTATTGATGGCGCTCTATGACGGAATGCGCCTGGCGGCCATCATCGCCTGCGTTGGCGCGGCAAACTCCCTGGCGTCACCGACGCGATTGTTGAAGTCGGTACCCGCTTCGCTCTATGCATTTGGAGTTAGCATCGTGGTGGCGACCACGTTCATGCCCATGCTCGTGGCAGACGTACAACGAGTACGCACCGCACGCAGCCTTCGCGGACGACCGATGCGCGGGCCGCGGGCTCTGGCCGGGGCGATTCTGCCTGTTCTCGAAGGCGCGATCGACCGTGCCATCACGCTGGCAGCATCGATGGACTCGCGCGGCTACGGCAGACGTGTGTCGCACCGAGCTCCCCGGCTGCAGGCGGCGCTGCTCCTCGGCGGCCTGTGCTGTGCCTGCATCGGCAGCTACGCCGTGATAGCCCAGGGCACCGCGGATTGGCTCGGAATACCAATGCTCCTGGTCGGCACGCTCGGATGCGTTGTTGCCGCAGCGCTGGCCGGTCGCGGGTCTGGTCGCACTCGTTATCGCCCCGATCCGTGGCGCGGCCCCGAATGGCTCGTGGTGACCGCAGGCCTAACAGCGGCCGTTTCATTCAGCGTCCTCGACAACCTGCTGCCACTGGCGATGATGCCAAGTACGTCGCCACCAACCTGGCCTCAACTGCCTGTCCTTGCCCTGCTGGCCATCGGGCTGGCAGCAACGCCCGCGGTCACCTCGCCGCCGCTGCCCATGGTCCGACGGGAACGGCCCATCCAGCCAGCCGTGCCAGAAACCGCAGCCGCGCCTCCCGCAAGGATGACCCCGTGACGGGCACAACGGTTGTCTGCTTTGAGCAGGTCACCATCACCTACTCCGGGCACCATCGCCCAGTCCTGCGCGACGTCGACCTGCGCATCCAACGCGGCGAACTCGCATTGGTCGTCGGTCGCACGGGCAGCGGTAAGACGACGTTTCTGCGTGCAATCAACGGACTCGTGCCGCACTTCACCGGCGGACATCTCCAGGGTCGCGTCATAGTCGGTGAGCGAAACACCGCCACACATCCCCCGCGGGAACTTGCTGACCTCGTTGGCGTGGTTCCGCAGGACCCGCTGAGTGGGTTCGTCACCGATACCGTCGAGGACGAACTCGCGTACAGCATGGAGAGCCTTGGTCTAGCCCCCTCAACCATGCGACGCCGTGTTGAGGAAACCCTGGACCTGCTGGGCCTGGCCGATCAACGGCAGCGCGCAATGTCGACATTGTCCGCTGGGCAGCAGCAGCGGGTAGCAATTGGAGCGGCCTTGACGGCTCACCCCGCCGTGCTCGTGCTTGATGAACCCACGTCGGCACTTGACCCGGGAGCTGCGGAAGATGTCCTCGCGGCCTTGCACCGCCTCGTGCACGACCTCGATATCACCGTTGTGATGTCGGAACATCGACTCGAACGAGTTGTGCAATACGCCGACCGCGTGATCGTCGTTCCTGGCAATGGTGAGCCAGTCACCGTCGGGCAACCCGCCGCCATCATGCATTCGGCACCGATCGCTCCACCGGTCGTGCAACTTGGTCGACTGGCCGGGTGGGAGCCATTACCCCTGACGATTCGCGATGCGCGACGGGTTGCGGGTCCGTTGCGAGATCTGCTCGTCGGCCGGGCTCCTGCCGACCGACTCGATCCGACTCTGGTCGCCCTTGATGAGCTCACCGCACTACACCAGGCCAGCGTCAGCTATCACCAACGGCCCGCACTGCGCGAGGTCTCCCTGAGCGTTCATGCCGGTGAAGTCGTCGCCCTGATGGGTCGCAATGGCGCGGGCAAGTCCACGCTGCTGTCCCTGATCGCCGGCCTGCGGCGACCTGACCGCGGCCAGGTCCGCCTCGCGGATCAGGATCCGACGGCACTGGCTCCACGCACCCGCATTCACCGAGTCGGGATGGTCCCGCAGGAACCCGGTGACCTCTTGACCTGTGTCACCGTCGGCGAGGAGTGCCGCGCCGCCGATCGCGATGCCAATGCGACGCCCGGCACGACCCGCGCACTGCTCGCCCTGCTCGCCCCAGACCTCGATGACGGCGGACACCCTCGTGACCTATCCGAGGGCGAGCGACTACTCCTGGTCCTCGCGGTGATTCTGGCCGCGCGCCCCGGTCTGCTGCTGCTCGACGAGCCAACGCGCGGCCTTGACTATCCGACGAAGGCTCGCCTCGTCCAGGTCCTCAGCGATCTGGCTGCCGCGGGGCACGGAATCATGTTGGCCACACATGATGTGGAACTGGCCGCCGAAGTTGCTACGCGTGTGGTCGTTCTTGCTGACGGCGAGGTGGTGAGCGACGGTGCTGCCGCGACTGTTCTAACTGCCTCGCCGATGTTCGCACCGCAGGTCAGCAAGGTTCTCGCGCCTCAGCCGTGGCTGACCGTGCGCCAGGTCCAAGACGCATTGAGCAATCCATGACCGTCATGCCACTGCGCAGGACGTCCTCCGCCGCAATCGCCTTGGTGTCACTGATTGGTGTTGTGGCATTCGGCTGGCCCCTCATCGCCATGCCAGATTCCGTGGCGATCGCGCACGCCCAGGATGCGCCCTGGCTGTTCGCCATCTTGGTTCCGGCACTGCTTCTCGTTGTGCTGACCTGCATACATGACGGCGTGATGGATGCCAAGGCCGTTGCCATGCTCGGTGTGCTCTCAGCAGTGGTCGCCGTACTGCGACCACTGGGCGGCGGAACCGCCGGACTCGAGCCGATCTGGGTCATCATTGTGCTTGCGGGTCGCGCGCTGGGACCCGGTTTCGGATTCACCCTCGGCGCCACCTCGCTTTTCGCCTCCGCACTGCTGACAGGTGGCGTCGGCCCCTGGCTGCCCTTTCAGATGCTGGGTGCCGCTTGGGTCGGTTTAGGTGCCGGGCTACTTCCGCCCGCTCGGGGGCGGGCCGAGCTGGCTCTGCTGACAATCTATTCCGCAGTTGCCTGCCTGGCCTACGGCCTTGTTCTCAACCTCTGGCTCTGGCCATTCACCACGAATCTGCCCGCCGCGATCGCCTTTGCGCCTGGTGCTCCAGTAATCGAGAACCTGCTCGCCTGGCTCCGATTCACACTTGTGACGTCGTTGGGGTGGGATATCCCTCGGGCAATGCTCACCATCGTGCTCATTTGGCTGGCCGGTCCGGTTGTGCTGACGACCCTGCGCAGAGCGGGCCGTCGAGCCTCGTTCGGTGCGCAGGCGCAGTTCGAGCGGATGAACTCAGCGCCTGTGCCGCAAAGCCAGTCAACGACGCTGCAGAGCATCTGATGCGGGTGCGATTTCTGGGCACCGGAGCCGCAAGTGGTTGGCCCAACCCCTACTGCTCCTGCTCATCCTGTTGTGATGAGCGAGCCGCGGGGCGTGCGCGTTCGTCCACGAGTCTGCTGGTCGACGAGCAACTCCTGCTCGACTGCGGACCGGCGGCACTCGATGGGGCACGCGCACTACACCAGTCGCTGGCTGCCGTTGAACACGTCGTGATCACCCACGGCCATCCCGACCACCTAGCTCCCGCCTTTCTACTCTTTCGTCACTGGGCGCATGCTCACCAGGGGCAGACCAAGCCACATTTGCATCTGTGGGCTCCTCCGCTCGCACTGGCAGCGTGCGAACCTTGGATCGCTCCACAGGATCTTGGATCCCGCGTGCAGCTGCACGCGCTGGTCGCCGGCACGCAACACCAACTCACCACCGCTAACGCGTCGTACACCCTTCGTACGCTTCCTGCCTCGCACGGTCGACCCGTTGAACCCAGCAGCGGTGAACCAGGTCAAGACGAACCTGACGACGCACTGGCCAGCGAGGCGGTGCTGCTAGACCTTGAGGATGACGATGGGGTACGCCTGCTCTACGCCACCGACACAGGCCCGCTATCTCCCGCCGCACTTGCCATGACAAGTGACCGCGAATACCACTTGGTCTGTATCGAAGAGACTTTCGGCAGCTTCTTGGATCATCACACGGGTCACCTTGACCTTCGAACATTCGCAAGCACGATCGAACACCTGGCGAACACCAGGGCAATCACAGCGCGGACAACCGTGATCGCCGTCCACCTCGGCCATCACAATCCCCCGACCCCAAAACTACGCGACATGCTGGCACCGATGGGAGCCGATGTGGTCGATGACGGTACAACGCTGACACTGTCCGCAAGTCGGGCTGACTCGCACTCTGCACGCAACATCGCACCCCGCTGCACTCATCTGGTTTTGGGCGGTGCCCGTTCCGGCAAATCACGCTATGCCGAGGGATTGTCAGCGCAATTCGACAGTGTCGTCTACATCGCCTGCGCTCGTCGCGATTCAACGGACGCTGAATGGATGGAGCGCATCGCCGCTCATCGCCAGCGCCGCCCAGGTCATTGGCGCACTGAGGAGACCACGCAACTCGCCGCTTCCATCAAAGGCCATCAGGACGAAGCTGCGTGCATCCTTATCGACTGCCTGGGGACCTGGGTCACCGCGCTGGTTGACGACGCGGATGCCTGGCAGGACAGGAGCCGCGCCACGACCGTGGTCATGAGCGCCTGCGATGCGCTCACCACAGCCATTAGCGAATCGCGAGCATCGGTTGTCCTGGTGAGTAACGAGGTTGGCTCCGGAGTAGTACCGAGTTCTGCCAGTGGTCGGCTGTTTCGCGACCTACTTGGCATGGTGAATCTCCGCGTCGCGCAGGTGTGTGACAAATCGACGTTGATGGTGGCCGGGCGAGGTCTTGCGCTTGCTGACCTGACTGCGCATTCAACTGTCGAGGATGTGCCGTGACTGAGATTCCACTCCCCGACGCCGCGTGTGCGGAACGCGCACGCGCCCGACAGGATCAACTCACCAAGCCCACTGGTGCCCTAGGCCGGCTCGAGGAACTGAGCGTATGGGCCGCGGCAGTGCAGGGCCAGTGCCCTCCGCAACCATTTCAACAGGTGCAGCTCACGATCTTCGCTGGCGATCACGGGGTTGCACGCATGGCCCGCACCAGCGCCTATCCACCCGAGGTCACCGCGCAGATGGTGCGCAACCTGGTGTCCGGGGGTGCCGGTGCAAGCGTGCTGGCTCGCCTGCACGGCGTGCGACTACATGTCATTGATGCCGCGGTGGATTGCGAGCCCGACTACGTCAACGATCTGCCTGCTGATGCTCGACCGGACCCCCTGACCACACGCATTCGCCGCGGGAGTGGCTCCATTGACCGTGAAGACGCGCTAACCAGGCAAGAGGTCGAGCGGGCGCTGGCTCTGGGACAAAATTGTGCGGACGAAGCGATTGAGGCAGGTGCAGATCTGCTCATCGTCGGTGATATGGGCATCGGCAACACCACGCCAGCAGCTGTGCTCGTCGGGCTGCTCACTCGCCATGATGCGGCACAGGTCACCGGACGCGGGACTGGCATCGACGACGCCACCTGGATGCGCAAGTGCACGGCCATTCGCGAGGCCATGCGTCGGGCCAGGCCAATCATGGGCGATCCCCTAGCGCTGCTTGCCTGCTGCGCCGGAGCAGACCTGGCTGCGATGGTCGGCTTCATCGGTAGGGCTGCAGAGCGCGGCGTGCCCGTGATTCTCGATGGCACCGTAGTCACTGCTGCAGCACTTGTGGTGGATCGTCAACATCACCGAGCACGTAAGTGGTGGCTTGCGGGGCATCGCTCGACTGAGCCCGCGCATCGCTTTGCGCTGGAGTATCTGGATCTGGAACCTGTCGCCGACCATGGCATGCGCCTGGGCGAAGGCACCGGTGCCTTGATGGCTTTGGGCACCGTGCAATCAGCAATCGCCCTGCTCGCGCAGATGGCCACCTTCGACGAAGCAGCGGTGAGTAATAGGTGACGCCCAACGGCCCTCAGCACACCCTTAGCGATGGTCTACGCCTGGCATTCGGAACGCTCACGCGCGTACCAACACCACCGCCTAGTCAGGTCACACGCGGTTGCACGCGCATCGCCATGCTGCTGGCCCCCCTGGTGGGCCTGCTCCTCACCGCTGGTGCCGCCCTGCCACTGCTGCTCACCGACGCTTACCCAGGCCTGGCCGCGCTGACAGCTTGTGGCGCAGTGCTGCTGGTGGCGTGGGGCTCTGGCGCGTTGCACCTCGATGGCCTGGCGGATACTGCCGATGCGCTGGGCAGTCGAGCACCTGCCGAGCGTGCACTCCAGATCGCGCGGCGGTCTGACATCGGCCCCTTCGGTGTCCTTGCCATCGTCGCTGCGCTACTCCTGCAGATCATTGCGCTGGGCAGCTTGGCCTTGACACAGCCGGTGCCGTTCACATTCTGGATTGCGGTGTTCTGCATCGGCGGTGCTCGAGCCGCGATCACTGTTGGCTGCACACCTTGGTTCCCACCCGCCCGTCCTGACGGACTCGGCGCCACCGTTGCCCGGTGCGTACCACGGTCAGCAGCGGTGTTGACCTGGGTACTGCTGATCGGTCTTGGATGGCTCCTGCTTGGCCCGGTCGGCGCAATCGCCTTGGCCGCGGCCGCCGGCGCCGCGGTGCTCACACTGCTGCACGCCAAGAATCGTTTGGGTGGCATGACCGGGGACGTCCTCGGCGCCAGCGTCGAAGTGGCCGCCACCGCGGGACTGGTGACCGCCTGCATGGCCAGCCAGATCCTGGCTTGAGCGCACACCCGGCAAGAACCTTCTGAAATTTCTCGAGTGAATCTGGTTCACCGGGCCCCCTGCCGGGCACTACCAGCGCATGAAGAGTGCAGTCACACCCACACAACACCGATCACCGGGCCCATCACAGGGCCCATCACAGGGCCGACCCGGGCTCACGACGGGGCTCATGACGGGGCTCATGACGGGGCTCATGACGGGCTCGTCCTGCTTCGCTCTGCTGCTGGCAGGTGCGCCGGCCAGCCACGCGGCCGCAATTGGCGCTTCGCCGATGGGGTCCATAAGAGTCGTCGCAGACGAATCTCCACTGGTGGTGGCCGCCGCCCCGGTCACCCAGGACCAGACGAGCGCCGCCGGCCCCCACGCAGAGGCGACCATCGTCAATGGCATCCAGGTAACGCAACACGGCGGTAAGCCGGTCGTTGTCAGCAGCAAGGGACAGCCGACGGTCACGCAGCGGGCCAAGGCCTCGGCCCCCCTGCGCTTCACCGGACTGGTCCCCGGTAAGGCGTACACAGTTCGCGTTGGCAGTGCCACCCGCACGGTGGTCCCGGTGGGCAAGGTCGGCGATGCCAGCGGATTGGTTGTCACCAGCAGTGCCCCGGATCGCGTTGAGTTGGCATGGGTCCACCTGCAGACGCCCAAGAATGGGGGCAGCGCCGTCAGTTACACCATTACCGCCACCGCGCCGGGTCAACCCACCGTCGAAGACACCGTTGTCGGTGCGCGCACCGCTGTGCTGACTGGCCTGGACCCCGACGCGCTCTACACCTTCACGGTAACGCCGCGAAACAGCGCTTCAGTCGGCAAGTCCTCGCGGGCCATCATGTCGCGCACGCTCAAGCAGATTCATGGCAACACCGCTAACCCAACACCCAACCAGCCCGCACAGCCCCAGGCACCGTCGATCACCGTCGTGGTGCCACCCGCCGGGCCAAGTACGCCGTCTGGACCGAGTACGCAGACCATCTATATCTGCCCCACCGGTTACCGAGATAACGGCGCCGAATGCATTCGGACACAGCCATACACCTACGCCACGCAGCCGTATACCTATACAACGCGCGCGTACACGTACCACAACGAGACATACCAGGTGAACATCGGATCCTGTGTCGTGCCTATGCCTGATGGTGGTTCGGCCATCTACGACAACTGCATGGAAACGCGAACCCGCTCAGTGAAAGATCCCACGCCCTTCGGTTGGACGGACACCGGCAATGAGTGGGTGAAGAAAGATGCCACACCAAGCGGTTGGACGGATACCGGTACAGGGTGGGCCAAGAAAGATCCAACCCCACCCGGGTGGATGGACGATGGCACGCAGTGGATTCAGGCGACCAGCAAGATCCCGAAGGTCGTGCCGATTTGATCGACGCGCGGTTCCGGTTGATTGTTCGAGCCCAGCTAGGGCTCGCGGGTCGACGGCTGCACGAACGGTGGTTTGACGACCTCAAAGGTTGATGCTCGGCCGCGCACGTCAACAACGACCTGATCACCGAGGCCAACAGCAGTGTCCAGCAACGCCAGGCCGATGCCCTGCCGCAACGTTGGGGAGAAAGTTCCGCTGGTGACTTCACCGATCACTGGTCCGGCCATCGCCAGATCGTCAGCTGCATAGGCATGCATATGCGCGCGTGGAATTCCGCGGTCAAGGCTGCGCAATCCGCGCAGTCGACGCTTCGGTCCTGCCGCCCGCTCCTCGACGAGAGCCTCGCGACCTGCGAAAGCAGGCTTGTCCCAGCCCACCGCCCAGACCAGTCCTGCTTGCACCGGTGTGATCTGCTCACTGATGTCTTGGCCGTGCAAGGGGTAGCCCATTTCGGTGCGGAGCGTGTCCCGCGCTCCGAGCCCGGCAGGCTGAAGGTCGAACTGCGCTGCGCATGCGATAAGTGCATCCCAGGCCGCCCCGAGCGTCGCGCTGGGCAGTACCAACTCATAGCCATGTTCACCGGTATAGCCGGTTCGACACACCACCACGGGCTCGCCAGCAAAGGTGCTTGCAACCATCGTCATGTAGTCGTGATCGGTGGGCAGGCTCAACTGCGACAACACCGCGGCACTTCGCGGTCCCTGAACCGCGATGATGCCGTGCGAGTTGTGCATGTCATCGACGGTGACAGTGGCAGGAACTGCAGCACGCAGTGTTGCTACCACGCGCTGTGCGTTAGCCGCGTTGGGAATGATGAACAGTTCATCGTCACGCCAGCGGTAAACAATGAGGTCGTCGATGACACCACCTTGATCATTACAGAGCAAGGAGTACTGCGCCTGGCCGTCACCAATCCGATCAAGGTCATTGGCAAGGACTGCATTGAGTGCGTCCAGCGCACCCGGACCGTGGACGCGAACCTTGCCCATGTGTGAGACGTCGAAAATGCCAACTGATTGGCGCACCGCATTGTGTTCGGCAACCACCGATGCGTATTCGATCGGCATCGACCAGCCGCCGAAATCAGCCATCTTTGCACCAGCCGCTACATGGCGTTCGTAGAGCGGTGTTCGCTGTAACTGTGTCACAAGCCAACGCTAGTCGCCCCTAGGCTTACTCGTCATGACGATCGCCTTGTCCACCGCTAACCCCGCCGAGTTCACCTGCGATGCGCTCGTAGTCGCCGTCGTACCGAACGGGCGCGGCAAGATCGAACTCGCAAGTCCTCGTCTACCCGGATCGATTTCCCGCCGAGTTCTCGAGGCGCTGCAGGCTGTGGGTGCCACCGGAAGTTGCGGCCAGGTCACTCGGATCCCAGCTCCGACCGGAATTCGAGCCGAGGTGTTGGTTGCTGTGGGACTGGGTGATGCCACCAAGCAAGCCGATCGCGAAGCCAGACGTCGGGCGGTAGGTGACGCCGTCCGGAGTCTCACGGGCTTGCGAACGGCCGCTCTTGCGTTGCCGATTGACACCGACGAACAACTGCGGGATTTTGCCGTCGCTGCTGGCCTAGCCGCTTACTCATTTACGCAGTTTCGGGCAAAGTCGAAGGCGGCCCAGCAAATGCCACTGCGTACCATCACCATCCTTTTAGGTGAAGACCCGAAGGCCGCGCAGCGAGCCATCATCCGTGAAGCCAACGTCACTACCGAGGCCGTGCACCTTTCCCGCGACTTGGTCAACACGCCACCGTCGGCCCTAACTCCAGCGCGCTTGGCTCAGCAGGCGAAAAGTGCCGTGTCGAATCTGCCGGTGACAGTCAAAACCTGGGATGTTCCCGCGCTTCGTCGCGATGGATGTGGCGGGATCCTCGCCGTGGGGCAGGGCTCGGTGAACCCACCACGCCTAGTACGGCTCGACTATCGACCATCAGGCGCTAAGGCTCACCTGGCCATCGTCGGCAAAGGCATCACCTTCGATACCGGTGGCATCTCGATCAAACCTGCCGCAAACATGGACGAGATGAAGGCCGACATGGCCGGCGCTGCTGCGGTGATCGCGGCAACTCAGGCCATCGCCACCCTTGGCTGGAAGGTGCGCGTCACCGGCTGGGTACCCACCGCGGAGAACATGCCCAGTGGCACCGCGCAGCGTCCTAGCGATGTGATCACAGTGTTCGACGGTACGACCGTGGAGGTGCTCAACACTGACGCGGAGGGCCGACTGATCCTCGCCGATGCATTGGGCATGGCTGTGCAGCAAAAGCCCACCGTCATCATCGATGCCGCCACCCTCACCGGAGCTCAGCGCATCGCCCTTGGATCACGAATCGCTGGGGTGATGTCCAATGATCCTCGAGCCCGCGAGTTCGTCTGCCAGGCGGCAGATCGTGGGGGCGAAGCGGTGTGGCCAATGCCCCTACCCGAGGACCTGCGAGCCTCGCTGGACTCCGCAACGGCGGATCTGGCCAATATCGGCGATCGGCTCGGGGGCATGCTTTCCGCAGGGGTGTTCCTGAACGCATTCATTCCAAGCAACCAGCCATGGGTGCACATGGATATCGCCGGCCCGGCCTTCAATGACAAGGGTCCCTACGGCTACACACCCAAGGGCGGGACCGGTGCCGCCGTGCGAACCTTCATCGAGGTCGCCCGAGCGCTTGCGGCAGGATAGGCAGCAGAGCCAGTCTGGGAGGCGGCAGCCGTCCGCAGCAAACATCGATAGGAGCGCCAATGGCCGCTGAATCCGCTGACCTGGTAATCCTCGGCGGAGGAAGTGGCGGCTACGCCTGTGCGTTGCGCGCCAGTCAACTGGGCAAGAGCGTCATCCTCATTGATCGCGACAAACTGGGCGGCACCTGCCTGCATCGCGGTTGCATTCCGACAAAGGCGCTTCTGCACGCCGCGGAGGTCGCCGACTCTGCGCGGGAAAGTGAAGCCTTCGGCGTGCGCGCCACCCTCGACGGCATCGACATGCCCAAGGTGAATGCCTACCGCGACCAAGTCGTGGGACGCCTTTATAAGGGCCTGCAGGGCTTAGTCAAGAGCCGGAATGTGCACATGGTCGAGGGCACGGGTCGATTAGTCGGGCCCAATGCCGTTCAGGTCGGAGACACGATCTACACGGGCACCACAGTTGTCCTGGCCACCGGTTCCTACGCACGTACCCTGCCCGGATTGGAGATCGGGGGGCGGATCATGACCTCCGACCAGGCACTTGAGCTGGACTACGTGCCCAAGTCAGTCATCGTCCTCGGTGGTGGCGTCATCGGTGTGGAGTTCGCGTCGATCTGGCGGTCGTTCGGTGCCGAGGTCACTGTGGTGGAAGCCCTGCCGCACCTTGTTCCCAATGAAGACGAAGCGTGCTCAAAGGCACTCGAGCGCGCGTTCCGCAAGCGGGGCATCACCCTTTCGCTTGGTGTGCGGTTTGCCTCCGCAACACAGAACGCCGACGGAGTCCAGGTCGGCTTGGAAGACGGCACGACGTTGCAGGCAGACCTGCTGCTCGTTGCGGTGGGTCGCGGACCCAGCACCGCCGGGATGGGATTCGACGAGCAGGGCATCACCATGGATCGTGGTTGGGTATTGGTAGACGATCGCCTGCGCACAAACCTGCCCAATGTCTACGCGGTCGGCGACATCACCCCCGGCCTGCAGTTGGCCCACCGTGGGTTCCAGCAGGGAATATTCGTTGCCGAAGAGATCGCTGGCCTGAATCCCGAGGTAATCCCCGACATCAACATTCCCCGCGTCACCTACTGCGAGCCCGAGGTCGCCAGCGTTGGCCTCACTGAGGCGCAGGCTCGCGAGCAGTACGGCGAGGCCGTCACGGTCTATGAGTACAACCTTGGGGGTAACGGCAAGAGCCAGATCCTGGCCACCACCGGGTTCATCAAGTTGGTGCAGCGCACCGATGGCCCAGTCGTTGGCGTCCATATGGTGGGCTCGCGCGTAGGTGAGCAGATCGGTGAGGCTCAGTTGATTGTGAACTGGGAGGCCAATCCGCAGGACGTTGCCTCGCTCATCCACGCACATCCCACTCAGAACGAGGCCATGGGCGAGGCACACCTTGCCTTGGCCGGCAAGCCCCTGCACGCGCACGCCTGATTGCTGCCACAAGCGGCCCGCTAGCGAAGGAGTCATCGACCATGACGGTTTCCGTGACCATGCCCCAACTCGGCGAATCAGTCACCGAAGGCACGGTGACGCGGTGGTTGAAAAAGGTTGGTGAGACGGTTCAGGCGGACGAGCCCCTAGTGGAGGTCTCCACCGACAAGGTCGATACCGAGATCCCCGCGCCAGCCAGCGGCGTCCTGCTCGAGATTCGCGCACTGGAAGATCAAACGATTCCGGTCGGTGGTGAACTCGCGGTTATCGGTTCAGCCGATGAATCTGCCTCCGCTGAACCCACAGCACCTGAACCGGCACCTAAGCCAGCATCACCGGCTCCTCAAACAGCTCCAGTGGCCGTGGCCGTACCCACGCCCACGCCCACGCCCACGCCCACACCAGCGGCATCCTCATCCACGCAGACGCCGATCCTGCTCCCAGCCCTTGGTGAATCGGTGACCGAAGGCACCGTGACTCGATGGCTAAAGAAGGTCGGCGACTCCGTGCAGGCGGATGAACCCCTCGTCGAGGTCTCAACAGACAAGGTCGACACTGAAATTCCAGCGCCGGCCAGCGGGGTACTAACCGCCATCTTGGTAGCCGAAGACCAAACCGTCCCTGTTGGCGGCCAGCTCGGCTCAATTGGTTCCAGCAGCGCGGCAACTGCCAGCCCTGCACCTCCATCGCCACCGGTAGTAGCACCGGTCGAACCGGCCGCAGCAACGCCTGCACCTGCACCTGCACCTGCACCTGCACCTGCACCTGCACCTGCACCTGCACCTGCACCTGCACCTGCAGTCTCGGTGACATCTGGCGGCGATGCCGGGCTTTACATCACACCGCTGGTTCGTCGACTTGCCGCCCAGCACGGTGTCGATCTCGCTAACGTAACCGGCACCGGCATTGGGGGCCGCATCCGCAAGCAGGACGTCCTTGACGCAGCCGCTGGGTCCACGGCAACCACGAGCACCGCAATCCCATCGGCCACATCTGCGCCGGGTCCGTCGGTCGCACCGACCAAAGAAGGTCAGTCCACCACTGCTTCGGAGTCTGTGTTGAGGGGCACCACGCAGCCGCTGAGTCGGCTGCGCCGCATCATTGCTGAGCGCATGCAACAGTCGCTGCAGGAGTCGGCGCAACTCACCACGGTGGTGGAGGTCGACATCACACGAGTGGCGGCCTTGCGCAACCGCGTAAAGCAACAGTTCGCTGCCCGCGAAGGTGTGAGCCTGACGTTCCTGCCGTTCTTCTGCAAGGCCGCAGTTGAGGCACTCAAGCAGTTTCCACAGTTGAATGCATCGCTGGACCTAGCCGCAGGAACGGTGACCTATCACGCCGAGGAGAACCTCGGTATCGCCGTGGATACCGAGCGTGGGCTCCTGGTGCCAGTGATCACCAACGCGGGTGAACTGAATGTCGCCGGCCTCGCTCGCCGGATTGCGGACCTTGCCGAGCGCACACGCACAAACAAGGTTGGCCCCAGCGAACTATCAGGTGGCACCTTCACGGTGACCAACACCGGTAGCCGCGGAGCTTTGTTCGATACCCCGATTGTCAATCCGCCTCAGGTCGCCATCCTTGGCACTGGCACGGTCGTCAAGCGCCCAGTAGTAGTTGCCGACAAGGGTGAGGATGTCATCGCAATTCGCTCGATGGTCTACCTCTCCCTGAGTTACGACCACAGGCTGGTCGATGGAGCTGACGCGGCGCGCTTCCTGGGCAGTATTCGAGCGCGACTTGAAGAGGCGGCCTTCGAAGCCGAACTGGGGCTGTAACTCCCCAGCCCCTGCGACCAGCCGGATCAGTGGGATGCTTGTGTCATGGACGCCACTGCCCAGGCCGGTTCGACTATCGCTGTGACGGGTGCTTCTGGTTTGATCGGTCGCGCCTTGGTTCCCGCTTTACGAGCGCAGGGTCACCGCGTACTTCGCCTCGTGCGCAAGACCGCGACATCGGCAGATGAGGTCCAGTGGGATCCGAAAGCTGGCACCGTTGACCTAGAGGCATTGGCCGGCACGCGGGCAGTCATTCACCTCGCCGGCGCTGGTGTCGGTGACCATCGCTGGACCGACGCCTATAAGCAGGAGATTCGCGACAGCCGGGTGCTGGGCACCAGGACCATCGCAACAGCCATGGCCGCGCTGCAGCCCAAACCGGCAGTCCTCGTGGCTGGTTCAGCCATCGGTTGGTACGGCGATACCGGCGATCGTGCGGTGGACGAGTCTTCCCCCGCCGGAACCGGTTTTCTCGCAGACGTCGTTGAATCGTGGGAGGCCGCCGCGGATCCGGCGCGCGATGCCGGTATTCGCGTCGTCCACGCACGCACCGGACTTGTGGTGGCCAAGCAGGGCGGGGCCTGGGCACGACTGTTTCCCATCTTCCGCCTAGGACTCGGTGGCAAATTGGGTAGTGGCCGGCAGTACTGGTCCTGGATCTCACTACGGGACGAAGTCTCCGCGCTGATGTACCTCGTTGACAGCAACCTGACCGGCCCGGTGAATCTCACGGCGCCAAATCCAGCTACCAACGCCGAGGTCACGGCAGCCATGGGCAAGGTGCTCGGTCGCCCAACCTTGTTTCCGGTTCCCGCGGTCGCCCTGAAGACTGCGCTCGGTGAATTCTCGACAGAAATCCTCAGCAGCGCACGGGTGCTGCCGAAGGTTCTTGAGCAGGCAGGTTTCCAGTGGCAGGACCGCGACATCGCCTCTGCGATCAGCACGGCACTTGACCGCTAGCCAGCTAGAACTCAACGATGCCTGACGTAATCGTTGTCGGCGCCGGGCTGGCCGGTCTGGCCGCCGCACGACACCTCGCCATCCATGACATGGATGTGCTCGTCCTTGAAGCCGGCGACGACGTTGGCGGGCGTGTGCGCACCGACACGATCGATGGCTTCACGCTTGACCGCGGGTTCCAGCTCTACAACCCCGCATATCCGGAAGCCGCTCGGGTCCTCGACCACCAGGCCCTTGACCTACGTCCACTGGTTCCAGGTGTCATCGTTGCCGGAACATCCGGCGCGAGTCGACTGGGTGACCCACGCAGCCGCCCAACCTGGGCCATGGGAGCGCTGCCGTTCAACACCGGCAGTCCATTTTCCAAACTGCGTTTCGCGTCGTATGCCTGGCGCAACTCACGTCGACCCGTCGCGGATCTGTTGGACGAACCTGACTGCTCAGCACTTGAGGAGTTCCGATCCACTGGGCTCGACGCCAACCTCATCGACCGCGTGCTTCGACCATTCCTGACCGGCGTGTTCCTGGAGGCAGATCTGGCTACCTCCCGGCGATTCCTCGACCTGGTCATGCGCTCGTTCGTGCGCGGTACCCCTGCCCTACCCGCCACGGGCATGCAGGCGATCCCCCGTCAACTTTGCGACAGCCTTCCCGACGCATGCGTGCAACTGAATACTGCTGTCACGGCCGTGCGCGAATCCGCCGTGCAAACAGATCACGGGGCAATCCAGGCGCGCGCGGTCATCGTGGCTACCGACCCCGTCACGGCGAAGGCACTGCTACCGGAGATCACGGTGCCCCACGGCCGTCCCACCACAACGTGGTACCACGCAACGCGAACCTGGCCGCGGCGCCCAGGCTGCTCCGCACTGATCGTCGACGGTGATCGGCGAGGTCCGGTGGTCACTACCGTGCCACTGACCTACGCCGTTCCCGAATATGCCCCAGCAGGAATCGCCTTGATCTCGACCTCGACGCTAGGTATCGCTTCGTCCAGTGATGACGAGCAGGCCGTGCGCCGGCACCTGGCCCTGCTGTACGGGTGCGACACCAGCGACTGGGAGTTGATCGCGCACTACGACATTCCCTACGCCCTACCGGCGATGCTGCCACCGCTCAATCCGCGGCAAGCAGTAGACCTAGGTGGTGGCCGATTTGTGGCCGGCGATCATCGCGACACGGCAAGTATTCAGGGAGCCATGGTCAGCGGGCGTCGATCGGCGCAGGCAGTTCTTCGCCTGCTTGGAACTTAACCGAGCAGGTCAGCGACCGCCACGCAGCACCACGATGGTGTAAATGCAGGCCTTCGCCGCTTCACCGGGTTCTGGGGGCTTACAGACTGAACTCCATTGCTTGCCGACAAAGTCCGGAAAGCACTCCGCGAACACCGCATCTACCCAGGCATCGCCAACGTCTTTGAAGTCGCTGCGACTTCCGCACGGCTGCTCCGACGTTGGGCAGGGCCACAGGATGATTGGGCACCCATCGTTCTTGCCACAGTATTTTTCCAGCTTTCGCTTGAAGCGGCCCGACCATTGCGTCTGCTCATCACATTCAAAACTCGGCTTCATGATGTCTGCCAAGCTCATTTTCACCCCACGCATGTTGGCACCGTTGAAGTTAGCGCCATAGAGATTGGCCCCAGTCAGGTCCGCATCGGCCAGGATCCCGCCAGAAAAACGTGCCCACGCGAGATTTGCCTCAGTCAGGTCCGCTCCACGCAGGTTTGCGCCATCTGCCGAAAGGCCGGAAAGGTTCGCGTAGGCCAACGATGCCCTGCGCAGTGAGGCTGACTGGGCTGATCCCCTTGCCAAGCTCGAGGCGTTCATGAAGTTGCCGTCGAAGGCAGCACCGTCCATCTGTGCACTCGTTAGTGAAGTCCCCTGCATGGCAGCGCCCCGAAAATCGACACCGGTGACCTTTGCGCCTGTCATGACGGTGTCATTCAGCGTGGTGGTACCCGCAAACGTGCTCCCAGTGAAGTCCACGCCGGTCGCATAAGCATCAGTCAAATCTGCACCAGCAAAGTTCGCATTGCGCACGCTGCCCGCGGTATAACTGCCGTACTTGTCGGCGAATTCCGTCGCGCGCAACTTAGCTCCGGTGAACGAGGCGTGATCAAGATTCGCACGGTCGATGAACAACCCCCCGTCCAGAACGGCACCATCGAAACGTGCGTAGCCGAATAGCGCACCGTAGGCCTTGGTCTCGGTCAGGTTGGCACCGGCGAAGTCCGCACCGTCAGCAACCGCACCGCCCAACCATGTTCGCGCCAGATTGGCATTGACGAACTTGGCACGCGTGAGATTCGCCGTTTCGAGGGTGGCCGAGTCCAGATCAGCGCCACTGAGGTTCGCATCAGCGAGTCCGGCTCCTGAAAGATTTGCCCCCGGGCACCGTGCGTTCACGACGATGGCACATCCGTTGATCACATCAGCAGCCCAGGCAGGGCCTTGAGCAGAGGCGACCATCAAGACGCCAATCAACGCCACACCGAGGCTGCGAAGCACTCGAACCATGCCCTGACGGTACTTCAGATTCCTGCAACTCCTAGGCTGATTCAGTGACGAGTGCGGCAGTGACCCCTAGGCTGAAAATGTCAGGGTTGATCATCGAAGAACTGCGTACTGCTCTCGTCGACTACAACCAGGGCTGGGACCTGCAACGGCGCATTCATGCTGAGGTGGTCGGCGGTTCGCCGGATCACCTCTTGCTCCTGCAGCACTCCCCCGTCTATACGGCCGGCCGACGTACCGAACCCCATGAGCGACCCTGGCCGCTGCCGACGGATGCTGCGGTCATTGACGTTGATCGCGGAGGGAAGATCACCTGGCATGGGCCGGGACAACTCGTCGGCTACCCCATCGTGCGCCTTCGCGAACCACTCGACGTAGTTGCCTTCGTGCGCAGGATCGAACAGTTGCTCATCGACGTGTGCATTCACTTTGGCGTCAACGGTCAGCGCGTCGACGGCCGTAGCGGTGTTTGGGTCGGCCCCGATAGTCGAGGACCGGCTCGCAAGATCGCCGCCATCGGCATTCGCGTTGCGCAGGGTGTCACGATGCATGGCTTCGCACTGAACTGCGACTGTGACCTAGGCTGGTTTGATCGCATCGTGCCCTGTGGCATCTCAGACGCGACGGTCACCTCGCTGACCAAGGAGTGCGGGCGGCCGGTAACGGTCGACGAAGTCCTGCCCGTGCTCAGGGCGGCGCTAGCAACTGCGACACTGGCCTGAATCTATGGACTTAGTAACCACGGATGCCCAGGGCAGGCGACTACTCCGCGTCGAGGCGCGCAACGCTGGCACCCCGATCGAACGCAAGCCTCCGTGGATTCGCACCACCGTGCGCATGGGACCGGAATACACGCAGATTGCCGGCCTGGTAGCGGAGCAAGGACTGCATACCGTATGCCAAGAGGCTGGTTGCCCGAACATTTTCGAATGTTGGGAGGACCGCGAGGCTACCTTTCTCATTGGGGGCGACCAGTGCACGCGTCGCTGCGATTTCTGCCAGATCGATACCGGAAAGCCTCAGCCGCTTGATCGCGACGAGCCAGAGCGTGTCGCACAGTCGGTGCGAACGATGGGCCTGCGCTACGCAACGGTCACAGGTGTAGCTCGTGACGATCTACCGGACGGAGGATCCTGGCTCTACGCGCAGACCGTTCGAGCTATCCATGCCGCCAATCCAGGAACCGGTGTAGAACTGCTGATTCCCGACTTCAACGGTCGCGTCGAACTCTTGGACGAGGTATTCGCAAGCGGACCACAGGTGTTGGCCCACAACCTCGAAACAGTTCCGCGCATCTTTAAGCGCATCCGGCCGGCATTCACCTACGAGCGCAGCCTTCGCGTAATCAGCGACGCGCGCGCAGCGGGGCTCGTCACCAAAAGCAACCTCATCCTTGGCCTCGGCGAGCGTGATGATGAAGTCACCCAGGCCTTGGAAGATCTTCATACAGCAGGCTGCGACCTCATCACGATCACCCAGTACCTGCGACCGTCTTCACGCCATCATCCGGTGCAGCGATGGGTTACTCCCGAGCAGTTTGACATCTTTGCCGAGCAGGCCACACAAATGGGATTTGTCGGTGTCCTCAGCGGTCCCCTGGTTCGGTCCAGTTACCGTGCGGGGCGGCTCTACCAACAGGCGATCCAGAGCCGGTCCCAATAGCCGGTCCACCCAGCCGGTCCAGCCAGCCGGACGCAAGCAGCGAGCCATCTAGGGTTGCGCTGTGAGCGGCAATGGACAGGGCAGCGGCGAGTCAGTACCGGCCCAGGTCGTTGCCACACATGTATGGCCCGAGGACAGCCCGGTGCCGGTAGCCAAGGAAAATCTGGAACTCGACTGGGGCGGTGCCATCGGGGATCGTCACCACGGATTGACGATGAGTTCTAACACGCGTCAAGCCAACGTCTTCCCGCGTGGCACGACGATTCGCAACCACCGGCAGTTGTCCCTTGTGGACGAGGCCGAGCTTGCTGAGATCGCCGTAAATCTCGGCCTGCCACTGCTTGCACCCGGAGTCATCGCTGACAACATCTGCACCCGAGGCATCGCGAATCTGACGCAACTTCCTCCTATGACACGACTGGTGTTCTCAGGTGGTGCCGTAGTCATGCTCGGTGGAGAGAATCTGCCGTGTGTCATTGCAGGTGGATTAGTGCAGGAGCGCTACGACACACGCGCCGAGGCGTTCCCGAAGGCGGCCATGGGGCTGCGCGGCGTGACCGGTTGGGTGGAACACCCTGGTGTCATTTCAGTCGGCCAGAGTATTCAAATCAAGCCCGGCTACTAGTTCCGAAAGGCACTGATGAATACCCCCGCGGATCAACCGGTTCTCGCATCCGGCACTTTCACACTTGGATCATCGACTAACGATCCCTTAACCATTCGCCGACTTGGCTTCGGTGCGATGCGTATTACCGGGCCCGGGATCTGGGGTGAACCCGCAGATCGAACTCGAGCGATCCAAGTCCTACAGCGCGCCCGCGACCTTGGTGTCGACTTTATCGATACCGCGGACTCCTACGGCCCCAATGTCAGTGAGGACCTGATCCGTGCGGCTCTCTACCCCTATTCAGGCAACGGCAACCCGCTGATCATCGCAACCAAGGGCGGGCTCACCCGCCAGGGCCCAGATGCCTGGGCAGCAGTTGGCAGACCGGAGTATCTGCGCCAATGCGTGCAAATGTCGCTTCGCCGTCTTGGCATCGACCGGATCGATCTTTGGCAACTACACCGTATCGATGGCAAGGTGCCAGAGGCGGAGCAGTTCGGCGTGATCGCCCAGATGATCAATGAGGGCCTGATACGTCACGTGGGGTTATCCGAAGTCGGTGTCGCGGAGCTGGAACGCGCACGAGCCGTTCTTCCGATCGTGAGCGTGCAAAACCTGTATCACGCCGGAAACCGGCAGAGCGAAGAAGTGTTGCAGTACTGCGAGCAGCACTCGATCGGGTTCATCCCATGGTTCCCACTCGGCAATCGCGAACTCGTCGCACCGGACGGCCCCCTGGGTGCGATCGCGCAGCGCCACAGTTGCACGCCTGCTCAGGTCGCCCTGGCCTGGCTGCTACAGCGCTCACCGGTCATCTTGCCCATCCCCGGCACCGGCTCCCTGAGTCACCTCGAGGAGAACTGCAGCGCCGCGCTGGTGCACCTAGACCCCGCCGCCATGGCCGAGATCGACCAACTGGTCTGAGAAGTTAGGCTCTGGTCCATGCCCAAGTTCTTGGACAGGATCCGCAGCACGCTCTCCACCATCGCGCAGAACTGGCGGATGACCCAGGAGGCATTTCCGACCCTGCCCTTTGAGGTCCTCGGTTTCTTCCTGCTCGGCGCCATTGTCGGCCTAGTGCCGACCTGGATTTTCGTCAACCTGATTTCGGGAATCCTGCTCGCTATTCCCCTTGGCGTGCTGGCCGGCATGTTTTGGTTCAGTCGTCGCGCGATGCGCGCCGCCTACCGACGCATCGAGGGCCAACCAGGCGCAGCCGCCGCGGTCGTGCAATCGCTGCGAGGTGGCTGGGTCTGCACGCCCGCCGTGGCGATCTCGCGAAGTCAGGACATGGTCAGTCGTGTCGTCGGGAAACCCGGCGTCATCCTCGTGTCAGAGGGTCCGTCAAACCGCGTCGTCCACCTGCTGGCGAACGAGCGTAAGAAGACGGCCCGGTGGCTGCCAGAGATCCCGATCTACGAGATTCAGGTGGGTGACGAGCCCGGCCAGGTAGCGCTTCGTAATCTGCAGCGCACCTTGGGCAAACTGCCGAAAAACCTTCGCGGAGGCGAGATCACCCAAGTTCGCCGTCGCCTTGAGGCCGTCAGTCAAAACGCAGGGCCCCTGCCGATCCCAAAGGGCCCCATGCCAACGAGCCCTCGCCAGGTGCGTCGCCCCCGCTAGACCCCACTCACGCACATCAATGCATTGACCTTGCACGCCTGATCACGACACTGCCAACGGCCCGATCCTGCAGCCCGCGGCCATTGCCGTCGACGATGATGGCGGGGATGACTAGGCAGATCAGGGCTGTGCGGACGACTACTCGCCACAGGGCAAGTCGCCCTCGGTCAGTGCTCAGCACCTGCAAGCCCATGACTCGCTGCCCGAACGACGCAGTCGTCAACCAGGTAAGCAGGACTACCTCGATGGCGAACAGGCCGAGTATCCCGAGGGAGGATTCCGAGCTGCCGTACGGGAATTGACGAAGGAGGACTAGGGACATCCCGATCGCCAAGAGCCAGTCCAGGCCAAGGGCCACGGCTCGCCGTCCCAGGCCCGCCGACTGCAGATCTGGGGCTCCGGACGGGGTCGGCGTCGAGGTCACCTCCCCATCCAAGCAATCATCCGGCTCCACCGCCCTGCGGCCACCACTTGCGCCCCTACGGATTAACACGGCCGAAACAGTCGAGACACTCCGACGTCACCGCCCGGACCTACCTTCCAGTCAACAGCGATCGGTTGGGAGGCCGGATGTTCACAAATGCAGATGAGGTCCTGCGGTTCATCAAGGATCAGGGCGTCGAATTCGTCGACGTGCGGTTCATCGACCTACCTGGCGTGATGCAGCACTTCAATGTGCCAGCATCGGGGTTTGACCAATCCGCCTTCCAAGATGGCCTGATGTTCGACGGTTCAAGCATTCGTGGGTTCCAAGCTATTCACGAGTCAGATATGAAACTCGTGCCGGACCCAACAACGGCGTTCATCGATCCGTTCCGCCCGGCCAAGACCCTGGTGATGAACTTCTCCATCCTCGACCCCTTCACCAACGAGCCGTATTCGCGCGACCCACGCAACGTGGCCGCCAAGGCCGAGGCCTACCTGGCTTCGACTGGAGTGGCGGACACGGTGTACTTCGGTGCCGAGGCTGAGTTCTATGTGTTCGACGACGTGCGGTTCGAAACGCGCCAGAACGCCGGCTATTACTACATCGATTCGATCGAAGGCGCCTGGAATACCGGCCGCGTTGAAGAGGGTGGCAACCGCGGGTACAAAACGCGTTACAAGGGCGGCTATTTCCCCGTCCCACCCGTGGATCACTTCGCCGATATTCGCGATGACATGGTGACCAACCTGCTCAACGTCGGCCTACAGGTCGAGCGCTCCCACCACGAGGTTGGCACCGCAGGGCAGGGCGAGATCAATTACCGCTTCGACACGCTCCTGCGTGCCGCAGATCAGGTGATGCTGTTCAAGTACATCATCAAGAACGTTGCCTGGAAGCATGGCAAGACCGCAACCTTCATGCCGAAGCCCCTATTCGGAGACAACGGCTCCGGCATGCACTGCCATCAATCGCTGTGGAAGGGCGGGCAGCCGTTGTTCTACGACGAACTGGGCTATGGCGGCCTTTCGGACGTGGCCCGCTGGTACATCGGCGGTCTGCTCGCCCATGCGCCATCGCTGCTGGCCTTCACCAACCCGACGGTTAACTCCTACCACCGCTTGGTACCGGGATACGAGGCTCCGGTGAACCTGGTGTACTCGGCGCGCAACCGCTCAGCCTGCATCCGCATCCCGGTCACGGGGAACTCCCCCAAGGCCAAGCGCATCGAATTCCGCGTGCCCGATCCGTCGAGCAATCCCTACCTGGCTTTCGCAGCCATGCTGCTTGCTGGTTTGGACGGCATCAAGAACAAGATCGAGCCGATGGCACCGGTCGACAAGGATCTCTACGAGTTGCCACCAGACGAACTCGCGAATATCCCGCAGGTTCCAGGATCACTGCCCGCCGTACTCGATGCCCTCGAGCAGGACAACGACTACTTGCAGGCCGGTGGCGTATTCCCAGCCGACCTCATTGAAACCTGGATCGACTACAAGCGGATCAACGAGGTCGACCCGATTCGCCTGCGCCCGCATCCGCACGAATTCGAGCTGTACTACGACATCTGAGCTACGCGGCTCTCTTGGGGCGCTGCTCACACGGGACAGGTTTCCGACCAGTGAGCAGCGCCCTTGCCGTGGGCGTAAGCCGTGTAGAAGGCGCGGTCTTGGAAGTACCTGTCCCACGTCGTGATCGGTTGGTCAAACAACGACCTAATTTGCTCTGATAAACCGTCATTGGTCTTACGTGACTCTGCCAGCATCATGTAGACGAGGCCGCGACGCCACTGCTTGTCAAGGAACTGGTAGGCACCTGATGCGCTCGAGAATCGGTTCTTGGCCATGTATCGGTAATGCGACTCCCGGCGCATAACGCACTGACGAAAACCTGCGTAGTTCTCTCGCCACCACAGCCCTCGATACAGCGAGGCTTCCCAACCTTGGAGGTCTTCCGCCTTCGGCGAGACCGCAGCACGCCATTCCCGCGATACGGCCTCCTCCTTGACCGACGAAGCTGCGGCAGGTACCGCCACGACTACGGCGGTAGCCGCCGAGAAGAAGGTGATCGTGCATGCGACAAGTAATCTCGCGGTGGGGTGCATGAAACCTCGCTTATCAGATTCGTGATAAGGGCACTCGACCCAGGCCACCGTGGCCTCATGGGACACAACCTTGAGGGTAAGTGCGTTTTCAACACTCCTTGACCACGTGCACTCCGGTGCCTGATCTGCTCGCCTCAGTCCGCAGAGACTGCATCCACATGCTGCAGATGCCGAGCCCAGCGCAGGTATAGCAAGGACCCACCCCATAGCAGGCCAGCTAACAGGAGTGCTGGGAAGACATTCGACAAGTCGATAATGGCGGCAAGAATGAATCCGCCAATCGTGCCAATGACGGCGCCAACAGCACTGAACAACGCAAGCACGTAGGGGACCTTGGTTTCATCGGTCCCACCGACCTGCTGGGCAGATTCATAGAACGTCTCAATTACGACCACCATCAGACCGATCGGTGATAGCAGGATCATGAAGGCGATGAGTTTGAAGGTTCCTTCCGGTGCCTGACCAAGAATGGGCGAGATGACAAGCAGGACAAACATCACGATCAGGGCGATGACGATAAGGGTTCGCAATGACCGTTCACGATGAATCCGATGCATCCAGATGTCCACGAAGAACAGACCCAGGTAGAACGAAGCCATGAGCAAGGCGTAGGTGATCGGCGACGGGTCAACCTCATTAGCAAGAGCAGGCATCACGCTCAGCAGGGAATAGCCGACCAGTTCGTTGACCAACATCAGCAAAAGGCCCACCCAGAGCACCGGCGATTGCCTGATGTAATCAAGGGTCTGGCGCAGAGAAGGGGCGGACGTACGCCCCATCTGACCCTGAGTGAGGTCCTCAGGTTCCACCGCTACCTGGACACTGCGCACGAAGAACAGCACCACCACCATTGGCACCATGCCCACCGAGGCGGCAACGAACAGCCATGCAGGCCCCAGATTGGCCTGGATCAGCCCTCCACAAAGCACGCCAAGGAGAGCTCCGGCCGCCCACCAGGCACTCATCCCCGCATTGACTTCTTCCATGGAGTCTCGCGGCGCCGTTTCTGTCAGCAGAACATTCCAGGCCGGGTACATGAACGCCTGACCGATACCAGCGATGAGGGCCATGAACAGTAGGAATGGCACGGAGATGAACCCGGCCATAATCGCAGCAGTGCCAAAAATGTAGGACGCGATGGTTGCAACGTTTGTCCAGACCAAGACTGTCTTGGCGCTTCGCCGACGCAGGATGGCACCTGTGACCTTCACCAGAATGGCAAGTGGGAGTACCAGGCAGGCGCTGGCCACTACGGCGATGCTGGCACGACCGGTGAGTTGGTAGGTCAGATAGCTGTAGGCCAGGCTCATCACTGCTGCTGCAAAACTGCTCGTCGAAAAGCCAATACCCAGCATGGCCAACATCACGCGATTTGACATGTTCTCCTCCTCGCGGATCTTACTAAAGCAAGGGTTCACGTGATGTTGAACGTTCGAACCCACCATGCGCCGTGAAATTACTTGCAGCAACAACGGTCACGATTGGCAGCGCAAGCACCGGCAACACTGGCACCAAGCTTGGCGTGAGGATGATTGACAGCAGAACCTGGCTAGCGGTGAGCGGCAGCCACAGCACCATGGCCAGTGCAATGCGGTGGCCCCTGTCGGCCCGCTCGACTAGGACAGCCTTGGCTGTCACCATTACCCACAGGGTCGCTGCCAGTGCCGTGGGCACGGCAGCCAGTGCCAGCGGCATGCTCAGCGAAGCCGTGAGTACGTGTGGCAGCCCCGCAGTTGCAAGTGCGCCCAGTGCCCCTAAACCTGCTAGCACGCGCCTTGGTGGAGGGCGTAACACGTCGCGCAATCGAAGCCGAATGGGCGCCTCGAATGACTCCGATTGCGAATTGCGGGCACCAATCGGGCGTTCCTGCACCAGGATTTCGCGCGCATGCTGCAGTCGCGCAAAGTGGTCGGGGTCTCCGCCCACGTCCGGGTGTGCGACCTTGGCCCAAAGCCGCCAGGCGCGACGTACCTCGTCAAGGTCTGCGTCGACGGCAACGCCGAGCAATGTTGCCGCTTCTTCACGATGCACGGCCGTGCCTCCCGAGGTCGCCCCGACCCATCTCACCACGACAACCGCCGCCTTGCTCCCTCGTTGCCCGTCTACTGAAACAATGGCGACCATGCTCTCCGTCAGGCAGGTCACGAGGTGCTGCTGTATTTGGGTCGCGATCGCGCTCAGCGCCATGCTCCTGACCCAATTCGCGTCCCCACTCACGGCCCAGGGACTGGCCGCCGAGGTCATGCTGACGAGGACAGACCTGAAGGTCAGCAGTCCAGACTTCAGTGCAGGTGGAACCCTGCCGGTCAACTTCACCTGCGATGGAGCGGGCGAACCGCCCATCGTGCGCTGGTCCACGCCGCCGACTGGCACCAAAAGCTTCATGGTCCTGATGGAGACTGAACCTGGCCCGCCACGACCGGGTGATCCTCCGACGAACTCCGGGGATTACTCATGGACGCTGTACGACATTCCAGCCAAGGTCCGCAGCACAGCCAAGAAGCAAGGCGTCACGGGGCATAACTCACACAATCCGGAGTTGGCGTACGCGCCACCCTGCTCCCAGGGTCCCGGGGAGCACACGTACACGATTACCGTCTACGCACTCTCGCGGCGCCTCAAGGTCTCCGCAGCTTCGGCCAACGGCGACGCGCTGAAGGCGCTGGCGGGCACAATTACGCTGGAAAGCGCATCCATCACCACTGTCGCGACGCGAAGCTAACTCCAAGGCGACTCACACGGCACAAGAACCCCGGTAGCCTTGCGGCATGAACGCCGGGCCCACGCTTCCCGCCCTTCGTGCAAACGTGGTCGACGAGGACACGATCCAGGAATACCGCGCGATCGGGGCCACTGTGGTGCGCGGAGCCTTCACCGCCGAAGAGATCGCTGTCGTTGAACGCGGCATTGAACGCAACTTGACCGATCCGGGGCCGATGTTCAAGGTGGCCAGTCGGGACGATGATCCGGGTCGCTTTGTGGAGGACTTCTGCAACTGGCAACGCATCGACGAATACCGCCTGATCGCGATGGAGTCAAGAGCCGCAGACATCGCTGGAGCTTTGATGGGTGCGACGCAAGTGCGACTGTTCCACGACCACATGCTGGTCAAGGAGCCCGGCACACGACAGGAAACTCCATGGCATCAGGATCAGCCCTACTACAACGTCGATGGCGTCATGAACTGTTCGATGTGGCTACCGGTGGATCCAGTTCCCGCCGAATCGACGCTAGAGTTTCTTGCAGGTTCACATCTGACTGGCTGGCGGATGCCCCGCACATTTATGGACAACCAGGCAAAGTGGTTCCCGGAAGGATCCCTTGAGGAGTTGCCAGCGATCGAGGCGCATCGCGAGGATTTCGATATTCGCGGTTGGGCCTTGCAGCCTGGAGACGCCGTGTTCTTTCACATGCTGACGCTTCACCATGCTTACGGGGTTCCTGGCCAACAGCGGCGGCGTGCGTTTTCACTGCGTTTTCTCGGTGACGACATGGTGCATGCGCCACGACCATGGACGACGTCGCCGAACTTCGATGGCTTGGACCTACAGATTCCAGCCGGTGCGCCGATGGAACATCCGCTCTTCCCCATGCTTCGCTCCACCTAGGGCGCACAGACCCCGGATCGCTACCTGTCCCGAGTACCTCAGGTGACGCCGCAAACCGCCTTGTCCACGGTTCGAAGGACGCGGCGACTGTCAAGTCTCCGCCCTTTTCCCGCGGCGATAGTCTCACTACTGATCTAGGGACCTAGGCCATCTGGCGCGGGTGAGCGATAGCTCGGGGTGATCGGAAATTGAGGGTGGGGCAGTGCGTTCACGGGTAACCGTTGCAGGTGTCGTCGTTGCCATGCTGGTGGTCGGACTTCCCACAATTTCCCCCCCTGCGTCAGCAGTTGTCACCTCCACGATCGCCGTCGGTGATGGGCCTACGGGCTTCGCCAAGGTGGGGTCGAAGCTCTTCGTGCCGAACTCGAACAGCAACTCAGTCTCGGTCATCGACGTGAACACCAATGCGGTGACAGCGACCGTCACCGTTGGCAATACGCCTACCGCTATTGCAGCAGCAGGCAGTTTTGTCTACGTGACCGTCAAGGGCGAGGGAAAGGTCAAGAAGATCAACACCGCCACGCTCGCGGTCACCGATGTCGGCCCTTCGCTCGGTGCACCAACTCACGGCATAGTTGCCAGCACTGATGAAAGCCGCGTTTTTGTCACGGCACAGATCGACAACTTCGTGCAAGTCATTACGACAAGCACCGATGCGACCTCAACGATCACGTCAGTTCCGAGCCCGGAGGGGATCGCCGTTGCCGGGTCCGGCGCGGGCTCAACCCTGTACGTCGGCAGCAGTACTGGAACGTCGATCTCCAGAATCAATCTGGCCACGAACGTGGTTACTCCTATCACCGTCGGCACTACCCCACGCAATCCGGGCGTAGTGGGCTCTTACGTGTATGTGCCCAACTACGGCTCAAACACCGTCTCGGTCGTGAACACCGCCACTGACGCGGTGGTGCAAACCATCAGCGTTGGCACAGGTCCACTCGCAGTCGTCGGCTCGGGCAGTCACGTCTTCGTCTCCAACGCCACCGCAGGGACCATTTCCATCATCGACACGGCAACAAATACCGTGGTGAGCACGATTACTCTGCCGGCCGGTGCCAGCCCGCGTGGCATGCTGGTCAGTGGCGGCAAGTTATACGTCGCGGACTTCGCGCAGGACCTCGTTCGCGTCTTGCCGACCGCGACTGCAGTTTCCCCTTCCTCGGGCCCAACCACTGGTGGCACGTCGATCAGCATCACCGGCACCGGATTCGCCAATGGGGCGACGGTCAGTGTTGGAGGGGCTGCAGCAACATCAGTAAACGTCACCAGCGACACCACTATCACCGCGGTGACGCCGGCAGGAAGTGCCGGGTCCGCCGACGTCGTGGTAACCCTCCCTGGGTCACTGAGTGCAACGATTACCGGCGGCTTCACCTATACCGGCAGCAGCGGGGGTGGGTCCGGTGGTGGCGGGTCCAGCGGTGGTTCAGGCAGCGGCGGTTCAGGCAGCAGTGGTTCGCCGTCCGCGGTCGAACCCACTGGCAGTTCGCCATCCACCCCCGCTTCCTCGCCAAGCACACCTCCCTTCGATCCCCTGTCTCCAAGTGCAAGCGCATCCACCGGCGGATCCGAACCCAGGCTCTTGGTAGGTGGAACAGCCACTGCCGTCACCGTCAATCCGGACCGGCCCAGAAATCCAGTCGCACTAAACGTCAACACACCCGCGTTGGATCCGCCCTTGCGCATGCGGCTCGAGGGTCGCGGAAGCCAGGGCCTGCCGCTCGGTTTACATGGTGACCGCGTGCTCGTTCTGCAGTCAGCGCGCACGGGATCAGGGCAGGGAGTCTCTGGCACAACGCAGCCAGTTGCTGTCAGCTCCGGCGACGGCTTGAAGGCCAACTCCCCCGTAAAGTTCTACCTCCTGCCCGACCAGGCTCTCGGCACCTTAAACACGGATGATGGTGGTGCCTACCGAGGCAGCGTTCCTATCCCAGTGGGTATTTCGCCCGGTTCATACACATTGCAGGTCAACGGGTTCGCACCTGATGGGTCGGTGCGATCATTGAACCTGACGGTGCTCGTCCGATCCGAGCAGATTCGGGGCACCATAGCCCGTGCCAAAGCGCCAATCTTCTTCGATGTGCTCAGTCCGAAACTGACGCCCAAAGCTAAGCGAACGCTGCGATCACTTGCACGCAAGGTGGGCCGTGGAGCAATCGACATTCGCTCTATTGGCTATGTGCAGCCAACAACCTTGACCTCAAATGATCAGTCCCTGTCGTCTCGGCGAGCTCAGGCGGTTGCATCCTTCCTCCGTGCGCTCGGAGTTCGCGGTGACTACGTCGTGCGTGGAGACGGCCGAGGCGGGAACTCCGGCGCGAAGTCACGTCGCGTGGACGTGCAGATCACCTACCGAAAGACGAGCTAGCGGAGTTCACGGCAAGCCGATCTAGGTGTGAGGCTGGCAATTACGACTGCACTGTCGCGGCACTCTCCAGCCCATAGGCATCGACTGCAGTTACGGCGTAGCGGACGTCCCGTTGAAGGGCATCGGAATCCTGCCAGCGCATCACCGGATCACTCGCCCGTACCGTGGCAACGAGGTTGCGTGCATCAGCGAGGTCGCAGGACTCCACGCGATCCCCGCTCACGCGGTAGATCGCATACGACACCGGTGGATTGGCAGATTTCTGAGATTGCTGCCAGGTGAGCACATCACCCTTGCGCTGCACGGCTTCAGGGGCGTTGGGGGCGCTATCGGGAAGTTCACCAATCAACGGCGGCAGAGCCGGGCGCGAGTACCACCGCTGGACCAAGCGCGTGGTGCTGCCCCGGCGATCTGCGCGCACGTCCTTGGCTGAGAAGTAGATGTTGCCCAGTACCTCCGGAAACTGCGCGGTGAAGCGCTGATTGCCGGCGAACACTCCGGGCTTTCGCCAGCGTCGATCGTCGTTGCTGCCTGCTCGGTAGGTGGCCTCGCCGACAAACAGGCCGACTCGGTGGCCGGCGGCAGCGGCCTGGCGAACTTCCTTCACCCACCACGGCACGATGACCGCGTAGTCCGCAATGGTGAATCCCCGCGGCCAGTAGACCTGCGGTGCCACGTAGTCGATCCAACCTTCACGTACCCATGTGCGGACATCGGCATACAGGTCGTCGTACGTTTCCACCCCAGCGCGGGTGGCCGACCCTTCCGGATCAGTTGAGGCGTTGCGCCAGACGGCAAACGGTGAGACACCAAACTGCACCCAGGGCTTGGTTGCGTCGATGCGATCAGCCAACTCCTTGATCAAGGCGTCGACGTTTGCGCGCCGCCAGTCCGCCCTTGAGCCTGCACCCGAACCATAGGCAGCGAAGCTGGCATCATCCTTGAACGGTTTGCCGGATCCTGGATATGGGTAGAAGTAGTCATCGAAATGCACACCATCCACGTCGTATCGCGTCACTGCATCCATGATCGCCTCGACAACGAACGCACGTACCTGCGGATTACCCGGGTCGTAGTAGAGGCGGCCGTCCTTGGCGATAACCCAGTCTGGATGCTGGCGGGCTGGGTGCGAGGGAGCCAGCGAGCTCAGGTCCTTGTTCATGCTGACCCGGTAGGGGTTGAACCAGGCATGCAACGCAAGGTTGCGTCGGTGGGCCTCCTGCACGGCATACGCCAGCGGGTCGTATCCGGGATCCTGGCCCTGCTTGCCGGTCAACCAGGTCGACCAGGGCTCTAGGGGCGAAGGCCAAAAAGCATCGGCGGCTGGTCGCACCTGCAGCACGACGGCATTGAAATTGTTGCGCACGGCCAGGTCCAGCAGGGCTCGTAGTTCCTCCTGCTGCCGCTCAACCGATAGCCCAGACCTCGAGGGCCAGTCGACATTCACCACAGTGGCTATCCACATCGCGCGGAAGTCGCGCTTGGGCATGCGCACGCGCTCCTGGCACTGGCCGGGCTTCGGGACGGTCACCTGCTCCTGCTGCGCTGCGGCCTGGGGAGCAGCTGACACTAGGCCTGCCAGCAGGGCAACGACCAAGAGTGTGAGCAGGGCTGAAAGTGGGGCTTTACGCGGGGCTCGGTACGAGTCACAACCCGCCAGGTGGCGGTGAACACCTGCTGTTGGCATGAGCATGTCCTTGCCACGGTACCTGAGTGTTCCGGTGGCCCTGGGAAACGCGGCCGGCACACTCACCCGTGTTCGGAGTTGGTGCAACAATCGCAACATGAGCACCTGGGATCCGCCTACTCGCGGGCGCGGCTCTGCGGATCCGGGGCCACGCACCAGCACCGGAGCTCTGCCCAAGGCCAAACCATCGGTCAATCCGGGTGCGACCGTCAAAATCGATTCGCATATTCCACGAAGCCGCACCCAGTACTCGACGGACCTGACCGACCAGGAGCCAACCGATGGCCGGGCTCGTCGTCATGCTGCCCCGACGCCAACCCTGCGGCAGTTCCTCCCACGCAGACCATCCGCCCTGATCACCTTGGGTGTCGCCCTGGTCATCTGGATCGGCGCGCTGTGGACCGGGCTCACATTTGGCGCCAGTGCAGCCGCCTCGGACGGTGAACCAGCAGAGGTGATCGTTGCCACCTGGATGCGGGACAACAACATGGGATGGATCGTTGCTCGCCTTGAGGACGTGTATTACACGTACATCGACACAGCGCAGGTTGGTGGCACGCCAACCATTTCCGCGGACCTCACTTCCGAGGACACCGCCGGACTGGACGAACCTGCGGTCGTAGCCGCTGAGCCCGAGCCGGAAGCAAGTGCTGCGATCGATCATCTCCAGCCGCCTGACCCCATTGTGTCGCCTGTCGATACCCCCGAGCCGAAGGAAGGTGAGTGGCAGCCTGTCGGTAGCCGAGTGGCTGGCATTCCGGCGATCTATGTCACCCGTGTTCGGGCGGATGATGTGCACACTTCCTACTACGCCTCCGCCATGTGGATCGACACCAAGCTCGCCAAGTCGATGTTCGTCCCCGGCTACCAAGAGCCCGGCGGTCCGAATCCGTTCAACGGCGCGCTGCCTGAAGCCTTGTGGCCACAGGTTCTCGCGAACGTCAATGGTGGTTTCCGGCTGGCGGATTCGATGGGTGGGTATTACTACGACGGTGAAATGGTCAAGCCCCTCGTGAAGGGCAAAGCCACCGCGCTGTTCACCAAGGACGGCAAGCTAAGAATCGGCAAGTGGGGTCGAGACTTCGACATGACCGATGACGTGCTGGCAGCCAGACAGAATCTCGACCTGATCGTCGACAAAGGTGAATCGATGGTCAAGAATGCGAACGACAACGTGGTCTGGGGGGCCACAACGGACAAGGAGAGCCTGGCCTGGCGCGCCGCGATCGGTGAACGCGAAGATGGCAGCCTCGTCTATGTCGGGTCGCCGTACCTGTCAGCCGAAGGACTAGCGAACACGCTCGTCGGTGCCGGCGTGCAGCGCGCGATGGTGCTGGATATGAACAACTGGTGGACCGCTGGATTCTTTTTCCGCCACAAGGCGGACGGCACACCGCTATGCCGCAAACTGGATCCGGCAATCCAAGAAGGCTGTGATCGATTCCTCAAGCCTTATAAGCGGGACAGCTTCCACTTCCTGGCAGCTGACGGACTACAGATCGGGAATTCAGCGTCGGCTGAGGCGTCCTAGCGCAGTCACTCCATGACCTGCCGGGTAAGGGTGTATCAGGCAGGTCCACTCCAGCGGGAGAACAATCCACGTGTTCCCCTGTCCGAAGAGGCGACCCGGGGCTACCATCGCGCCTGACGGGCTCCCCACGCGGCTCTATGCCCCGGGGGTGGCCGAAGGCGCATCCGGCCACTCACCTGACCATCCGCCCGGCCGCGTCAACTTGGTGACGAAGTGGAGGAGAATCGGCCATGAGCATTCCTCGAGTTCCATGGCCAGGGTCAGTGCTCGCTGTCGTCCTAGTGCTTGCCTTCGCGTCGGGCTGCGCAGGCCAAACGGCGCAGTCTGGTGTCGCTTCGTCGTCCGCTGCTGTGGCGGTGAAGGGTGAGGCACCGACAACGGGGGCGCCCACGTCAACGCCCACGTCAACGCCCACGTCAACGCCCACGTCAAGCACGTCGTCGACGAGTCCTTCTCCGAGCCTTTCGACAGGTACTCCATCGACCGCCTCGGCATCGTCCCCGGCATCGGGATCGAAATCCCCTTCGCCGACGGTTGTTCCGAGTGTCGTGTTGCCTACCGCAATGTTGGTTCTGCCGACGTTGGACACCCGTACCTGCGACCAGGGAGGTGCGTGCCGAGTGGGAGACCTCGGGCCTGGCGGAGGAACCGTCTTCTACGACGCGGGGTCGCGCCAGTCCTGGGGACGGTACTTGGAAGTCGCTCCACGAGGCTGGTTCGGTACGACGGAGGATCCTTTGGTGCCGTGGTGTCCGAAGGGAAACCCAGGCTGGAACAGCACCGTTGGCGTTACGAGCGAGCGCATCGGCATGGGGCGGACCAACACGGAACGTATCCTGCGAAAGTGCGGGTCGTCTGCCGCGGCCGGTAGAGCGTATATCTATCAGGGTGGTGGCAAAAAGGATTGGTTCCTGCCTTCGGCGTACGAACTCAGCGCACTGCTCGATGCATCGTTCGGTCTGAACGCCATCAAGAAGGGTGACCTCACCGACCAGAAATTCGACCAGAGTTATTCGTACTGGTCGTCCTATGAGTGGAACGCGCGGCAGGCAGAAGGGCATCCGGCCGGAGGCACGTCTCGCCTCATCGAGAAGAACATCCCTGGGCGGGTACGACCGATCCGCGCCTTCTGACCTGCTCCGCAATAGATCAGCATGATGAGCCCGAATCAGGATCTATGGCTGGTCAGTCGTCGTAGAACAGGCGCTCCATCACTTGACGAGCCCGGCGGGTCGTTCGACGGTAATCCTCGAGTAGTCGTGCTCCTTGCCCAGTCGGGTAACCCATGACGTGAGCGAGGGCAGCTAGGTCACGAACGTCGGTCGGGACCACATCGGCACCCCTGCCGCGAGACAACATGAGCCCGTCGCGCACCGCCGACGCCATAAGCCATGCCTCGCGCAGCACCTCAGCGTCGGCTGATGCAATCAGACCCTCCCGCTCGGCAGCCGCCAACGCCGCCAGCGTTCCCGTGGTGCGCAACGCCGGCACTCGGGCGCCATGCTGCATCTGGATCACCTGCACGACCCACTCCACGTCACTTAGGCCGCCGCGACCGAGTTTGCTGTGCAGCGTTGGATCTGTGGCACGTGGGAGGCGCTCGGCTTCCATGCGAGCTTTGATACGCCTGATCTGCATCAACTCAGAAGACGGAATTCCCGCTACTGGGTACCGCAGTGCATCGATGAGCGCGACGAAGTCACGACCCAGGTCCGCACTTCCCGCGATGGGTCGCGCTCGCAATAACGCCTGCGCCTCCCAGGTTGCCGACCAACGGTCGTAGTACGCGGCGTATGAGGCAAGACTGCGCACCAAGGGGCCCTGCCGACCCTCAGGCCGCAGGTCAGCATCCAACCCGACGGACGGCTCCCCCGAGGGTGCAGCCAACAGACTGCGCAGATCTTCCGCTACTCGCGCAGCCTGATTGCCCGCAGCAATGTCATCGCCACCAGGCAGAGCGCGGTACACGAACATCACGTCGGCATCACTTGCCAAACCCTGTTCTGCTCCGCCAAAGCGACCCATGCCGATCACGGTAAATTCGATGAGAGATTGCTCGGCGAACCCAGACTGAATGCTGTCCAGCGCCGCATTTATGGTGGCCTCAGTCAGGACCGACATCGCCGTCTGGGACCCTTGAAGATCGACAAGGTTGAGCACTCGGGCTGCTGCGATCCGCAGCAGCTCACGGCGCCGCAGGGCACGTATCGCGGCAACTGCTTGCGCGGGGTCCCCGTAGCGAGAGGCAACTGCACGAAGTTCCGCATTGAGGGATTCGGCGTCACGGGGCACCAGGTCACTGTCATCGCCCAGTAGGGCTACCGACTCCGGCGCAAGTAGCAGTAGATCGGTGACAAAGCGGCCTGAGGTCAACAGCCCGGCCAAACGCTCGGCGGCAGCCGATTCGTCACGAAGCAACCTCAGGTACCAGTGCGTGGCGCCCAGGGCATCGCTGACACGACGAAAACCCAAGAGTGCGGCGTCGGGTTCGGGCCCATCGGCGAACCAGCCGAGCAGCACCGGCAGCAGGGTGCGCTGGATGGCAGCGCGCCGGCTCACCCCGCCGGTGAGAGCCTCCATATGTCGCAACGCCCCGCTGGGATCGGTGTATCCGAGTGCACGCAGGCGCTCCTGCGCAGCCTGCGCAGTCAGCCGAGCCTGGCCTTCTTCAAGGCGAGCTACCGCCTGCAAGAGTGGGCGATAGAACAACTTCTCGTGCAACCGACGAGCCTGGCGCGCATGGTCCTTCCAGGCGCTATCGAACTCCCGGATCGGATCGGTGCGATAGCCCAACGCTCGACCAACCCGACGGAGCCCCGCCTCGTCCTCCGGAACAAGGTGCGTGCGCTGCAGCAACTGCAACTGAAGCCGATGTTCGAGGGTGCGCAGGAAGCGGTACGCCTGAGCCATGGTCGCCGCGTCATCGCGGCCCACGTAACCCCAGGTGGCCAAGGCTTCCAACGCTGCAAGGGTGTTGCCGCTACGCAGCAGCACGTCACTTCGCCCGTGGACGAGTTGCAGGAGCTGCACGCTGAACTCCACGTCGCGAAGTCCCCCGGCACCTAACTTGATTTCTCGCGAGGCCACCTTGACCGGAATATGCGTCTCGACTCGCTGTCGCATGGCCTGGACGTCAGCAACGAATCCGGGTCGCGCGGCCGCCTGCCAGACCATCGGCGCAATGACATCGACGTAGGCACGGCCAAGCTCCAGATCTCCAGCAACGGGTCGCGCCTTCAGGAGTGCCTGAAACTCCCAGGTCTTCGCCCAGCGTTCGTAGTAGCCCACATGCGAGGCAAGCGTGCGCACCAGTGCACCCTGCTTACCCTCCGGACGCAGGGCAGCGTCGACCTGCCAGATGCTCCCCTCGGTCGTGGCTTGGCCGCAGGCGCGGATAAGGCCCGAGGCAAGACTTGTCGCAGTGCGCAATGCCCCCTCTTCGTCACTGCCAACGTCCGGCTCAGCAACGAACAGCACATCCACATCGCTCACGTAGTTGAGTTCGCGACCCCCGCATTTGCCCATCCCGATGACGGCAAGGCGGCACTCGGCACTCTCGACGGGTAGTCCGGCGCGAGCAACCGCAAGTCCGGCCTCAAGGGTTGCCTCCGCCAGATCGGTGAGCCAACCGGTCACTTCCTCAATCGACGCACCGGCCCCAACATCGCGCCAGGTGATGGCCAGCAGTTCACGTCGGTATGCCACGCGTAGGCGATCCAGTGTCTCTACTGCGTCATTTCGGGCAATAGGGAATCGAGCGTCCCCATCCCCACCGACCGCTGCCAGGAGACGCTGACGCATTCGCGGGTATTGGGGTTCCTGATCGTCCTGC
The DNA here is from genome assembly GCA_018970765.1 of Actinomycetales bacterium. Taxonomy (GTDB): domain Bacteria; phylum Actinomycetota; class Actinomycetes; order S36-B12; family S36-B12; genus REEB426. The sequence goes on from JAGWVT010000002.1 coordinate 88,972, forward strand.
AGGGCTACCAGTAGGTCAGGGTGGCGAACCAGGGTTCTCCCCAAGGCCTCCGAGGTGCCAAGGACCGATGCGATGCGATGTGCGGTCTCGACGGTGTAGAAGTCTGGCGACAGGGAAGCAACTGCCAGCACTTCAGAGGCAAGCGAAAGAGCCTGATCAGGATCAGCTGATGACGCGCATGCCGTCAGCAGCGTCTGGGCCCATTGCGGATCGGTGTACGAAGCCGCAGTCTCCAGGGACAGTTCAGCGGCGCTTGGATCGGTGAATCCAAGTCGCACCAGGTGAGCCGCCGACATCGCGGGGTCACGCCCTAGCGCGGTTCGGTGGCAAAACGCCAGACCAGGTCGGCCCAGGCGCGAGTCATCGGACGCCAGGCGCGGATGAGGTCGGACTCGGCTGCGATGACCTCGGCCGTCGCCTGCGTTGCACTGCGGCCGGATCGGCTGAGCGCTTCGTCTGCAACCTCGGCCCAACTCGCGAAGGCGGCCGCGTCGACCTCGGGATGCATCTGCAAGCCATATGCGTTCTCCCCTAAACGAAATCCCTGCACTCGACAGGCATCATTGGTCAGCAGGAGCACGGCGGCCTCGGGAAGCTCAAGGACATGATCCTGATGCCACTGCGCCGCAGGTATCGCATCGCCTGGGGCCTCAATCGCCGCCACGACCGGATCCGCCAGCGCGTCAGCGGTGCGCTGCACGGTGACGACCCCAATCTCCGTTGTGGGACCAAGAGCCACGCGCCCACCGGTCGCTGCCGCCAGGAGTTGCCCACCCAGGCACAGCCCCAGGATCGGCACGCCGCGGTCGACGGCGTCCTTCAGCAGTGCCCGCTCCTGCACCAGCCAGGGAGCCTCGTCATCGTCATTGGCACCCATGGCCCCGCCGAGGGGCAGCAGGCCTGCAACATCGTCTGGCACTCGCGCGGGGACGGCCTCACCGGCAAAGGCCTCCACCACACGCAGGTTCACCCCAGATTCCAGCAGCCACTCGCCAACCAGTCCAGGCGGGTCCGTGCCGTCGTTTTGAATCGCGAGAACGAGCGGGGCGGGCGGCTGTGGAGAGCCCTGGTTGCGGGGCGCGGAATCAGGCATCACAGCATGGGAAGGTACCGGTCCAGTTCCCACTGGGTTACCTGACGGCGGTAGTCCTCCCATTCATCCTGCTTGTTGCGCAGGAAGAACTCGAAAACGTGCTCGCCGAGGGTCTCGGCCACCAGTTCGCTTCGCTGCATGGCAGCGATTGCCTGATTCAAGCTCGCGGGCAGCGGTTCCATGCCAAGGGCGCGACGCTCCGCGGGGGTCAGCGCCCACACGTCATCCTCGGCTCCCTCGGGCAGGACATAGCCATCCGTCACGCCTTTGAGCCCAGCCGCAAGGATCACCGCGAAGGCGAGGTACGGGTTGCATGCGCTGTCTAGGGACCGAAATTCGATCCGCGTACTGTTGCCCTTCGCCGGCTTGTACATCGGGACGCGAATAAGCGCTGATCGATTGTTATGGCCCCAACAGATCCAGGCTGGTGCCTCGGCGCCACCGGCCAGGCGCTTATATGAGTTCACCCATTGGTTAGTGACCGCAGTAATCTCTGGCGCGTGGGTCAAGACCCCAGCAATGAATGATCGCGCAGTCTTCGACAATTGATAGGGCGCGCCGGCTTCGAAGAAGGCATTGCGGTCACCTTCAAACAGCGACAGGTGTGTATGCATGCCCGATCCGGGATGGTCGCGGAATGGCTTTGGCATGAATGACGCAGCGAGCCCTTGTTCCAGCGCCACCTCCTGTACGACCAGTCGGAAGGTCATCAGGTTGTCGGCTGTCGTCAGAGCATCCGCGTAGCGCAGGTCGATTTCCTGCTGACCGGGACCACCCTCATGGTGCGAGAACTCCACCGAAATGCCCATGGCCTCCAGCATGGTGATCGCCGATCGGCGAAAGTCGTGGGCAACACCGTTCGGTGCATTGTCGAAGTAGCCATAGCGATCCACTGGGGTGGGGGTCTGGCCGGGTTCCACCCGGCCGTTGAACAGATAGAACTCCACTTCCGGGTGGGTGTAGAAGGTGAAACCGAGGTCAGCGGCACGACTCAGCGTGCGCTTGAGCACGTAGCGTGGATCCGCGTAGGAGGCGCTGCCGTCGGGCAACAGGATGTCGCAGAACATGCGCGCCACTCCTGGACCCTCGCTACGCCATGGCAGCAGGGCAAAGGTGCTCGGATCAGGCTTGGCGAGCATGTCTGATTCATAGACGCGGGCAAAGCCCTCGATCGCCGAACCGTCGAAACCAATGCCCTCCGCGAATGCCCCCTCTAACTCCGCTGGCGCGACCGCGACGGACTTTAAGGTGCCCAGCACGTCCGTGAACCACAGCCGCACGAAACGAATATCGCGCTCCTCGATAGTGCGCAGTACGTACTCGGCTTGCTTGTCCATGGAACCTCCCTGGCCTGGAACCTCCCTGGCCTGGCACGTCCCTGGCCTGGTAGCAGTGTGGCGCCTGAACTGTTACACACGGGTTAACAGCCAGAGTCGCGCTCACTGGCGTAAGCCGTGCCGGCTCATCACGCCGGAAATGAGCTCACTTGGCCGCTGGTCACCTAAGTCATCAATCGGTTGGATGCGCTGAAGCTTCCATTCAGCGACGCATGCTTGCACAAGTTCGCCGAAAAGGTCACTACTTCGCCTAGCAAACCACGGTATGCCAGCACCAACGAGCCATCGTGCATCGGCATACCACGAGCCAGAACCTGCTGCTGGAACAATGCAGTGGCGTTGTTGGACGCCCCAGGACCTGAGCCGCGCGACAGCATGTGCTGCCAGAAACCGATGCCCAAATGGACTGGGATGCAACCTGTCGACAAACCACAGCCGTGGTTCGTGCATCTGGGGGATCTTCCACGGCTCAATGAGGATCAGGTCTGATTGGTACTCCACGGCACTCGTGACTGTATCGTTCAAATCCCCGGCTCGCCGGGCTAGGGCTTGTGCAACGATGCGCGGGCGCCTGAGCAAGAGGCGCGGGTCAGGAAGCAGCACAAGTATGCGAATACCCGGCAGGGCGTTAGTACATTGAGCGATCACCTGACCGACTTTCTCTGGGTCAAATCCTTGTCGAAGGACATCGTTTCCCCCAACCTGAATCGTCGATATGAAGGGCCTCACTTCTAGGGCCCGAGGCAACTGCTCCCCGACCACGTCTGCAGTCCGTGCTCCTGCGCGAGCTAAGTTGTGGAATCGGCTTGCACCCAAGGCATAGGCCAGATGCGCCGCCCAACCGCGTTGATCACCATCGACATCACCCACGCCGCTGGTGACACTGTCGCCCATTGCTGCAACGATCATGGGGCTGCAACCACCTTGTATGCCAGATCAGCGATGGAAGCTACGCGTCAGCGCCGGTGGTCAAGGAGGTTGGGTCCGAATGCAAGGTCAGCATCTGACTCACGGTCTTTGACCAGGGGAACTCTTCTGCGCGCGCACGAGCCAACACGCGCCGACTTGGCTCTGTCGTGACCATTTCAATCGCGTCGGCGAATGAACTCGGACTTGGATCGACTGCTCGCCCCGCGCGCGGACCAATCACCTCGGTGAGTGCACCGCTGCGATTGGCGACAACGGGGGTTCCGCAGGCCAGTGCCTCAAGCGCGGCGAGTCCGAAGGTCTCGATTGGGCCAGGCGCGATCATCACGTCCGCAGTTGCGAGCAAAGCTGCGAGCTCCCATCGGTCCGGAACGTGGCCCATAAGTCTCACCGGAAGGTCACGCACGAGATGTTGGATGTGCGCGCGCCGTGGGCCATCACCCAGGATTACCAAGCGTGCCTTGACGCCGCGCTTCCTGAGTTCGCGGATGACGTCAATCCCGACTTCGGGCCGCTTCTCCCGCGAGAGTCGCGTGCACATGATGATGAGAATCTCGTTCGAATCGTGCACCAAGTCATCGCGCAGCCCAGGTCGCGCTCGATCAGGATGGAAGACCTGCAGATCAACCCCCAGTGGAATCCGTGCGAAAGGCACATTGATGCGGTCGAATTCCCCACCGGCAAACTGGGTTGATGCCACAATCCTGTCGAACCGCGATGCGGTGACCTGGTTCCAGCAGTCGGCAACGGTCTGAGACGGAAGCAGACCGCGACTAAAGGTGCGTAAAACACCGTCAAGTCTCTCGTGTGCCCACACCACCGATGGCACGCCAGACCCACGTGCCCACCACCCCAGCGGACGCATTGTGAGTCGGTCACTCACCTCGATTCGGTCTGGGGCTACTTCATCCAGCGTCAGAATCAGGCGGTCAATGTCGGTAATCACGCGATATCCGCCAGAGCCGGGTAGCCGTGCGGCAGCAACAGTGATCCTCCGTCCAAATGGAGTGTCTTCATCTGCATCGATCTCTCCGGGCACCACCATGATCGACTCGTGGCCGGACCGCATATAGCCAGACGCCAGTTGATGCATCGTCGTGCGCAACCCGCCACTGGTTGGGTGATAGAAGTTGGCTGCCTGAAGAATCCTCATTCGACCTCCTCTACTGTGCCGCTCTTGACGGTGACCCGACCATCAATCACCCGCTGATATGTGGCCAAGAGTTGATCTCCGACTGCCGACCAGGTGCGTTGCAAAACCGAGGTCCGGGCCGCTCTTCCCATAGCGCGGCGCTTTCCGCCGTCCCCCGCGAGGTCTACGACCCGATTGCGGAGGTCAGCCATGTCCCCCGGTTCGTACAACCACCCGGTGCGACTTGACGAGATTAAGTCAAGTGGGCCCCCTGCGCCTGCAGCAACCACGGGAACACCACAGCTCAGCGCCTCCTGCACGCTCTGACAAAAGGTTTCATGAAGTCCTGTGTTGATGCAGATGTCCATGGTGGCGATAGCTGCTGCGAGGTTATGGCCCGTTAAGAACCCCAGGAATGCGGCGCGAGGAAACCGACGCTCAAGAGCCTTGCGTCGCGGGCCATCCCCAATGAAGACGAGGCGGGTGCCAGGTACATCCGCCACTGCGCCGAGGTCCTCCCACGACTTCTCCGGCGCTAGACGCCCTACAGCTCCGAGCAGCACTTCGCCACCGAGATCCCGGTGAAGGTTCGTCGACCGCTGACGGGGGTGGAACAGAGTGCTGTCGACCCCGCGGCCGAGCAGTTGCAGGTTTCCAACTCCGGCAGACTGCAGCAGGGCCAGCGTCGCTCGTGACGGAACAAGATTCACATCGCACGCCTGATGGATGCCACGAAGCCGATTCCACGCCCAGCGTTGCACGAAAGGGGCGCTGTATCGCGTAGTGAACGCCGGAACATCTGTCTGGAATGAGGCGACCACGGGTACCTGCAACATGGCCGAGGCACGTACAGCGGGTGGACCAACGAGGAACGGGCTCGCCAGATGCATGACGTCCGGCTCGAAGTCACGCAGGTGATCAACGATCAGATCATCGGTGACGAGGTTCATCCGAACTTCAGGGTACGTAGGCAAGGGCAAGGAGCGCAGTCGACGTACCGGAAATCCCATGACCCACCGTTCGTCCCGCGCGCGAGACACGGCCGGGGCTAAGACCAGCGCCTGGTGACCTCGTCGATCTAGGTGCTCGAGGATACGCAGTACGGAGTTGGTAACTCCGTTCATATGCGGCAGAAATGATTCCGCGATGATGGCCACGCGCACGTGCCCACCAAATCCCTCAATAAGTAATCTCCTGACAACCGCGGCTGACGAGTCTGGCAACTCCACATGAATGCTTCGTGACACCGGAGTCTGCGATTAGTCTCTCCGCATGGCAGTGCTTCGTCTGAGCCTGGCCCAGGGCAACCCGGTGGTCGGCGACCTAGCCGCCAACACCGCCACTGTGCTGCGGATGGCCAGGCAGGCCGCCGAACAGGACGCCCAGATCGTGGCCTTCGGCGAAATGTTCCTCACCGGATACCCGGTGGAAGACCTGGCCCTGCGCGCCAGCTTCCAGCAGGCAAGTCTCATTGCCTTGGAAGGTCTCGCATCAGCACTCGCCGATGCGGGCCTGGGCGAACTGGTTTGCATCGTGGGCTATCTGCAGCCCGGCGCGGACGACCAGCGTCCGCGCAACGCGGCCGCAGTGCTGACCGGGGGCAGGGTGGTCGGGCGCTACGCCAAGCACCACCTGCCCAACTACGGCGTCTTTGACGAAGCACGGTATTTCACCCCCGGCGATACACCGGTCATGCTGCATACCGGGCAGGCGCGTATCGCACTGGCCATCTGCGAGGATCTATGGCAGGACGGCGGCCCGGTGGCGTGGGCTGGAGAGCGCGATGCGGCACTGCTGATCGTCATCAACGCGTCCCCCTATGAGCGCAACAAGGACGACGTTCGCCTGGCGCTTTGTCAGCGACGCAGTCAGGAGGCTGGCTGCTCCCTGGCCTACGTCAACATCATCGGGGGTCAGGATGAACTCGTCTTCGATGGCGACTCTCTCATTGTCGATGAGTCGGGCCACTTGCTCGCCCGAGCGGAGCAGTTCGAGGAAGTCGTGCTCACCATAGATCTGATGCTGCCCGACTCGACGCCGACGGACCGGGACATCGTCGTGCACCTCCCAGAGCCCAAGGGCCTGCCAGCACCCACGCTCCCCGCCACGATTCGTCTTGACGATGCAGCCGAGGTCTACCGGGCACTGACCATGGGCCTGGCCGATTACGTGCGCAAGAACGGTTTCACCAGCGTCCTGCTTGGTCTGTCCGGCGGCATCGACTCCGCGCTGGTGGCGGCACTAGCCTGCGACGCGGTGGGCTCGGACAGGGTGTTCGCCGTGGCCATGCCAAGTCGCTACTCCTCCGCTCATTCCCTAGCGGATGCCGAAGACTTGGCCCAACGCACGGGACTCCACTTTCGAACCGTGGCCATCGATCCCATGGTCCGCGCCTATGAGGACGCCGTGACGCTCACCGGCCTGGCTGCGGAAAACCTTCAAGCTCGAGTTCGTGGCACGTTGCTCATGGGCATCTCCAACCAAGAGGGCCAACTCGTGCTCACCACCGGAAATAAGAGCGAGTTGGCGGTCGGCTACTCGACCCTGTATGGCGACTCAGCCGGTGGATTTGCGCCCATCAAAGACGTGCCGAAGACACTGGTCTGGGAATTGGCCCGCTGGCGCAACGCCCAGGCACCCAGTGGCCTGGGGCCTATTCCACCGAACAGCATCACAAAGCCGCCCAGTGCCGAGCTGCGTCCCGATCAGCTCGACACCGACTCGCTACCTGACTATGACGCGCTCGACCGCATGCTCGAGGCCTACGTGGGTCGTGATCGATCGGCCGACGAACTTATTGCCATGGGCTTCGATTCCGAACTGGTGACCAAGGTGCTGCGTCTCACCGACCTGGCGGAGTACAAGCGGCGTCAGTACCCACCCGGGACCAAGATCTCCCTGCGGGCCTTCGGCCGTGATCGACGCTTGCCCATCACGAATCGTTGGCGGGAAACCCCAGGCCCGTAAGCAGTTGAGCCAGCACCGCCTCGTTGGGGACCTGTGCCTGAGTGATGCGCAACATCCCTAGCCACACCATGGGACCAACCAGCAGCGCAACACCGGTATCAAGATCGGCGTCAGGCGCTAGCACACCAAGCCGGCGAGCCTGCTCGAGCAGGTCTCGAATGCGCTGCTGACGCGGCCGAAGAAGGCGTTCTTGAATAACGGCCAGTAGCTGCGGAAAGCGCTCCCCCTCGCTGATCACCCGCAGCATGATGCGGCCATTGAGCGAGTCGGGTGTACGGGAGCGGATCCGGGCCATGGTGTCCAGCAATGCCTGACGCGCAGCATCCGCGTCCTCGAGGTTGGCTGCCTCGACCAGATCCTCGTCCAACCTCAACAGGGCACGGGACAGCAGGTCTTCGAGGTTGGAAAAGCGGCGATACAAACTCGCCTTACCCACCCCAGCACGCGCGGCAATGGCTTCCATGGTCAGCGCACCGAAACCCCCGGTTGCAAGCAGTTCGAGGGCGGCAAGCTCGATGGAATCGTCCAGCGAGCTACTTCGCGGGCGACCACGTCGTGCAGCGGTCACACTCATTGCCAACCCCGACAGGCCTCAGCGGCCCTACGCGGTGCGCTCTGGCTGATCAGGCTGATCGGGCTGCTTGGACCGCTTGGACCCTGGGTATTCATCGCTGGCCTGCTCCGTGTAATCAGCGGCCTCCTCTTCCAGACGCCGCTCAGTGGGGTCTGCTGTCTGGTGGGCCGCACCCTTTGTGGGTGGACGCAGCGACGGAAGCCCAAAGCCAACGAGAAGCGCGGCGATCACCACAATGATCAAGCTGATCACGGTTGCCGTATGAGAGGCACTCAGGAACGCTTCGAATGCACCATTGCGAACCTGGTCGACCACGGCAGTCGGCACACCCATGGTGTCCGCCTTGTTCAGCACTGCTGCCGTAGCCACAATCGACTCGGAGGCAGCATCGCGTGCCGGGAAGTTTGACGGCAAGACCTGATCGAGATTCGCGGCGTAACGGGTGGCAAGTACTGTCCCAATGATCGCCACGCCGAGCGCGCCGCCCACCTGGCGAACCGTGTTCTGCACCGCCGAGCCTGCGCCAGCGCGAGCCAGCGGCAGCACGTTCTGCATTACCGTCGAAGCCGGCGCGATCACGTTGCCCATGCCGAACCCGAATGCAAAGAAGATCAGCAACAGCAGCCACACCGGTGTTTCCAAGGTAAGGAACAGCAGCCCCGTGAGTGAAACGGCCACGGTTACCAGACCACCGGTCATTACGGGTCGATAGCCGAATCGCTGGACAACGCTGGCGCTGCGCGGAGCGGCCAGTAACTGGCCGACTGCAAAAGGCACGAAGCACAGGCCGGCAATGAGCGTGTCGTATCCACGCAGGATCTGCAGGTAGAACGGCAGGCTGAAGGTGATGCCGGAGAGCGCAAAGAAGGCCAGGCTCACGGCCGCCAGGCTGATGGCATAGCCACGATTGGCGAACAGGGAAACGTCGAAGCTCGGGTGGTCGCTGCGTCGCTCCAGCCAGACGAAGATCCCTAGGACGACCACACCGCCGATGATGGGCCCAAGCACGCCGATATCGATCCAGCTTCGAGTGGCGGAGGCATGGATGATGCCGTAGACGAGCAGGACCAGGCCAACGACTGAGATCACCACACCAACGAGATCCAGGCGGCGAGGCTGGGGATTACGCGTTTCTGGCACAACGCGAGCAATGCCGATCAGGCCGATGATGACGATCGGGACATTGATCAAGAAGACCGAGCCCCATGCGTTCCCGGTCAACCACTGGAACCAGTCGGGGTGCTGCAGAAGTAGACCGCCCAGGACCGGGCCCAATGCCACGGCTGCACCGACCGCACCGGCCCACATGCCGATCGCCTTGCCTCGCTCGTGAGGTGGGAACACCACCGTGATGATCGCCAGGGTGGTCGGGAGCACCGCTGCGCCGCCGATCCCCATGATGGTGCGAAAACCGATCAGCATTCCGGCATTCACCGAAAACGCGCAGATGGCCGAGGCCACACCGAAGATGATCATGCCAATGACCAACACCCGCTTGCGCCCGATGCGATCCCCGATGACGCCCCAGGTGAACAGCAGGGCGGCGAAGGCCAGGATGTAGGAGTCGACGGCCCAGACCAGTTCGCCCTGACTGATAGCCAGATCCCCCTGGATCGTGGGCAGGGCGATGTTGAGCACGGTGTTGTCGAGGACGACGATTAGCAGGCTCACCACCAGTACGCCCAGGATCGCCCACCTTCGGGGATGCCCAGCCCCTGAGGTCATCCAATCCGCAGCAGGCCTCGGCTTGCTCCCTGATGCCGGTCCTGGCGCCGCCTGCTTGCCAACCCTGTCCGTCATGTCCAACTCCCCTTTATCGGCCGGCTCTCGACGACACCCATATATACGTCTGGGCTGCCTCGGTGCCTGCAGTCGTTACCCAGAAACCGGTTACTCAGAAACCGGTCGCTGAGAAAGACACTAATCAGATACGGAACCGTACCGTATCGAAATAGGCCTTGGCCAACGTGACCGGGATCCCAATCACGCAAACCCAGCCGGCCCTGGCATGATTACTACGTCCGGGGACTTCGCCAGAAGCCTCGAGATTGGAGTCATCATGGACGCTCAGCCGTACCCGACCGCTGGTCAATCGGCTCCCCATTTGGGGCCTCGCCTCACCCTTCGCGATCTTCAAGAAGCCACCGGTCGGGGTGAACGTTGGTGCATGCTCACCGCTTACGACGCCCTCACCGCAGGCCTTTTCGAGCAAGCAGGTGTGCCCTGCTTGCTCGTCGGCGATTCAGCCGGGATGGTCGTCTACGGCTACGACACCACGGTGCCGGTGACCGTCGACGAACTCCTGCCGTTGGTCCGGGCCGTGGTGCGCGGGACCAGGCGCGCCGTGGTGATCGCGGATCTTCCATTCGGGTCCTATCAGGCTTCCGCTGAACAGGCGCTCCATACGGCCGCGCAGTTCATGAAGGAAGGAGGCGCCCAGGCGGTCAAGCTCGAGGGTGGGCGCGCCGTGCTCCCACAAGTCGAGGCGCTCTGCGCGGCTGGCATTCCAGTGATAGGACACCTCGGCCTGACTCCGCAGTCGGTGAACCTGCTGGGCGGCTACCGAGTGCAGGGCCGCGGCGAAGCCGGTGATCGACTCATCCAGGACGCAAAGAATCTCGAAGCTGCCGGTGCCAGTGCGGTGGTCCTTGAGGTCGTGCCCGCCGACCTGGCTGCTCGCGTCTCGGATCTGTTGACGATTCCGACCATCGGCATCGGCGCAGGGCCAAGTACCGATGCGCAGGTACTCGTCTGGCAGGACATGCTCGGGCTCACTGCAGGGCCTGGGCCAAAATTCGTTCGACGCTACGCGAATCTTCGAGAGCCAATCGGGCAGGCCATTGCGGCATGGACGGCCGATGTCGCCGCAGGCAACTACCCCGGGCCGGAGGAGTCGTACAACTAGGACCTTGTTTGGGGGCCTGCTACCTAGACGTCCGTGATGCGCAGGCCCGCATGGGCCTTGTAGCGACGGTTCATCGAAATCAGGTTCGCGGTGAACGCTTCGACCTGGCCACAGTTTCTTAGCCGTCCGCCATAGATGCCACGCATGCCGGGAATGCATGCCGCCAGGGCCTGCACGGTATCGGTCGCTTCGCGATCGTCGCCGAGGACAAGCACATCAGTGGCCAGACTGCTTACCTCGTCGTCCAACAGCAGCACGGCGGATACGTGGTGAAACGCGCCGACAACCCGCGATTCGGGCAGGATCTGCGCCGCTTGCTGGGCAGCGGAGCCTTCGGCTACCGATATGGCGTAACAACCCTGCTTGTCAAAGCCCAATGGATTCACACAGTCGACCAGAATCTTTCCGGCCAGTTCGCCGGCCAGTCCACTGAGCAGCTCTGCGTGCCCATCCCAGGGGACTGCCGCGATCACAATGTCGCTTTGCGCGGCGCAGGTCGCGTTGTCCGCGCCAGTCGGCTGCACCGGTGCCGTCGGCGCCAACGCCGAAGCAGCCTGTTGCGCACGCTCGGCGTCACGTGAACCCAGCGTCACGGCAATACCGGCAAGGGCAAGGCGCTTTGCCAGGCCCCGGCCCTGCTCACCGGTACCGCCCAGGACACCGACACGCAATCCTCGAACGTCGGGAAGGTCGCGGGGATCCTTGGATTCACGTGCGGCAGCCTCAGTCGTTGTCATGTTGATGATCCTGCCAGACTCCGCGGGTGCGACGTTTTGTGCTGGACGTAACTCCGCTGCGCAATTCGTCTGGATTCCGCAGGATCTTCGCCAGTGGACTGATTACCTACCTGGGATCCATGATCACCACTGTCGCACTGCCCTTTCAGGTGGCCGAGAGCACGGATTCTTTCGTGGCAGTGGGGGCCGTGGCCCTTGTCCAACTCCCCGCTTTGGCCGTCTTTGGAATGTTGGGCGGATCACTCGCCGACATTGTCGATCGCACGCGCATGGTGCTGTGGACCGAAATTGGCTCATTCCTCATCGCCGCGGGCTTGCTCGTCAATGCGCTCTTGCCCAGCCCGCTACTCGGCATGATCTACCTTTTGGCTTTTGCCAGCGCTGTAATGGATGGCCTGCAGCGACCGAGTTTGGACGCGATCATCCCTCGCGTCGTGGGACACCAACACCTGGCGGCAGCTGGCACCTTAATGACACTGCGGTGGAACCTGGGCGCAATCGTAGGGCCGGCCATTGGGGGCCTGCTGCTGGCAGCCGGCGGCCCGGGTCTGGCTTATGGGGTAGACGCTGTCAGCTTCGCGGCCTCCGCGGTGATCCTGGTTGGCCTGGCGCGACATCCGATTCGTGGACAGCGTGGATCTGAACGCAGCACGGGCCTGGTCAAACACCAACTTCAGCTCATCAAGGAAGGCGCGACATACGCCCTGAAACGGCGCGATCTGCTGGGCACCTACCTCGTCGACCTCATCGCCATGATCATGGCGTACCCGTTTGCCCTCTTCCCGTTCCTCGCCAAGGACCTTGACGCCACCTGGGCACTGGGGCTGCTGTACTCCGCTGGCGCTGTTGGTGGGTTGCTCGTTGCACTCACCAGCGGTTGGGTGTCGCACATTCATCATCACGGTCGTGCGATCGTCATTGCCGCCGCTTGTTGGGGGTCAGCGGTTGGTCTGATCGCGTTTGCACCGGGCTTGTGGTGGATTCTTCTGCTGTTGGCCATCGCTGGTGGTGCTGATGTGATCAGTGGGATATTTCGAGGATTGATCTGGAACCAGACGATTCCTGATGAGATTCGCGGTCGTTTAGCCGGCATCGAGCTACTCAGCTACACGATGGGCCCGCAACTTGGCCAATTTCGCAGCAGTGTGGTGGCCGCAAGTACCACTCTGCGAACGTCCTTGGCGTCTGGTGGCCTGTTCTGCGTGCTTGGCGTGGCGCTAACTGCCTGGTGTTTGCCGGCAATGTGGAGATACGACGTGCGCACCAGTCCTGATGCGCGACGTCAGCGCGAAGTGAGTGATCGCGATCACGCTGAATGACATCGTCACGGTCGAATGCGACGTGCACTAGCACGTGATGTCGACTTCGACAATGTGCGACACGCTGATCAAAAGTGGCATGAATATCCACAAGTTTTGTGGAATGCTCTGAGACAGTTCGACAGACGGTCGATGCATCCGAGCATCGTCCGACGACACGGGAGGCAACGTGGCGGTCGCAAAGAAGGCTGCCAAGAAGGCTCCGGCGAAGAAGTCGGCAGCCCGAAAGGCAGCGAAGAAAGCGCCGGCGCGCAAGGCAGCGAAGAAGGCAGCCAAGCGCCCAGCGAAGAAGGCGGCGAAGAAGTCCGCAAAGAAAGCAGTGCGTAAGTCGACTAAGAAGGCTGCGAAGCGGCCCGCGAAGAAGGCTGCAAAGCGCACCGCGAAGAAGGCAGCAAAGCGCCCAGCGAAGAAGGCGGCGAAGCGCACTGCCAAGAAGGCTGCGAAGAAGGCAGCCAAGCGGCCAGCAAAGAAGGCCGCAAAGAAGACCGCGAAGAAGGCAGCCAAGAAGGCAGCCAAGCGGCCAGCAAAGAAGGCAGCCAAGAAGGCTGCGAAGCGGCCTGCAAAGAAGACCGCGAAGAAGGCAGCCAAGAAGGCAGCCAAGCGGCCCGCGAAGAAGGCAGCAGCCAAGAAGTCTGCAGCCAAGCGGCCCGCGAAGAAGGCAGCCAAGAAGGCTCCGGCCAAGAAGGAGCCTGCCCCGGCACCCGCTCCTGCACCATCCTCGAGCTCCTCGCTGGGCTTGGGATCGTTCTTCGGGCGCTAGTCCCGAGTTCAGCGCGAAGGCCGCACTGCTTCGGCAGTGCGGCCTTCGCGCATTTGGCCGCTGTGCGGTGGGCGAAAGACCCGAGCGGAAGGCGCCTCGGCAGGACGTGCCTACACTCAACAGATGGGTTCAACAACCGCCAACGTAGGTTCTCGACCTGCCCTGCAGCCGGGCCGCATCGGACCGCAGCGCCCAGTTCCCGCGCGCATTGTGGCTCCCGAATATGTCGGCCGCCCTGCGCCAACCCCATATGACGGACCAGAGGTCAAGGACCCGGCGACGATTGAGGCAATGCGCCTTGCCGGCCGACTCGCGGCCGATGCACTTGTCGAGGTAGGGCGCCATGTCGCACCCGGCGTCACCACCGATCAGCTGGATGCCGTTGGGCACGAGTTCCTCTGCGACCACGGGGCCTACCCATCCACGTTGGGATACCGCGGATTCCCCAAATCCTTGTGCACCTCGGTGAACGAAGTCATCTGCCACGGCATCCCGGATAGCACCGTTCTCATGGAAGGCGACATCTGCAACATCGACATCACGGCGTTCATCGGCGGCGTTCACGGTGACACGAACGCCACATTCGCGGTCGGCGAAATTAGCCAGACGGCCGCCCTGTTGATCGATCGCACGCGGCAGGCACTCTCCCGGGCCATTGCCGCCGTGGCTCCCGGGCGACCCATCAACGTGATTGGGCGAGTCATCGAGAGCTATGCCCGGCGCTTTGACTACGGGGTCGTGCGTGACTTCACCGGGCATGGGATCGGCACAACCTTCCACAGCGGGTTGGTCATTCCACACTACGACGACCCACGTGCCGACCTTCCCCTCGAGGTAGGGATGACCTTCACGATCGAACCCATGCTCACCCTGGGCACTTATGACTACCGAATCTGGGAAGACGGCTGGACGGTGGTCACCGCCGATGGCCAGCTCACCGCGCAGTTTGAGCACACCCTGGTAGTCACCCCTGAGGGGGCTGAGGTCCTCACCCTGCCAAGCGGCGAATCAGCCCCGGTGGCACATTGAGTTCAACCTGCGGTTAACTCGCGCCGAAGACGTTTTGCAGGGTCGGGCTTACACTGACTTGCGTGACGAAATGGCTAACCGCGACGGAGCAACAGGCCTGGCGCTCCTGGATAGCCATGCGGACCCTGTTGGACGACCAACTCAACCGCGAACTTCAAGAGTTGCACGGCCTCTCGCTCGCCGACTACGAAATCCTGGTTCGCCTCTCGGAGGCCCCTGACCGGCGGATGCGGATGAGTGACCTTGCTACAGCAACCCTGGCCTCCCGTAGCCGCCTGTCTCATCAAATCGATCGACTCGAATCCGCGGGCATCGTTCAGCGCATGACTTGCTCCGAGGATCGGCGAGGGTCGTTCGCAGTGCTCACCGATCACGGCTGGCAGACACTGGTAGCCGCGGCCCCGGACCACGTCGCAGGTGTTCGGCGCCACTTCGTCGATGTGCTGGGGACGAAAGCGTTCACGGATCTCGGGCAACAATGCGCCCAAGTCGCTGACCGCCTGTGCACGCGAACCGCCGCATCACAGCAGGAAGCCAGTTAATGGCTAGCCGTCGGTGGCCCGCAACTTCGGTGGTCCTGCGGAATTCCAGTGCGGGCTTGGTGCTGCTCGGCATCCTTGCCGCGACCGCGACAGGCTGTTCTGAGACCCCGGGTGGCGCGGACTGTGATGTCGTGGGACTGGAACACGAGATCGACCACATCGTCGGTGAGGCGGGTCTGGAGCTGGAATCCCTCGGTGACGTCTCCTGTGTAGACAACTGGGCACTGGTCCAGGCAACCGTCGGTGCCCCGGGTATTCCCTCAGCGAGCGAGCCCTACCTGTTCGCTCGTTCCGAAGGGATGTGGGTACTGAAGGCTCCAGAGACAGCCTGCGGCACCGTCGTTGACGACAATCGTCCAGCAGATGCGGAAATTCCCGAAGGGCTGTGGGAGCAGACCTGCCTGGGGCAGTAGGAAGCAGGATTGATTCCCATCAATCCGATTGTTTCGACTCCTGACCATCGTCATCACCAGGCTCGTCTCGTCCTAAGCGAGCGATGCGCTGAGCATGCGCTGCCAGTCCACCAAGTGCCACTAGGGCCTCGGTGTCATCAGCGGAACGAATGGCCTGTTGCACGCCGGTGGCGCCGCTGGAGCCGGTGCCCCCCGGTTCCACGATGCTTGCTGCCGCCGCTTCGAACACCGAAGCAAGGGGACTGAGCTCCCCCGGCGTGACTGGAGATTGCGGGCTCGTCGCAATGTGATTGAGATCGGCAGCGATCGCCAGCACTCGCGCTGACATCACCTGCGTGGCGGCCAGTTGACGTTCAACCACGCGCACGTCGTCCTTACCGATGGCTGGAGACCAGTACCGATGCTGGCGCATATCCTCGACGTCGACCGCCGCCTTCAAGGTCGCATCGCGGGCCGCTGCGGCTCGATCCAACCAACCGCGGGTCTGATCCGCAGTGGGTACATGACGAACGCCCTGCGCGATCTCGCCAAGGAGTTCCGCCAGATCCTCTTGGATTGTGTCGAGTTCCTCCGCGATCCGACTAGCAGGGACACCGCGCGTAGTGAAGTAGGACGCGACTAATGCGCAAAGTCCCCCGAGCACCACACCCGCAAACCGCTCTAGGGCGCCTTCTGGACTCATATGCGCACCAACAACCAGAATGACGGTGACGCTGACCGACATCGCCGCATAAGGGGCCGTCGAAGGATCGGCGATCCGAAGCAGGCGAATGATTGCGAAACTCGCCAGAACCAGGACGGCAATCGTTGCTGGCCCTGGACCGATCAGCGAGACAGCCCCGAAGGCAACGAGGGCGCCGGTGACAACCCCGAGGACCTGGTACAGGGATTCTTTGGCCGCGTGATGGAACGTGGGCCGCGTGGTGACCACTGCGGTAATCGCTGCTGGCACCGGGTCGATCCACGGCACCATGGAGCCGACCACTGTGGCAACAGTGGCGGCAGCAGCAGTCAGTAGTGCCAAGCGCAGGTACCCGGCGCGACTCAGCCAGGCGAGGCCAGCCCCAACTCGACCAGCGGGCGCCATCACATGACCTGTGAGATGACGAAGACCACGACGACAGCACCGATTGCCACCGACACACCGACGGTCCACCACCAGGGAGCAAGTGCTGCGGTTACCGCGATCGCCGCGGCACCCACCAGCACCCCGATCGACCACAGCAGCACCTTGGTCTTCAGGCTGACGCGTTCGTCTACGGCCAGCCGACGCCCGCACCCAGCACAGAAAGGCTCCGGACGACCATCGACTTCGCGGTCCTCATAGGACCGCGAACCACACCAGCAGGGCAGACGGATATAGCGAGCCATCAAGGGCACGGTACTTCATGGCAGGTGGCCTTCCAGAGTTCACAGCCTGCTCGCAGGTACGCCAGCCTCAATTCACAGCGTGGCAGGCGATCGTCCCGTCAGGGCGTGACGGACGCCCCCTACCGCTAGGAGGAGTCATGCAGATCAAGGGAAGTCTCTCGGAGGTACCGAACACACGGCTGTCTCGTCGCAGCCTCTTGGCAGCGCTAGGGGTGACCGGGGCTGCAGCGGCTGCCACGGCCGTGGCGAGCACGGCCAGTGCCGGTGAGCGTCGACACGGCCACGACGATCGTCCACGCCCCGACTTCTCGCCTGGTTCCCCAACCCGGGCGTTCTTCGGGCCCCATCAGTCCGGCATCGCAGACGCACCGCAGAGCCACCTAGCCTTCGCGTCCTTCAACCTCACAGTGGAGGGCCGCGCCGCCCTTCGAACGCTCCTGCAGGACTGGACCGCAGCAGCATCGGCAATGACCAGCGGCCTACCGATCGGCCGAGCCACCACCGGAGCGGATGCCGTGCCCACCGATACCGGGGAGGCCCTTGATCTGCCCGCCGCCGCCCTGACGATCACCGTCGGCTTTGGGCCAACACTTTTTCGCGACGCACGCGGTCGAGATCGCTACGGGATCGCCGCCCAGCACCCCAGCGCGCTGGCTGCGATCCCTGCCTTCACCGGCGATGCTTTGGATCCCCGGCGGGTGGGTGGCGATCTGTGCATCCAGGCCTGCGCAGACGACCCGCAGGTTGCCCAGCACGCCGTGCGCTCACTACAACGCGTCGCCGGTGAACGAGCATCCCTGCAGTGGACCCAACTTGGCTTTAACCGCAGCGCCGTTCTGTCCAGCGTCACCACGACGCCTCGAAATCTCTTCGGCTTTCGCGATGGAACCAATAACATCTCCACGCAAGACAACGCGTTGATGGACCAGCATGTGTGGGCGCAAGCCGCCGATGGCGCCCCATGGATGGCTGGAGGCAGTTACCTCACCGTCCGGCGCATTCGGATGCTGACCACAACCTGGGATGAGGAGCCGCTGGCCGAGCAGGAGCGGGTCTTTGGACGGCGCAAGGGCGACGGTGCCCCCTTGTCGGGCGGGAGCGAATTCACCACACCTAACTTTCATGCCACTGGTACCGATGGGAAACCCCTCATCGATCCTGATTCGCACATGGCGGCGGCCAGCCCGGCCAACAATGGCGGCATTCGTATCCTGCGGCGGGCCTTCAGCTACGCCGATCCCCTGGACGCCAAGGGTGTGCCGGATATGGGCCTGTTCTTCATGGCGTACCAGCGGGATATCGGCCGGCAGTTCATCCCCCTGCAGCGTCGGCTGGCTGCCATCGATCTCATGAATGAATATGTGCAGCACACGGCGAGCGCCTCGTTCGCAGTGCCGGCAGGGGTGCGCGGGCCTGGCGACTACTGGGGCAGCGCGCTCCTAGGCTGATACCAAGCGACATTGACAACCATTTCCATTAAAGCTACGTTCCCAGGGTGC
>JAGWVT010000093.1 GCA_018970765.1 Actinomycetales bacterium
AACGCCGCGCCCTGAGCACGTTCACTGCGCTAATGCGCCCGATTGCTACCCATGGTCAGTGGTCCCGACAAGAGCCATTCGGCACCCCCGTCACCGAACGGTGGGATGGCGAAGTCGCGGCACTGACCAGGGCGCGCATCAAGACGCGCTCCAGCCGCCACTTCTGGTCGTCGGTGCCTGCCGTCACCGCCAGCCTGCACGCTCAGCCAGGACTGCTTGGGGCCATCGGCATCGGTGAAGCGCCCATCGGCCTGCAGGGCACGTTCTCGCTCTGGCGAAGCAATAACGACATCCGAGCCTTCGCCTATCGCAGTGCACCCCACCAAGCGGTCATCGAGCGCACGAAACAAACCGGCTGGTACGCCGAGGAACTATTCGCCCGCTTCGCCGTGGTGCACCGCAGCGGGGACCTGGGCACGCCAGCGCATCGGTCTTCAACGTAAGGCAACATACCCACCGGGGTACCGAAATTCGGGCTACTATGCAGCATGCAGATCGATGACGAAGTTCGCTCCGACGTCCTCACGCGCCTGCGCCGGGCCCGCGGTCAGATTGATGGCGTGATCGCCATGATCGAAGATGAGCGGTCCTGCATCGAGATCGTCACGCAACTGTCCGCCGCAGCGAAAGCCGTCGATCGCGCCGGCTTCAAACTCATCGCCAACGGGATCCGTCAATGCGTCAACGACGGTGAGAGCGAAGAGGTCACCAGCGCTCAACTTGAGAAACTCTTTATGTCCCTGGCGTAACACCATTCCACTCCCGCGGGGCGCTACGACTACGAACGCATTGGCACTACCCAGCAGTCAGCGCTGCTCCCGCCTGCGCCAGATCGGCAGCCCCACCACTGGAGAAGTTCACAACATTGGTGAACCCTGCCTGGACCATCAGATCCGCGGCGATGGATGAGCGCCTTCCGCTACGGCAATAGACCAGCGTCTGGGCAGTTGGGTCCAACTCGGCGATACGGTCCGCGAAGTCTGGCGCCTCAACACTGATATTTACCGCACCAGGCAGATGACCCTCCGCATATTCCTGCGGCGATCGCACATCGACGATGACCACGCCCGGTTCTGCCGCAGCGGCTAAGAATCCTCGGGCGTCCACTTCACTGACCCCGGATGCCGCAGAGGTCGACGTCGCACAGCCGCTCAACACCCCCGCGAGAGCAATTGCCGCTGCAACTGTCACCAGACCGAGACTCTTCACCCCACGCATGGCTACCGCACCTCCGTTGACGTCACTAGCGACGCTCGTACCTCGTCCATATCGAGCGCTTTGACTGCCTCGATGACTTGATCCAGCGCCTGCGCGGGAAGTGCGCGGGCCTGTTGGAATACCAGAATGCCATCGCGGAATGCCATCAAGGTCGGGATTGACGTGATATTCGCGGCCCCTGCGAGCTCTCGTTCAGCCTCGGTATCAACCTTGCCGAACGTGACATCCGGGTGACGCTCCGCGGCTGCCTCAAAGATTGGTGCGAACATCCGGCAAGGACCACACCAGGCCGCCCAGAAATCAACCAGCGTGATGCCTTCCTTGACGGACGCGGCAAAGGTTGCCTCGGTGAGTTGCACAGTTGCCATGACTGCCTCCAAAGTCTCAATGCACTATACCCCTAGGGGTATTAACACGGACACCCAGCGCCCTATTCCAACCTGTCCTTGCTGGCCAACCGTCCGACTAATCTGCGTCTATGACCGAATCTGCCGCCCGGCCAGCGTCCGTTGAGCGAGTCTGCGAGCAGTTGCGACTGCGCGGAGCAGTCGGTGAAGTGCGTGGGCTCGACGACAGCGCGCGCACCGCGAAGGAGGCAGCCGCCGCGCTAGGCATCACGGTCGGCCAAATCGCCAGTTCCCTGGTGTTTCTCGCGGACGGAGATCCTGTCCTGGTGATCGCCTCAGGTGCCCATCGAGTCGACACCGAACGGCTCGCCTCGGTCCTCGGTGTTACCACAATCGACAAGGCCTCAGCCGATCAAGTCCGAGATGCGACCGGATTTGCCATTGGCGGGGTTGCCCCCGTCGGGCACCCTGCGCCGCTGCGCACGATCGTTGACATTGCGCTGGCGCAGTACGACGAAGTGTGGGCGGCCGGCGGACACCCCCACTACGTGTTCCCGACGAGCTACGACGAGTTGCTCCGCATCACCGTCGGCGAGGCCGCTGAGGTCGGCGCCTGACGACCGCCGCTTCCTACGTCAATACCGAGGCGAGCTCATTCAGCCGCCTCGGCACGATCGAATACCAAGTCCAGTAGCCGCGCTTTTCCCGCCTCAAAATGCCCGCATCGACGAGGACCTTGAGGTGGTGCGACACGGTCGGCTGTGAAAGCCCCAGCGGCTGAGTCAGGTCACACACACACGCCTCACTGCTCTCCTGCGATCGAAGTAGCGACAGCAGTTGCAGCCGGGCTGGGTCTGCGACAGCTTTCAGCAGTCGAGCCAACTCGGTCGCAGTTACCCGATCGATCGGCTCGGCCAGGCCAGACGGGCAGCAGGCGGGGCTAGTGGCACCGACCGCTGGCAGACGTTGCTTCGTCGCCACTACAACCTCCCGTTTGTATCGACAACCGTCAATAAGGATGTTACCGTCCTGCAAGGTGCTTGTCGATGAGGAGGTTGTCATGTCTCGAGTGCAGTTGGCCCTGAACGTGTCCGATCTGGAGGCGAGCGTCGCGTTCTACTCGGCAATGTTCGACACCATCCCGCACAAGCGGCGCCCCGGCTATGCCAACTTTGCAATCGAGAACCCACCACTGAAACTGGTGCTCATTGAGGTCCCGGAAACCGACCGGGGCAGTGGCGCTGCGGGCGCGCTCAACCACCTAGGCGTGGAGGTCTTCTCCGGCGAGGAGGTGACGCAGGCCGCCAACCGGTTCACCGCGGCTGGCCTAGCGACGTTCGACGAGGCTGACACGACCTGCTGCTACGCCCTACAGGACAAGGTCTGGGTCCATGATCCGGCTGGCGCACCTTGGGAGGTTTACGTGGTCAAGGACGACAACCCAGCAGATGCCCGTCCCGCTAGCGCGTCGCTGACCCTGCTCGCCGCTAGCAACGACACTGCATGCTGCACATCAGCCGACACATAGTCGACGTCCGCTCTTGCCCACCTACGTACAGCGCGCACAAACAAGATTCGCGGGGAACTCCCAGACCTTGGCGGCTGAGTCTGGTGGCTCACCCGTACGCAGCGTCGTGACACCGCTCGCACTGCCGCACTCGTCCACCTGAGCTTTTCTGGCATCACCCCTGTATGGCAGTAGCCAGGGGCGTTGCCGCACCATGGTCGATGTCACGCTCTCGCGCTGTGACGAGGTGTGGGCGACCGGTGAAATCAGGCGATGACGTTCAAGCCCCTGAGTCGGGCTTCAAGGTCCGGATTCGATGGCTCAACGAGGTGGCTGCCATCGGGTAAGACGACAACCGGTATCGACTGTCGTCCGGCTATGGCGATGGCCTCATCGCGGAGTTCATCGTCGTGCTCAACGTCGAGGTACTCGTACGCCACGCCGAGGGCATTCAACTGTGCCTTTGTTCGGCGGCAGTCGCCACACCAGTCAGCTCCGTACACACGAATTGTCATGGCACATGTCTACCCCACGAGCAGATTCACAGGATTCATGAGAGATTGAACAAGTTGGCACATCGATCAGCGAGGTGAGTCCGTGACACGGGTGCGATTTTCGGTTCGCGAGGAACTGCCATTTTCGGCTGACGCCGCATATGCGTCACTCATTGATTGGCCCGGCCATGCCGACTGGGTTCCGCTGACTCGTGTGGAGATCCTGCAGGGCGATGGCGGCGTGGGCACCCGTTTCGTCGCCACAACAGGCCTTGGGCCCTTGGCGTTGCCCGATCGGATGGAGGTCACCGAACTGGATCGTGGCCAGATGTCCGTCAAGGTGATCAAGATCGGTCCCATCCTGACCGGTGAGGTGTCGTTGCAGGTTGTCGCCACAGGTGCGAATAGCTGCCTGGTGGATTGGATCGAAGACATCCGCGTTCCCTGGCTCCCGCAATTCCTGGCTCGCCCCGTTGGCGCTGCGGCCGCCCGTGGGTTTCGCACCTCGCTGCGTCGCATGCCTGCGGGCACGCCAACCGCGGGCGCCGCTTGACCAATCTGACGAGTCTTAACCGTGTCGGCGCAAGACAACCCAGGTGAAGGCCTGACTGGAGCCCCACGGCGTGCGGTGGTCCTGCTGCGCGGACGCAAGCAGGGAAAAGCCGGCGCTGAAGAGTGCGGCGAGATCGCCGGGCTGGAAACGGCAGACATCAAGACCTGAACATTGCGTCGGGCCATCAACGGCGAAGCAACCCAAGACCAGGGTGCCTCCTGGGCTGACCGTGCTCATCGCCAACTCGACGTACTGAATCTGGTCCTGCTGGTCGGTGAGGAAGTGAAAGACCGCGCGGTCGTGCCACAGCGTCACGCGATCCTGCGGCTGCCACTGCAGGATGTCGCAGGCGATGAGCTGTAGGTCGACGGTTGGCTGGGCAATCTCAGCGATATGAGCCAGTGCAGCGTTAGAGACATCCAAGGCGACAACCGGGTGCCAGCCTCGATCCAGGAGTCGAATGGCCAACCGGGATCGACCCACACCGACATCAACAGCGGGACCTGGTTTGCCGGCAAATTCGTCGATGAGTTGCAGTGACATCGTTGGCTCGTCCTCAAACCAACTGACGTCGTCCAGGGCTTTGCTCTGGTAAATACCCTGCCAATGGGTCACATCGCCACTCATGACGCGAGGCTAACCGGCTCGTAGACTGCTGAGGGTGAGCGAGCGGATCTATGCCGGTCCGCGCCGAGATTCCGGTGAAGGCCGCCGTGGCTGGGTCTGGACACTGCCGTTCATCTTCGCCGGCCTAACCGTGCTCGGCCAGATCCTTTGGGTTCTGGCCGGCCCAGCTGACCGCCTAATTCTCACGATCGCAACGGTCATCACCTTCTTTCTCAGCACGGTCAGTCACGCTCTTATTCATCGCGGTGCGGGCTGGACTGGCGTGTACCTCATCATCACCCTGGGCTTTGGTTGGGGTATCGAGTTTCTCGGGACGCGCACGCAATTCCCCTTTGGCGACTACATCTACGCAAGCCTGCTTGGGCCGCAGTTACTTGGTGTACCGCTGGTGATCCCGCTTGCCTGGTCAATGATGGCGTATCCGTGCCTGCTCGCCGTGCAACGTCTGGTGCGCACAGAGTTGGCAGTTGCGCTAGTCGGCGGGTTCCTGCTGGCCTCCTGGGACTTATTTCTGGATCCGCAGATGGTGGGCGAGTCCTACTGGACCTGGCGACTGGTTACCTACACATTGCCCGGCATCCCCGACATTCCACTACAGAACTTCCTCGGCTGGTTCCTAGCATCGTTTGTTCTCATGCTGCTGCTTTCCTTTCTTCCGCAAACGGTGGCGCGTGATGGTGCCCCACGGTTCATGCTCAGTTGGATCTTCGTTTCAAACGTGTTCGCGAACCTGGTCTTCTTCGACCGACCGGGCGTTGCCCTGTGGGGAGGTGCGTGCATGGGAGCGGTGATGATTCCGTTCTGGTATCGCATCTGGTCGCAACCGCAGTGGTGACCTTCGCACGCTCCAGGGTTGACCTGGGGCGCACCGTCACCAGCATTGCCTCAGTGAGTGCGGCAGCACTAGCCCTGCACGCGCTTGTGAATCAGCGATACCTGCGTCGGCCTGTTCCGGCGGCAAGCGCCGAGCAGATTAGCGTGCTGATCCCCGCTCGCAATGAGGCAGCGCGCATTGGCGCCAGCCTGAAAAGTGTGCTGGCGCAGGTTGGGGTGCCCAACCTTGAGGTGATCGTGCTCAATGATGGATCAACAGACGGCACGGCACAGGTACTGCAATCATTCGAAGATCCCCGATTAACGGTGTTGCACGGCGACGGCGATCCTCCGGCCGGTTGGCTGGGTAAGCCTTGGGCCTGCCAGCGCTTGGCCGACCATGCATCAGGGTCAGTGTTGATCTTCATCGATGCCGATGTGGTCTTGGCACCTTGGGCAATTGGCGCAGCCGTGCAACTCCTGCGCAGCAGTGGACTGGCCTTGGTCTCCCCTTACCCCAGGCAAATCGCCCAAACTGTTCCGGAGCGCATAGTCCAACCGCTGCTGGCCTGGTCATGGCTGAGCACACTTCCCCTACGCCAGGCAGAAACTTCACGTCGTCAATCACTAGCGGCCGCCAACGGGCAGTGCATGGTGTTCGATGCGTCGGCGTATCGCCGGATCGGTGGCCATACTGCAGTGCGAGACAACGTGCTCGAAGACGTCGGTCTGATGCGCGCTGTTAAGGCGGCGGGCCTTCGAGGAAACGTTGTTGATGGATTCCATCTGGCGCAGTGCCGGATGTATGAATCTGGGGCAG
>JAGWVT010000094.1 GCA_018970765.1 Actinomycetales bacterium
TGCAAGGGTGCGGTGTCAGTCTGCCACTCGGATTCCCACATGGCTTCCAGGAGCTCACGACTTCTGAAGGCCCGATGCGGGTGGGCGGCCAATGTCGAAATTAGCCGGTACTCGGACGGTGTCAAGTGCAGTACACGATCACCCCAGCGCACCTGTCTCATGATGCGATTGACACTCAACGATCCAAACGAGTGCCACATTTTTTTTGAGTGCCTGTCATCAGAATCGGTGAACGACGTGGATTGATCCATCTCATACTCCAAAGAACTGTCCCACCATATAGCCCCCGGGAGTGTTAGACCAGACAGAAGTCACTTTAGGCGGATTGAGGACCCCGCCCACCAAATTTCTTGCGAATTTCTTTCAGGAGCAGTACTCAATCGACGCAGTGCCTACGACAGTGGACCCGACTGCAGCATGAAGACGGTGATGGCATCGAAGTACAGCTCGTTGAGAGCCAGAACCTTCGCCGCCGCAAGTTGCGGCGTGTTACCGAGCGAATCAACAGCCGCGGTGCCGTAGTTGGCCGCCCAAGTCGGCAAACTCGCATCCAGACCGCGCTGCCCCAGCAGTGCCGAAACCTCGTCGACGGCGAGTTTTGCCGTGGTCACGGAGGCTTGCATAACCTCTGGCTGCGCGACCTGAGTGGGATCGGCTCCGATGCCGAACTGATCGGTGCCAAAGTCCTGAATTGCCGCAATGAGTGAAGTTGTCGCGATGTAGTACGTGATCGCCGTCGTGGCCTGCCGCATCTCATCGGTGATGGAGTCAGGACTCAGCGGAATTGTGGAAACCGAAGAACTGAGGTCTAAGACCGTGGGCAGCAAGAGTCCAACATCGTTCTGCTGAACCAGGCTAGCGGGATCTTGACCTCGCATAACGACCTGCTGCATGTAGTTCTGCTGAGCCTGACCAGCACGTACGAGGAACGTGGTGTACTCAGCCAGGTATACGGCCATAACCTCGCTACCCGGCGAAGGCCTCGCTGGTGCAGCCTGGATGATCGCCAGTTGGTTGGGGTAGTAGACATCAATGGCCGCATCGACATCAGCCAACACACGTGCAAAGCGATCGATACGCGCCTCATCCAGAGATCCGGCGTCGAGTTGATCCTGCACAACTTGCAGAATTGCGGCGTTGTAGACCAGCCAACTCAATGCATTCGGCAGCGTCATCTGCTGTTCGTAGCCAAGGCTGGCGCCAAGTTTGGTGCCCTCTGAAAGGCGCTTCTCGTTACGTGCCTGCGCATCCTGCACCCACGAGTTCAGCCACTTCGTCGCTTCTGCGCTACCAGCTCTGGCGATTTCCGTCTGCGCCGTTGCGGAGGCCACTTCGCGATTGGCCATGTTCAAGGCCTGCATGCCGACGCCATAGGCCGTTGCTGTCTCGCCTTTGCTTGCGGCATCCTGCGCCATTGCCAGGAGTTCAGACGCTGGACCCGTCTGCGGTCCAGGAGGCAGTTGTGCCAGACGGTCTGCGACCAACGTCAGCAGGTCATTGGTTTGTGTCTGGGCAACCTGCTGGACCGAGGCAGGGAGTACGAAGGCTGGTGCCGGCGGGTAGGCGTATTTATTATCGGTGAACAAACTGAACGCCTGCTGGACGTTGCCGACCGGAATGACCTCAAGGCCCAGGCTCTGCCCCATCGCCACCGCGGACTCCGCCACATTCGTATCGCGATTACGGACTGTCATGTTGGCAATCGGCAACAGCACCGTGCGGTAGCCCTGATCCGCCGCAGCACGCAGTTTCAAGTCGATGCCACCGACCGGCCCGATGGATCCATCTGGGCTGATGGTTCCGGTCATCGTCATATCACCGCGAATGGGTGCACCCAGGAGCGCGGCAATCACTCCAACGGTCAGAATTCCCCCCGCCGACGGGCCGTCAATGGGTCCGGAGACGCCGAAGTCGACGTCTACCTTTCCAGGGTTGATGCCGCTAGCCATTGACCCCACCGCGGCCGCGGCTGCAGAGGCCGCGGTCCACTGCGGACCCGCACCTTCCGCTTCAATATCAGCAAGGTCAATCGTGAACTGGGCCGAGCCATCCTGCGTTGCCCAGATTCGTGCCGGCTCAGTACCACTGGTACCCGATTGATCGTCAGCCCACAGCGCAGGAATCGTGATTTCGCTGCCCCCATCACGTTCGACCGGTTCACGCAGGTCGGATGAGGCAACTAGCGATGCCGCGGTGCTGCAGGCCGTCGCAGCCCCAACAAATCCCAAGCCCAGCACCGCACTGACGATCAGGCACACGAAACGACGCACGATGCAAGTCTGACACGTTACTCAGGATTGGAAGGAGGGAATCCCCCGAAAGGCCCGCAGCGCGATTTGATGACTACAGAGGGTCGCTACCGGGAAAACAGTCTTTCGACTGCCGATCACTGGAGGGTTTCTCTGAGTCTGTCAACGTAACCGTGAATTCCTTCCACTGATCATCGTTGAGGCGCGCGACGGTGTAGTTCACGACAGAGTCATCCCACATGTTCCAGTCGTTGACGTTCATGGAACCTCCAGCGCACTCGCCGCTAGTCGACGTGCCGCTGTGTTGACGCAGCCAGGCGCCGGGCGGTCCGGCCCACGGGTTGCTTGCGCTGAGCAACATGGTTGCAATCGGTGCATTCAGAGCGATCGTGCCCGTCACATCATCACCAACGAAGAAAGTGCCCTCCGCGCAGGCTTGCGCCCCTTGGCCAAGCGGACCTTGGAACGTGGCGGTATCCATCTTCTGCCAAGTGATTGTTGGCGTCTGTGATGAATTGTTGATGATGCACACTCGCGTGCCGAGATTCCCAGCTTGACGGGCATCGGTCGCGCACCCAGCTAACGACGTGATCAGTGCAAGGCTGAAGACCATCACGAATGGACGAGTCAGGCGTTGCAGGCAATTCATGCTGCACCCTGAAGAAGTCATGAGGGAAGGTACCACCGATCAAGACCCAGCACACCGCAAGACGGACCCCGCGGCAGTACCCCTACACTGCCTGTCTGATACGAGCGGGGAAACCAGGTATGGAGTGGTCGTGACTTTTTCGAGATGTGATGGAACGGCCGGTCATCGATCTGGACGCCTGTTGGCGGTCGCGGCGGCATTGCTCGTCGTGACGTTCGCGGCAGGCTGTACCAGTGGAGATCGGGAGGCCGCTGAGGCGACCGCATCCATCGGACCTGCCGCGTCGCAATCTGTACCGGGCAGTGCCTCCCCCGACGCACTTTTCGCGGACGGTAGCCGCGTCTGCTTGATCAACCGCTCCAGTCAGACCTTCGACATTGAGCCGTTGGTGTTCAAGGAAAAGAGTGCCAACACCTCACTGAGTCCAGGTGGGGACTACTGCCAGGCAGGCTATGTTGAAGGAGATCACGACACTGATCTTCGCGCGACCAACCAGGGAACGAAGCTACACATCTACGCGGAGAATCCAGGGATTGGACAGCCGTGGGCGGGAGCCAAGCAACTAGTGCAGGGCAACTACGAGCAGGGTGTCGTCTTCAGCCAAGAAGACAAGGGGATTCACAAACGGGGCACCACTTCGGACGGTCGCTTCGACGTGGATATCTATCGCGTCGATGACTGCTGCGGTTGGAAGCAGTGGCGCCTAGAGATCATGGACGCACCCACCGGGTAGAGCGTCCATGATCTATCAATTGATGCCGTAGAAGCGCTTTGCGCCCTCGATCATGATGGCGAACTCTTCGTCATTGGGGGTTTCCGGAGTGGCACCTTCGATGAACGTTCCGCCCACGACGCCAATGTCGTTTGGGCCACTGCCCGGCAACTGCTTGGGAAATAGATAAAAGGACCGCTTGACCACTTGGCCGGAGGCAGTCTTGCCTTTGGGGTAGTAGACGAGAATCATCGACTGCAGGTCGGCTGGAACCTGATCCTTGAGCATGATCAGGTGGCCCTGAACGGAGACCATCTCGGAATCGCCTTCGAGTTCCCGCGCACCCAGCCCAGTGCAGTCAAAAATCAGCGTGGATGGCAGATCTGCGAAGTCAGTCACCTTGCGCTGCTCAAACTTAACCTTGCTTTCCAAATAGTCACGCAGTGATGCCATCATCCCGCCCGGATCCATGAAAATTCCATCGTCATAGACCACCATGTCGCGGGTCGTGCCATTGCCAAAGTCCAACGTAACGTCCTTGGCGGGTTCCATCACCTCACCGACGTAGGGCTCCAATCCAGAATCTTCGCGACTGTCGAAGTAGGCCGGCACAATAACCGCACCTTTCGCGAAGTCCGGGTTTGTTCCCTTTGCGACCGAGGCGTAGAACTTGTACGCATCAACGCCGATCTTGTCGATTATTTTCTGCATCTCAGGCTCATTGTCCATCGAGACTGGAGCCAGCAAGCCGCCGGCATTGTGCGACGTGAGGCCCTCGAATTGCTCAGCAACAACGGTCACGTTGGTGTAGCCGCGCTTGACGAGTTCATAAGCGGTGAACAGGCCGATGACCCCGGCACCAACGACAGTGATTGGTGCATCCTTCGGCATCTGGCTCACCTGATCGGTCTGTTCAGCGGTGTCCACCACGTATGCCGCAGAACCTGGAGCCAACGTCCAACCGCTGCCTCCGTGGCCGTAGTTGTGTGCGATGACCTGCTTGCCATCCACCTCGACGGTTAGTGATGGAGCGCCACGACGCATGGGTCGGTAGCAGTGAACTTGCTTTCCGAGGTACGCACTGTCGAGCCTTGGCGGCGTCATCTTGCGAACTTCGCGTGCTGCCGCACTGGGAGTAGTGGATTCTCCTGCCGCTGAAGACACCGGAGCGGTCTGTGAGCTCGCGGCGCATCCGGCAAGCGCCACCGCACCGGTGCCTCCGGCTATTCCGACGATGAATGTGCGACGCGAAAGGTTGCTCATGTCCGAACCCTATCCTGACATTTCGGCCATTTCGCCGGCGCCATTCGGTCGCCAGTCAACGAGTCGGGCGCAGCGAAGCAGCTGCGATTGATACGGCAGCCGTCGCAAGGGCTGCCTCCAGTAGATCACCAACAATGAAGGGACTAAACCCGGCGTCAAAGGCGCCGCCAAATGACAGACCGACGTGCAGGATCAACCATGCAAGGCCAGCAACATAGATGGCGACGAGCCCGCCCAGCATCCCGAAGAGCAGGCGTGGAAGGGCTCGGCTTGGTATCAAGCCGCAGGAGCGCTGACTGACGAATCCCACGACCAACGCCGCCAGCACGAACCCGATGAAGTAACCAGATGTGGGGCCGCCGAAACCGCTCGTGCCATTGGCAAAGATCGGTGCACCGGCCGCTCCAAGGAGCACATAGAGCAGCACCGAGGCCGTGCCCATCCAGGGCCCCAGAATGGCTCCCACCAGCAGAACTGCAAACGTCTGTAGCGTTCCAGGCACGTCTCCACCACTCGGCGTGGTGACCTGAGCGCCGATGGAAACAAGAGCCGCGCCGCCGATGATGCTGATCAAGCGCCACCAGGGATTCTGCGGCAAACGATCGGCGATAACCCAGGTGCTCGACTCTCCGGAATTTGAAAGACTCATGACTCGTTCCTACTCGTCGACGGCGCAGGGGCCCGGTGACAACGCCCGTCGTGCCAGGACACCGCTAGAACCGTAGCAGAATCATGGCACGCTTATATGGGGTACTGCTCGCAAACCGTCACTCGTGCGATTCCCCCTAGCATGACCCGATGGGCCTGCCTGACCCGTTCCACCGCCTCGCTCCGAGCGCTTTGTTCGCCATCTTGGTCGTGGTCACTGCGTGCACAGGCGTGAGCACCTCAGAACTCTCAGAATCCCCGAGTCCCCCCACAACTTCATCAGCGCCATCTGAATTACGAGAACCCATGCTTCATGCGCCGGGCGCGGGCCCCACACAGCTCCCGCTGCGCGGTCCAGCGCACCCTGACCGGGCAACCATCATCGACGGCTCCTGGCTCATCGGATCAGACTTTCCTCCAGCGCTGTACCTGACACCTACAGCTGTTACCCGCTGCCACTGGCGCATCGTGGACTACGCAACAGGCACACTGATCGAGGAAGGCGACTATGCAGGGCCGGGTCCCGCGGCGATCTGGGTCGGCGACGGTGATCTGTTTCAGTCTGAGGGGTGCTATCTCTGGCAGGGATTTCCCCAATTGACTGGGGAACGCATGGCGGCAGCGGACGCTGCTAACGGCGGCGCGCCGCGGTTTGGTGACGGTCGCTGGCGAATCGGAGTGGATGCCCCAGCCGGCCGGTATCGCAGCGCTCGGTCGAGCACGGGTGCCTGCACGTTCCAGGTTGAGCGTGCC
>JAGWVT010000025.1 GCA_018970765.1 Actinomycetales bacterium
CTGCCATTGGGGATAGGGCAGGACTTGGCCCGTCCATATAGGCATGAACCACCATGAAGCCAAGATGATGAGGACAAGCAGCACTCCGGCGCTCCAGGCGCCAATCGCGCGTCGGCGTGCGCTTGCATCAGCAGGGCCTAGGAGCGCGCCCATCGTCAAGGCAAGAGCCATTACGACGAATGGCACGTAGACCACGGTGTAGAACGTGAATATCGTTCGGTTGAGGTAGAGGAACCAGGGCAGCCAGCCAGCAGCGATGCCGCAGAGTACCGCGCCGGAGCGCCAATCGCGGCGTGCCGCCCACCGCCAGACTTGATAAGCGAGTGCGGCGATCGCCGCCCACCAGATGATGGGGTTTCCAAGTGCCAGCACCTCTGCCGCACAGTTGTCGGTGGGGCAGCCCTTGCTGCCGTCCTTGATCGAATCCCAGTAGAACGATGTCGGTCGTGTCATCAAAGGCCAAGACCATGGATTACTCGCATATGAATGCGGGGAGCTGAGGTTGACGTGAAAACCCCAGGCGTCGGCGTGGTAGTGCCATAGGGACCGAAGGGCCTGCGGAACTAGCGAGGGGCCCTGTGTAGCCGCCCAGTTGCGGGCGTACCCGTTGTCGCTGAGAAACCAGCCAGTCCATGAACTGACATAGGTCACGATGATGATGACAAGGAAAATGACTGCGGTGGATGGAGCGCTTCGAACCAGCGTGGCAGTCCAGGGGCGCTCAACACCGATCACCTTGCGTGCACTGGCGTCCCAGAGCAGGGTCAAAATTCCAAACGCGAGTGCAAACCAGATGCCCGACCATTTCACCGAGCAGGCAAGTCCGAGTGCAAGCGCTGCCGCCCAACGCAGTGGTCGTAGACCCAACGGCGGACCCCACGGTGAGTCGGGGCGGGTAGGTGACCAAGCGCCCGTGGAGCAGAGTTCAACTAGGCGTCTTCGCACGTGGTCACGGTCGATCAGCAGTAGACCAAAGGCGACCAGTACCCAGAACCCGAGTGCCATGTCGAGCAACCCGGTTCTACTCATGACGAGGTGGATGCCATCAAGAGCTAACAGCAGTCCGGCGATGGTGCCGATCAGATCTGAGCGAGTCAGGCGGCGAGTGATCCGCGCAGTAATGAGAATTGCCAACGTGCCCAGAATTGCCATCGCAATACGCCAGCCGAATGGTGTGACGCCGAAGGCCCAGATGCCGGTGGCGATGATCCATTTCCCCAGTGGTGGGTGCACGACAAAAGCGGGATCGGCCTTGAACAGGGCAATTGACGACCAGTCATCCGTGCCGGTGATCAGCAGGTCGTTGGCCTGGTCGACCATTTGCATCTCCACGCCGAAGCGCAGCAGGGAGATTGCGTCCTTGGGGTAGTAGGTCTCGTCGAAGGCAACCGCGTTCGGAGTATTCAAATCCCAGACGCGTAGCAAGCCGCCAATGAGCATGACGACGATCGGGCCAAGCCAGCCGAGAGCGCCACTGCTGGGCATCGGCGGGTACAGCCGCGCTGCCAAGGTCGCCAGATCTCGGCGCGGTGTGGAAGCTACCCCCACGCTGGTCACCGCGTCATCGTAGGCGGCAAGCCCGATTGAAGCCTGCCCAGCAAAGTTCGGACGCTAGGAGGCCTAAGGTGAACGCAGAGCACAACGGGCAGAGGAGACGATCATGAGGAACGCTCGCAGAAGTCGACTTGCTGCTGTCGTGACTGCCGGGATTGCGGCCCCAGCACTGGTGCTTTCAGTGGCGAGTGCATTCGCCCAGGCCGCGCCCGCGCATTACCGCCAACTTGACGGTTCAGGACTGATCAGCGTGCTGCCGGGTGTTACGGAGGCACCCGCCTGGTTTGGGAAGTCGACGCAGGCTGATACGAATTCCGCGGTACCCACGCAGGGCCTATTGATCTGTACCGTGGGTGCTGGCGCACTGCAAGAGTCCGACGAACAGACCGAGATTCGCGGTCCGCAAGCACAACTTGCGGCCTACAGCTTTGTTAACTTTGGTCGCTTTCCCAGCGGCGGCTACTCCAACATGATCTCGCGAATCTCACAGTTCCCAAGCGCTGCCGATGCCGCCAAGGCATGGGCGAGTCTGGTCGTGGCATCGCGGAAGTGCTCCGGGTCCTGGAGCCTGCCGTACCCGGCTACGAATGACACCTTTGATGGCAGGCAGGCGGTCCGGCAGACGGTAAGCGCCGGAGATGCATTGTTCGGGTCGCGATCCCTGGTTATCACCTCGGTCTCGTCGGGAACGCGAAACGGTGCAGCTACCCCTGATCGAACCGGTGGTTCCCTCACCGTGTGGCGTCACCTGGGCAATGTGATCTATCACGTGGAGTACACCAAGGTTGTGCAACGTGACGTGAGCTCTGCGATTTCCGTCGCCGACCGCATGACCATCGCTACCCTGTCCGCGCTCACCGCTGAGCGCTACATCTCACTTGCAGCAGGTTAGGACGAAGATGCCGGCGTGGCTGAAGGTCGTGATGACTGTTGTGTTCGCGGCAGCGTCGATTGGGCTAGCTTCACCTGCCGTAGCGAAGACGTGCGATGGCAAGAAGGTGCCATGCAAGATCGGTGATACCGGCCCTGGTGGGGGGATTGTGTTTTATGACGCGGGGTCGCGTCAGACGTGGGGGCGTTACCTTGAAGCGCCGGGGAAGGTGAAGGGCAAGCAGCGTGGAGGTCCGGGGGCGAGCTGGGCGAACGCGGAGTGGTCGTGGTGCCTGGAGGGGCAGCCTGGTTATGCCGCTGTCTTACCAACTGGTTCCGACATTGGCATGGGTCGCGAGAACACACGCATAATCATTGAAGCTTGTGGGGACGACACTGCTGCGGGTATTGCGGCTGCATACCGTGGCGGTGGTAAGGATGACTGGTTCCTGCCGTCTACAAAAGAACTGTGGGCGCTGTATTGGCAGCGCAATGTTGTCGGAGGCCTGGGAACTGCCGGTTATTGGACCTCGTCGCAGGCCGTGGGCCTATATCGAGAGGTCAGCGCAATCGGCATTAGCTTCGTCTGGCATGAAATAAACGACTACCGCAAGGAATGGGACCTACGTGTGCGGCCGGTGCGTGCGTTCTAGTTACGTCCCTACAGGACGTACACGGCAACAGCCGTGATGGACGAGGATGACCTGGTGGCTGGGTGCATCACGTTGGCGGCAACACCGATTGGTCATGCGGGTGATGCCTCAGATCGGCTGCGAGTGGCTCTCTCCGAGGCTGACGTGGTGGCTGCGGAGGATACGCGGCGCGTTCGACACTTGATCGATGCTCTCGGGATACGGATCGCTGGTCGTTTGGTCTCGTACTTCGAGGGCAATGAACGTGCGCGGGCAGGTGAGTTGGTCGAGCAGGCTCTGGGTGGTGCCTCGGTCCTGGTGTTGACCGATGCTGGAATGCCGGGGATTAGCGATCCTGGATTTCGACTGGTCCGCGCCGCCATTGATGCGGATGTTCCGGTGCGAGTGCTGCCGGGACCCTCCGCGGTGCTCGCTGCCTTGATTGTGTCCGGGCTGCCGAGCGACCGTTTCTGCTTCGAAGGGTTTCTGCCCAGGCAGGCTGGTCCGCGTCTACGACGACTTACTGAATTGGCCGAAGAGCCGCGCACGATGGTGTTCTTTGAGGCGCCGCACCGGGCCGCGGCAACCCTTGCCGCGATGAGCGAAGTACTTGGCGAGCAGCGACCCGCAGCAGCTTGTCGCGAGTTGACGAAAGTCCATGAAGAGGTTGTGCGCGGCACGCTGGGGCAATTGCACGGCTGGGCGCTGGGTGGCCTGCTCGGGGAAATCACCCTGGTAGTCGGTGGTGCGCCTGCTCCACACGCTGGGTCAGATGTGGATCTTGCCGCAGCCGTTTCCTTGCAGGAGTCGTCGGGTATAGATCGACGCACGGCGATAACGGCGGTGGCGAAGGCTATGGGCGTGCCACGCAAGGTCGTCTACCAAGCGGTGCTTGACGCGCGAGGCTAACTTCATCGCCATCACGGCCGAAGGGACGCCTAGGATCGGCACATGGTCGAGTCGGGTGCAAAAGCGTTCTACTGCACGACACCGATCTATTACGTGAATGATGCCCCCCATATCGGCCACGCCTACACGACAACGGCCGGCGACGTTTTGACCAGATGGCATCGCCAGCGTGGTGAACAGGTGTGGTTCCTGACCGGGGTTGACGAGCATGGCACCAAGGTGCAACGTGCCGCGTCGGGCGGTGGTGTCCAACCGCAGGAGTGGGTGGATCGCCTTGTCGCGGATGCCTGGCTGCCGGTTCTGGGGACTATCAACGCAGCAAATGACGATTTCATTCGGACCACGGAGTCTCGGCACGTCCAACGTGTTCAGCACTTCTGGCAGGTGCTCAAGGACAACGGATACGTGTACTCAGCGCCGTATGAGGGTCCGTACTGCGTGGGCTGTGAGGAATTCAAGCTTGCCGGTGACCTTGTAATGGGCGAAGGCGAGTTCGAGGGCGAACAGTTGTGTCCGATCCATGGACGTCCCGTCGAGCATCTTGAGGAAGAGAACTGGTTCTTCAGGCTTTCCGCATTCGGCCCGCAACTGATCGAGCATTACGAGCGTCACCCGGAGGCCGTGCGACCGGTCAGTGCCTACAACGAGGTCATGTCGTTCCTTCGCCAGGGGCTCGTCGATATCTCGATGAGCCGTTCGAGTGTTTCCTGGGGCATTCCACTGCCGTGGGACCACTCGCAGGTTGTCTACGTCTGGTTTGACGCCCTGTTGAACTACGCGACTGCGGTGGGCTACGGGGAGCCCAAAGATTCACCGGCTGGCCAGCAGTTCGCGAACACCTGGCCCGCTGATGTTCACCTCGTAGGCAAGGACATCCTCCGCTTCCATGCCGTCTACTGGCCGGCCATGCTGCTCGCCGCGAACGTG
The DNA here is from genome assembly GCA_018970765.1 of Actinomycetales bacterium. Classification (GTDB taxonomy): domain Bacteria; phylum Actinomycetota; class Actinomycetes; order S36-B12; family S36-B12; genus REEB426. Next base: position 4,893 of record JAGWVT010000025.1, read on the forward strand.
GCATTGCCACGCACAGTGTTCGCACACGGCTGGCTCTTGGTCGGCGGGGAGAAGATGTCCAAGAGCAAGCTCACTGGCATTGCTCCCGAGCAGATCGTCAGCCACTTCGGGGCCGACGCGTTTCGCTACTACTTCATGCGTGCTATTGCCTTCGGTCAGGACGGCTCGTTTTCCTGGGAGGACATGGCAGCTCGCTACACGGCAGAGCTAGCCAACGGTCTGGGCAATCTTGCATCTCGAGCAACCGCCATGGTCGAGCGGTATCGGCAGGGACTGCTGCCGGCCAGTCCGAGCATTGGTGAGGCAGAACGTGCCTTGCAGGAGTTGCTGGTGACCACGGTCAGCCAGGCAGATGAAGCGATGACGCGGCTTGACTTCGCAGACGGAATCGCCGCGGTTCGCGGCTTCGTCGAAGCGGTGAACGGCTATGTCACCGATCAGGAACCCTGGGTCTTGGCCAAGGATCCCGCCACGGCAGACCGTCTCGACACCGTGCTAGCCACCACCTGCGAGTCGCTTCGGGCAATTGCAACGCTCTATCACCCGGTTATGCCCGAGACGATGTCACGGCTCTGGCAGCAACTTGGTGCGGATGTCGCCCTTGGTCCGATCGGGGAACAGCCCGTCGACCGGGTAGCGATCTGGGGGCAACTTCCGGCGGGTACGCGTGTGACCAAGGGTGATGCGCTGTTCCCGCGACTTGAAGACGAGACCTAGATGGCTGGTGCACGCGGGGGTCCGCCGCAGTTGCCTGAGCCGCTGCTCCACCCAGTGGTTGATACACATTGCCACCTTGACGTCCACGATCGCAGCCTGCACGGTGATGTCCAACCCGATGCCGTTGCCTCCCTTGAGCAGGCCGCAGCCGTCGGCGTGACCCGAGTGGTGCAGATTGGCTGCGATCTGCCGTCGGCGCGTTGGTCGGTGGACTTCGTTCAGAAGCACAGTTCCGTCGTTGCTGGTGTAGCCATCCATCCCAACGATGCGGCGCGACTCGTCGAGCGTCAGGGTGAGGCCGCGCTGGACGCTGCCTTGGCCGAGATCGAGCAGCTTGCCTCGGCCCCTCGCGTACACGCTGTCGGCGAAACGGGGCTGGACTACTACCGCACAGATGCACCTGGTCATATTGCGCAGCAACGCTCCTTCCGCTTCCACATCGACCTTGCCAAGCGCCTGGGCAAAGCGCTGGTCATCCACGATCGCGATGCGCATGAAGATGTCATCGACATCCTGCTTCAACAGGGTCCGCCGAGCACGGTTGTTTTCCACTGCTTCTCCGGCGATGCAGCGATCGCTCGAATCTGCGCTGAACACGGCTGGTACATGTCGTTCGCTGGAGTTGTGACCTATCCCAACGCGGACTCCCTGCGAACTGCCCTCCTGGAAGTGCCCGACGAGTTGGTGCTGACGGAAACAGACGCCCCCTACCTGCCACCGGTGCCAAATCGGGGAAAGGCGAATGCGTCAACCCTGATGCCGTTCACCGTGCGCGCAATGGCGCATGTCCGCGGGTGTCAGGAGGCGGGGTTCGCCAGGCAGTTGTGGGAGAACAGCGAGCGAGTGTTCGGACCCTGGTAAGCGTGCCTGACGTCACCCTCCTTGGCGCGGCCGAGATTAGAGCCATCGCAGATGATTTGGCACTGCGACCAAGCAAGGCGTTTGGGCAGAACTTCGTGATCGATCCGAACACTGTGCGTCGCATCGTTCGTGTGGCCCAGGTGGAGCCCGGTACCTGCGTCGTCGAAGTAGGTCCAGGCCTGGGAAGTTTGACCCTCGGCTTGTTGGACGCGGGTGCTTGCGTGCTGGCCCTTGAGATCGACGAGCGGCTGGCCAACCAGTTGAAGCCGACGGTGCTTCGGCATGCGCCCAAGGTGGCCGGGCAGCTGCACGTTCGGCAGGTCGATGCTCTCCGCCTAGCCGAAGCCGATGTCACAACCTGGAGTCCCCCGCCAACCGCGCTGATTGCGAATCTTCCCTACAACGTGGCGGTACCTATCCTGTTGCATCTGCTTGCGCTATTGCCCTCCCTGCAAGCCTGCTTAGTGATGGTGCAGAAAGAGGTCGCCGAACGCCTGTCCGCGCCAGCTGGATCGCGAACGTATGGTGCACCGAGCGTGAAGCTTCAGTGGTACGGATCGTGTGAGTACGCGGGTGAGATTTCCCGTCAAGTGTTCTGGCCCGTACCCAATGTCGACTCGGCTCTGGTACGCCTTTCCCGTACGCCACCGCCACCCTGCCGTGCCAAGCGTGAGCAGGTCTTTGCGGTCATCGATCGGGCGTTCATGCAGCGACGAAAGACCCTGCGCGCCAGCCTGGCTGGCCTGTTTGGTGATACGGGCACTTGCGCGGCGGTGCTGCGGGCGGCGCAGATCGAGCCGGAGCGTAGACCGGAAACTCTCCGAGTGTCGGACTTCGCCCGTATCGCTGATGCTCTTGCGGACCGCATAGCCTGACTTCGTGCAACCAAAGTCCGTGACCGTGCGTGTCCCGGCGAAGATCAATCTTCAGCTCGGCGTCGGTCCGCTGCGGGCTGATGGGTACCACGAACTCGTCACGGTCTTCCACGCGGTGAATATCTGCGACGACGTGATCGTTGAAGCGGCTACACCTGGCGCAGGAATCAGCCTGGAGATGGTCGGGGAAGCATCGGTGGCGGCTGATGCCACCAACCTGGCATGGCGTGCAGCGCAGGTGCTGGCGGATGCCTCTGGAGTCGACCCGGACGTACACCTGCAGATTCATAAGCGGATTCCGGTTGCCGGCGGCATGGCGGGTGGAAGTGCCGATGCAGCGGCCGCTCTGGTTGCCTGCGATGCCCTCTGGCGATTGTCGACGGATCGTGCGGAACTGGCGCGCCTAGCCGCCACCCTGGGCTCGGACGTGCCGTTCGCCCTGCACGGTGGCACGGCGATTGGTACTGGGCGCGGTGAGCAACTCACAGACGTGTTGGCACGCGGGACGCTGCACTGGGTGTTAGCCATCGCCGAGGAAGGTCTGTCGACGCCTGCGGTCTACGCCGAATGCGATCGACTTCGCGCGGATGAGCGAGTGGATGACCCCGTGGTCTCCGAGGCACTCATGCAGGGCCTGCGCTCCGGGGATGCCCAGGCGGTTGGGCGAGCGCTGGCCAATGATCTGCAGTCTGCGGCGCTTAGCCTGCGCCCGGAACTGGGCCAAGTGCTGCAGGCCGGCGACGATCTTGGCGCACTAGGAGGCATCGTCTCCGGCTCTGGTCCAACGTTGGCGTTCATCGTTGCGGACGAGGAACGCGCCTTGGACCTGGCGGTTGGGTTGATGTCGACCGGGCTGGTGCGGTCGGTGAAACGAGCCCATGGCCCGGTGCCGGGTGCGAAGGTGGTCAACGAGCGTTTGTGATGAGCCGGGGTTTGGGGTCCATGTGTTCCAGACCGTTCCAGGCCAAGTTCACCAGGTGCGCAACAACGTCCTCCTTGCGCGGCTTGCGAACGTCAAGCCACCACTGGCCGGTGAGTGCCACCATGCCAACCAGCATCTGTGAGTACATCGGTGCCAGCCGAGCACTGATTTTGTGGGCCTGAAATTCGCGTGCGAGCAGGTGCTCAACCTGGGCGGCCACGTCAATGATGAGGCTCGCGAATGAGCCTGTCTGCTGCGAGACCGGTGAGTCGCGCACCAGGATCCGAAAGCCGTCCGGGTACTCGTCGATGTAGTCGAACAGGGCCATACCCGCCTGCTCCAATAATTCCCGGGCAGAACCTGCAGTCAGCGCGTCGCCGATTGCGTTGAGCAGGTGGTTCATCTCGCGGTCGACCACGACTGCGTACAGGCCTTCCTTACCGCCGAAGTGCTCATAGACGACCGGTTTGGAAACGTCGGCTTTCGAGGCAATCTCTTCGACGCTCACCGCCTCGAAGCCCTTTTCGGCAAAGAGTTTGCGACCGACGTCGAGCAGTTGCTCGCGTCGCTCTTGGCCACTCATGCGTACTCGGTCGCGGCGACGGGGAGCGCGCCGAGCATCGCGACGTGACCCGTCGGCGGTTTCTATGAGGTCGACTTCGACCTCATTGGTGTCGCTCAGTTCGCGACTACCCATGTCTCGTCTTGCCATCGCGCGTTGCCGTTACGTGGTTTCCGGCTCAACGTAGCCGCGCACTCGTGTGCGCATGGCTGGATCGACCAGCCGCGCAGCGATGCGCTGCGGCTTGGGCCAACGCACATCCGAGGCAAGCTTCAGGACCTCCAGAGTCCGAATCATCCGCGCGCTCGGATCGATCTGGCCCCGCAGCACGCCGTGGCGTGCGCAGGTCGGGTCTGAGTGGTGCAGGTTGTGCCAGGACTCACCGAAGGAAGGAATGGCAAGCCAAGCGACATTGCTCGATAGGTCACGTGCCTTGAATGGGCGCTTGCCGTACACGTGGCAGATCGAGTTGATTGACCAGGTGACGTGGTGCACCACCGCGATGCGAACCAGGCCCGCCCAGAAGAATGCGGTGAGCGCACCGACCCACGACCAGGTAAGCAGACCGCCAAGGAGTGCCGGCAGCAGGAGGCTCGCGGTGACGATTGCCGGAAACCAGCGGCTGATTGCACGCAGATCTGGATCGTCTGCGATGTCGGGGGCGTACTGACGAATCGAACTCTGGTTCTCGTCGAAAAGCCAGGTCACGTGCGCATAGACCAAACCCTTGGCCACGGCACGGTGCGAGGTGCCGAAGCGCCAAGGTGAGTGGGGATCACCGACCTCGTCGGAAAACTTGTGGTGCTTGCGATGGTCCGCAACCCACTGCGCAAGCGAACCCTGAAGGGCCATCGATCCGGCAATGGCCAATGCGATCTTGACCGGTCGCACCGCCTTGAACGATCCATGAGTGAAGTAGCGGTGATAGCCGACTGTGATGCCAACACCGGTGATTGCCCAAAACAGCGCCAGGATCCCCAGATCCACCCAGCTGAGCCAACCGCCCCACACCATGGGGATGGTGGCAAGTAGGGCAACCGTGGGGGCAACGATGAAGATGCCGATCGCGATCTTCATGGCGACCGTCGGCGGTGCCTGGGTCAGGTCCACCTCGCCCTCGGGCGGGAACCCCAATTCCAGATCTAGTTCTGCCAGGCTCATCGTCAACTCCTTTGACTGTCATCGTGCCGGTTCGCTAACCTTCGTTACCGTAACTTACGGCACCGTAACCTACGGTAACGTAGCATTGTGAAGTCGTCAAGGATTTCGCCTAGGGTTGGCGGACGCAATCCCGGGTCGTCTAGCGGCAGGACAGCGGACTTTGAATCCGTCAACGGTGGTTCGATCCCACCCCCGGGAGCACATCGTGACTGGCAGCTTGTGGGCTTTCAGGTCTAGGTGATATCACGCTGCTATCGTTGTGCTCGTGACGGACATGCTCATCAGGGATATCCCGGCAGACGTCCATCAGCGCCTGAAAGAGGCGGCGCTTCGTCGCGGGCAGTCATTGCAGCAGTTCCTGCGTGGGGAGTTGACCGCGCTGTGTGAACGATCCAGCATTGAAGAGTTGTTCGCTGAACTCCTGCAGGCTCATGGAAGTGTCTCGCGCCCGGTCAACTCTGAGGACGTCGTTCATGAACTCCACGAAGAGCGTGAACGGCGCGCGGAACATCTTGAACGGTTGATTGTTGACCCTGGTCGTTGACGCTTCAGTGATCGTCGAAATCGCTTTGGGTGATGACACCCCCAAGCGTCGACGACTCGTGAAGTTCCTCCTTGACGATGCTCCGTTGGTCGCAACCGACTATGTCGATATTGAGGTAGCCAATGCCGTCGGTCGAGCTATGCGTCGGGGTGCCCTCAGCGTGGGAGAGGCTCAACGTGTGAGCAAGCTGGTCGCGATGCTGCCAATGATGCGGTTGCCGACTCGGGCGCTTTCAGGCCGCTTAGTGGAACTGATGCACAACCATTCGGCCTACGACAGTGGCTATATCGCTATCGCGGAGGCCCTTCAGGCCCCGCTGGTCACCTTGGATCGGGGTATGGCAGCGAGCCCCGTTGCCACCTGCCCCTTCGTGCTGGTCTAGCTGAGGTGCGCTGACCTGCTCGCGGTCAGGCTCGACCCTTCATTACGCTCGGGCCGTGACAACACGTGCGGCAGCCGGGCCCGCCGTGGTCATCCTGGCCGCTGGTGAGGGCACCCGGATGCGTTCACGTACGCCCAAGGTGCTGCACGCGATCGCTGGGCGCTCGATGTTGGGCCATGTCATCGAGGCAGCCTCGGCACTTGAGCCGGAGCACCTCATCGTGGTGGTCGGTCACGGCCGTGAGCAGGTCGTGGAACATCTCGCCGAGATAGCGCCCTGGGCAATTCCGGTCGTGCAGAATGAGCAGCGGGGCACCGGCCATGCCCTGCGTGTTGCGCTGGAGACCATGACGGAACGCAACCTGGTTACCAGTGAAATCGTCGTGCTCTCCGGCGATACGCCCCTACTGACAGACGCAACCCTGGTGGGTTTGATGGCCGACCATGCCGCGAGCAGGAGCGGGGCTGCAGCGGCGACCGTGCTCACCGTGCGACTGAGCGACCCGAGTGGGTATGGCCGGGTCATACGTGCAGCCGACGGCACGTTGGCACGCATTGTCGAGGATCGCGATGCCACGGCTGATGAGGCAGCGGTGGATGAGATCAACACCGGAATGTACGTCTTCCAAGCTGAGCCCCTGCGCAGCATGTTGGGTCGAATCAGCACCAACAATGCGCAAGGGGAGGAGTACCTCACTGAGGTAGTTGCACTCATGTGCCAGGACGGACTCGACGTGCGCGCCAGTCAGGCCGCCAATGCCGACGAGGTGATGGGTGTCAACGATCGAGCGCAACTGGCCCAGGCCGCTGCCTTGCTGCGCGATCGCATCAACGGCGACTGGCTTCGTGCCGGGGTCTGGATCCTCGATCCGACGAGCACCTGGATCGATGTCGACGTCGACCTTGCACCCGACGTAACACTGCTACCCGGGACGCATCTGCGCGGCCCCACGTCTATCGCCACCGGTGCCAAAGTGGGACCTGGGACCACCTTGATCTCCTGCGAGGTTGGTGAGCGTTCCGAACTCATCCACACCTGGGCTGAACTGGCTGTGGTCGGCAGCGATTGCTCAGTTGGACCGTTCACCTATCTGCGACCGGGGACACAGCTTGGGGATGGGGCCAAGGCGGGTGCCTACGTGGAGATCAAAAACTCGACTGTCGGTGCAGATGCCAAGGTGCCGCACCTTTCCTACGTTGGTGACGCGGAGATCGGGGAGGGTACGAACATCGGTGCGGCGACGGTCTTCGTCAATTACGACGGTGTCGCCAAGCATCGGACGGTGATCGGTCGCCATGTGCGGATCGGTTCGGACACGATGCTGGTAGCCCCCGTCGAGGTTGGCGATGGGGCTTACACGGCAGCAGGGTCGGTCATCACCGAGGATGTGCCACCGGGTGCCATGGCGGTGGCCCGGGGTAAGCAACGCAATGTGCTCGGCTGGGTAGCCAGACGACGAGCCGGGACCACGTCGGCGCAGGTGGCCGAGGAGGCCGAACGGAACGCACCTGGGAGGGATGCATGACTGACTCGGTTGTCCTGCCAAAGAAGCGCTTGGTGCTGCTCGCCGGTCGATCGCATCCGGAGCTAGCCAATCAGGTCGCCGATGAGTTGGACGTGCCGCTGTCCAAGACCTTGGCCTACGACTTTGCCAACGGCGAGATATTCGTCCGCTTCCAGGAGTCCGTTCGTGGCTGTGACGCTTTCGTCCTACAAAGTCACACGAACCCGATCAACACCTGGATTATGGAACAACTCATCATGGTTGACGCGCTCAAGCGCGCTTCAGCCAAGCGGATTACGGTCATCATGCCGTTCTATGGGTATGCGCGGCAGGACAAGAAGCACCGCGGGCGTGAGCCGATCTCAGCACGACTGATGGCGGATCTGTTCAAGACCGCCGGTGCAGATCGCCTGATGACCGTGGATCTGCATACCTCGCAGATCCAGGGGTTCTTCGATGGCCCCGTCGACCATCTCTTCGCTCTTCCGCTGCTGGCCGGGCATGTGGCAAGCCGAGTCGATCGATCGCGTATCACCGTGGTGTCGCCGGATGCCGGTCGTGTGCGCGTTGCCGAGCGTTGGACGGATGTACTCGGCGCGCCGCTGGCCATCATCCACAAGCGGCGCGATCCGGACGTGCCCAACCATGTTCGCGTGTTCGAGGTTGTCGGTGACGTTCGAGATCGGGTCTGCGTTGTGGTTGACGACATGATCGACACCGGCGGCACGATCGTGAAGGCATCCGAAACGCTCTTCGAGAACGGCGCGGCACAGGTAATCGTTGCTGCAACCCACGGCATCCTCTCCCCACCGGCCCGTGAGCGCCTCCAGGAATCGGCAATCTCCGAAGTCATCGTGACGGACACTCTGCCCATTCCCGCCGACAACCAATTCGAAAAGCTCACGATCCTGTCGATCGCACCGATCCTTGCGAAAGCGATCTCGGAGGTGTTCACGGATGGATCCGTGACCAGCATGTTCGAGGACCCGCCGGCCAATGGCGTGCCCTCGTCGCACTAGAGCCCTCGGCCACCCCCTAGACTTCAGTCCTCGGCGAGGGTGGTGCGCTGGCGCAAGTCGGCCAGTGGCGACACCGTGATCGACGACGATCGACGCAATCGCGTTCGCCGGGGCCGCATTACTGGCACACACCAGACAGTTGCAAAGGGAGCCCCATGTCCAAGACAGCAGGTGAGGTCGCAATTGCGGCCGAGGCACGTTCCGACTTTGGCAAGGGCGCCGCACGGCGGTTGCGTCGCGCTGGTCGCATCCCGGCCGTGGTCTACGGCAAGGGCAAGGACCTGAAGCACATCAGCCTGCCGGGCCATGAACTTGAACTCGCTCTGCGTGATCCACGCGTGGTCCTCGTCGTCAGCATCGATGGAGCGTCTCTACTCACCCGGGCGCAGGAGATCCAGCGCGATCCGGTACGTCGCAACCTCGAGCACGTCGATCTCGTGGTGATTGATCGCACCGAGGCCGATGCGCGTGTGCAGGCGGGGATCGCTGCGGCACAGGAGACCGTCGAGGCGTGACCTGGCTGCTCGCCGGTCTGGGAAATCCCGGATCGGAGTACGCCAATACCCGCCACAATGTCGGCTTCTGGCTAGCCGAGGCGGTGGTCCGCGATTGCGGAGGCAGTCTTTCGCGTCACAAGCGGGCGCAGGCCTTGGTCTGCGAGACACGGATTGGCGGCCTGCCGGGTGAACGGATTGTGGTAACCGAGCCACTGTCCTTCATGAATGCATCGGGTGGACCGGTCAAAGCCCTGTTGGACTTCTACTCGGTGCCGGTGTCAAATCTCATCGTCGCGCACGATGAGTTGGACATCCCATTGGGGAGCATTCGCGTCAAGTCAGGTGGCGGAGACAATGGGCATAACGGCCTACGCAGTATTCGATCGGCGCTGGGTACCGGCGATTTCCTGCGCATACGGCTGGGCATCGGGCGTCCGCCTGGACGACAGGATCCGGCCGACTTCGTGCTGAAGCCATTTACCTCCGACCAACGTCCAGAGGCGCAGACGATGGTCGAGCGAAGTGTTGGTGCGGTCGAGATGCTGGTGTTGCAGGGCCTGGCCGCTACTCAGAACGTTTACAACAGTGATCCACAGTGATGAGCAGCGATGAGCACAGGAGCTGAGGCAGCGATGCACGATCACGAACATGATGACGCCCAACTGTCACGGGTAATCGCCGAGCGTGCGGGTCAGGCACTTCTTGACCTACGCGTTGAATTCGGGCCGACGCAGGAGCGTGCCCGGGCAGACGAACTTCGGGCGCTGGCCGACGCCCGCTCGCAGGACCTGATCGCGGCGATCCTGGAACGAAATCGGCCGGCAGATGCCGTGCTCAGCGAGGAAGCCAAGGATGATGCAGGGCGGCTGACCAGCGATCGCGTATGGATCATCGATCCGCTGGACGGCACCTGGGAGTACGGGCAGGGTCGCGCGGACTTCGCAGTGCACGTGGCCCTTTGGCTAGGCAAAGAACAGCGCCTCACCGCTTGCACGGTTGCCCTACCGGCGCAGGGATTGACCCGTACCGGTCTGGACGACCCGGCAGCACCTGCGCCGTTACCCGTCGATAGGCCAATTCGCATTGTGGCCTCGCGAACGCGGCCGCCGGCAAGCCTGAGTCAGGTCAGTGCGCAGCTGGGTGAACTCCTTGCGGCATCCGGCGTCACTGATCACGGAGTTGAGATCGTCGATGTCGGATCAGTTGGCGCGAAAGTTAACGAACTGCTGTCTGGTCGAGCGGAGATCTATCTGCACGACACGGGGTTCTATGAGTGGGATGCCGCAGCGCCGTACGGTGTGGCGCAGCACTACGGCTATCGCGTCAGTCACTGGGACGGAAGTACCGTCACGTTCAACCACATGCCGCCCTATGTGAGCAGCCTGTTGGTCTGCCATCCGAGCCTGCAGGTTGCCCTCACCGAAGCGATTGCCGCGGGCCGCCAGTCGTGACCTTGACCGGTCTGGTGCGAGCGGTTGCACCTCGAATGAGCACCATGCTGGACCAGGCGCGCGCCGGCGCGGATGGAACGATCCTCGCGCCTCGGGGGGCGCAGTCACTAGCTGCAGCACTCCTGGCAGGTTCGGATGGCGCCGACCGACCCCTTCTGGTGATCACGGCCACCGGACGACAAGCCGATGACCTCGCAGCCGAGTTGGGCGCGCTGGTTGACGGACCGTCAATTGCCGTCTTCCCGTCCTGGGAGACGCTCCCGCATGAGCGGCTCTCGCCCTCCCTGGACACGGTCGGCCGTCGAACTGCGGTGATGCGACGTTTGCGCCACCCAGACTCGGACGAAAAACCACTGCGAGTGGTCGTTGCATCGGTCCGCGCAGTCCTGCAGCCGATCTGCCTGGCAATCGCCGACGTTCAGCCGGTGCGCATTCACGTTGGAACCGTCGTCCAACCTGTGGACGTTGCTCGTCGACTAGTCGAGTTGGGCTACGAGCGGGTGGATCTAGTAGAACGCCGAGGGCAGTTCGCGGTTCGCGGTGGGATCGTTGACGTGTTCGTTCCCACCGAAGAGCATCCGGTGCGCGTCGAATTCTGGGATGACACGGTTGAGAGTGTCCGAAGTTTCGCGGTGACTGATCAGCGCTCGTTGGAGGAGTGTGCTGACGGATTGGTCGCCGGTCCGGTTCGTGAACTTCTGCTGACGGAGAACGTCAAGGCAAAGGCGCGAGCCTTAGCTGCTGAACACGTGGAGTTGGCGGACCTAGCTGGGCGGATTGCCGAGGGTCAGGCAACGGAGGGCATGGAGGCGTTGCTGCCGGTGCTCGTCGATGACCTGGCCGCGTTCACTGAATTACTTCCCTCCGGCGCACTTGTCGCGGTCTGCGAACCGGAAAGGGTTCGCGCTCGCGCTGAGGAGCTCGTTCGCACCGCCGAGGAGTTCCTGGTGGCCTCCTGGCATAACGCTGCGGTGGGCAACGCTCGTCCGGTCGATCTCTCGCCCATTGATCTGTCAGCCAGTTCGTACCTCAGCGTTGCGGAATTGCAGGATCAGGTTCGCGGTAGGTACGGCTGGTGGGAGTTCACCCCCTTTGCGGATGGCACCGACGCGTTTGACCTAGGTGCTACCGAGTGGGAACTGACCGCTGGCGATCCGGAAGGACGCCTGAGGGAAGTTGAGGGATTGATCCGTGATGGATGGTCGGTTGTCGTCACTGCCGCAGGTCATGGATCTGCCTCTCGATTCGTCGAATCACTGACTGGTGCAGGGATAGCTGCGCGCCTGGTTGACGACCTGGCCAAACCACCGGAAGTAAGGCTGGTCACCGTCTGCGTCGGACCATTCGAGCGGGGCTTCAAATTGCCCGAACTGGGCCTTGCGCTCCTTGCTGAAGCCGACCTGGTGGCTCGGCGCGCGGGAACCCGCGATGTGCGGAGAATGCCAACCCGTCGCAAGCGAACGATCGACCCGTTGACCCTCAAGCCCGGTGACTTCGTTGTCCACGAGCAGCACGGCGTCGGGCGGTACATAGAAATGGTGCAGCGCGAGGTAGCCGGTGCGGCCCGGGAATACCTCGTGTTGGAGTACGCCTCAAGCAAGCGTGGTCAGCCACCTGACCGGCTCTATGTTCCCACCGATCAGCTGGACCTCGTCACTCGCTACATCGGTAGTGAGGCACCTGCAGTGCATCGACTAGGTGGAGCTGACTGGCAGCAGGCAAAGGGGCGTGCCCGCAAGGCCGTCCGCAAGATCGCTGAGGAACTCATCCGGCTCTACGCGGCGAGGCAACAATCAAAGGGTCACGCCTTCGGATCGGACACGGTCTGGCAACGTGAACTCGAGGATGCTTTCGCTTACGTCGAGACACCTGATCAGCTATCCAGCATCGAAGATGTCAAGGCCGATATGGAACGACCTACCCCGATGGATCGGCTCATCTGCGGCGATGTGGGCTATGGCAAGACCGAGATCGCAGTGCGTGCTGCCTTCAAGGCGGTGCAAGATGGCAAGCAGGTGGCCGTGCTGGTGCCAACCACGCTGCTGGTTCAACAGCACCTTTCGACCTTCAGTGATCGCTATGCACCGTTCCCGGTCCGCGTCGCTGCCCTATCGAGATTCAGTTCGGCAAAAGAAAGCCGCCAGGTACTGGAGGGTATGAAGGACGGCACCGTCGACATCGTGATTGGTACCCATCGGCTGCTGAGTCCGGACGTGTCGTTCAAGGATCTGGGGTTGGTGATCCTGGACGAGGAACAGCGATTCGGTGTTGAGCACAAGGAGTTCCTCAAAGCGGTAAGAACCAACGTGGATGTCCTGGCCATGTCGGCGACCCCGATTCCGCGAACGTTGGAGATGGCAGTCACCGGAATCCGGGACATGTCGGTTATTCAAACTCCGCCGGAGGAGCGTCATCCGGTTCTGACATTTGTCGGTCCGTATCACGATCGGCAGATCGCGGCGGCAATTCGTCGTGAACTTGCACGTGAGGGCCAAGTCTTTTACGTGCATAACCGAGTCGAGTCCATTGAGCGGGTCGCCGCGCGGGTACGTGAACTGGTGCCGGAAGCACGTGTGGCCATCGCGCACGGGAAGATGAGTGAGGCAACCCTGGAGCGGGTCATCCTCGACTTCTGGGAAAAGGCCGTCGATGTGCTCATTTGCACGACCATCGTCGAGTCAGGGATCGACATTCCCAATGCCAACACGTTGATAGTCGATCGAGCCGATGCACTGGGCCTCTCTCAACTGCATCAACTCCGTGGCCGAGTGGGTCGCGGCCGCGAACGTGCATACGCGTACTTCCTGTACGACGAGCAGCGACCAATGACCGAAACCGCCCATGAGCGACTCACCACCATTGCCCAGCACACTGAGTTGGGATCGGGCATGCATATTGCTCTGAAGGATCTCGAGATTCGTGGTGCCGGAAACCTATTGGGTGGCGAGCAGAGTGGCCATATCGCCGACGTGGGTTTTGATCTTTACGTGCGCTTGGTCGGTGAAGCCCTCGCTGAAGCTCGCGGCGACCAGTCAGCAGTGCATGAGGAGCTAAAAGTCGAACTACCGATCAACGCGAGTATCCCGGTTGACTATCTGCCGCATGAGCGCCTGCGTCTTGAGGCGTACAAGCGCCTCGCAGACGCGTTAACCGAAGCGGCCGTTGACGAAGTACAGGCGGAGTTCCAGGACCGTTATGGCCCCCTGCCGGGGCCGGTTCAGGCACTGCTGGCAATCGCGCGATTTCGTGTGCTGGCTCGCTCGGTTGGACTCGATGAGGTTATCGCCGCCGGACCGAACATCCGTTTGCATCCGGTGGATCTTCCGGAATCCGGTCAACTGCGGTTGAAGCGCCTGTATCCCGGCGCTGTGATCAAGTCCGCAGTGCGTACCGTTCTGGTACCACGGCCGATGACCGCGCCGGTTGGTGGGCAGCCGGTCCGCGACTTGGAACTGCTGGATTGGGTTCGTGACCTGATCACCAGCACGCTGCGCGATCAGGTACGCGCCAGCTCGTAGAGCCACGTCGTAGGATCGTGCGCATGCGAGGCATTGGCATCCTGGTAGCGGCCACCCTTCTGCTTGCCGGTTGCGCCGGACAGAGCGGAGCAATTGCGGCCGGTGCAGCCGCAACCGTGGGAGACATGCGTATCAGCCAGGAGGATCTCAACTCCCAGGTGACCGCCGTCCTGATCGCTCAGCAGCGGCCAGTCGATAGCCAGGATGCGGCGTTGACGGGTGAAGTGCTGTCGTTCTTGATTACCAATGACTTAGTTGATCGGCTAGCACAGCGTGAGGGTGTCACGGTTACCCAGGGAGAGATCGACTTAGTTCTGTTGGGCTACGACGGGGACGTGGGCGGACGGTCCGAGGTGGAGCGGATCTTTGCCGAACGCAACGTCGCCCCCAGCCAGATCGAAGCGTTTGTCAAAACCAACCTGCTGGCCAAGCGCCTGAGTCAGGTCATTGCTCCCGGTGTCAAGGCCGATGAACAGAACGCGGTTTTGATTGCATCGTTGGCCCAGATCAGCGATTCGGTGGGTACACAGGTGAGTCCGCGCTATGGAACCTGGGACGCGCAGCGCTTAAGTGTCGGGCCAATTCCCGACGATCTCTCCGTCCCGGCTCCCTGATCCCTGCTGCCGGGTTGATCAGATGACTGATCCACCGAACGCGGGCAGCAGGTTTGTCGACCTCGTCGCAGTCTTGGATCGCCTCCGTTCGCCCGGAGGATGCCCATGGGATGCGAGGCAGACGCATGCCTCGCTCGTGGAATACCTCATTGAGGAGTCCTACGAGGTCGTCGAAGCTATTGATGCCGCGGACCAGACTGCTCTCTGCGAGGAATTGGGCGACCTGCTCCTGCAGGTTGTCTTTCACGCACGTATCGCCAGCGAGGCTGCCGGGTTCACCATTGATGACGTCACTGACGGCATTACGGAGAAGTTGATTCGCCGACACCCACACGTCTTTGCCGATGCAACTGCCGATACCGCCGAGCAGGTGGAAGCCGACTGGCATGCACGTAAGGCGTTGGAGAAGGGGCGTAGCTCGGTTACTGACGGTATTCCAGCGGAACTGCCAGCGCTCATGAAGGCTGGCAAGCTGCAGACCCGCAGTGCCGCACTGCAGGCTCACCTACCCGAACTGCGTCAACAGGCGGACGCACGTTCCTTGGTGGACCAACTCACCGATGAATCTGAACTTGGTGAGGTTCTGTTGGCGATTGTGGAGGCGTGTCGCCAACGCGGGTGGGATGCGGAGAGCGCATTGCGGCGCGCGGTTTCCAAGCGCGCAGTTCAAATCCGCGACTACGAGACGACCGTTTCAGCCGCACCTTCGTCAAGTCGCTAGTGGTGCGCTGATGGATGCCGAGGCGACGCTGGCCAGGGTGGCCCAAGCGAGTATGGATGATCTTCTGGCCTTTGACCCGGTGGCGGCCACCGGACTCGGCGATCATCGTTGGGATGATCATCTTCCGGACCTGACTTCGAACAACCAAAGAGCAGAAGTCCTACGCATTGAACAGCATCTTGCGGAGCTGGATGCCATCGATGACACCATGTTGAGCGTCGACTCGTTGGTCGATCTGGAAATTCTGCGTGCAGCGCTGGGACGTGCCCACTTCTTGCGCGCTGAACTCAAGCGCGCAACCTGGGACCCCATGGTCTGGAACCCAGCCACCAGTTTGTATCTACTGCTGTCTCGGGAGTTTGCTCCGCTTGATGACCGCCGGAAGGCAGCGCGGGCGCGGGTGCGCTGCATTCCTGACTGGCTCGCCGCCGGGCGGCAAACGCTGGACTACTGCTCGGCCATTCACCTGACCACAGCTGTGCGCCAACTGGCAGGTACCCGCGAGTTCTTGGATCACCAGATCCGTCAACTCCTTGGCACCGACGACGATGTTGATCGTGCCCTGAATGCCGTTGAGGAATTCCAGCAGTGGCTGTTGGAACAGCAGGCCACGGCAACTCGTTCACCTCGCCTGGGTGATCGCCTGTACGCCGGGGTGCTCTGGCATTCCCTTGACGATCCGATCGGCGCTGTTGACGTCCTGCGGCAGGCCGAGGACCACCTGGATGAGGTCACGACCGCGATGCGCGAAGTCGCGGCTGCGTACTTCGGCCAGCAGCGACCTGAACGTGGCGTCGTACAGCGGGCGCTTGACGACATTGCCGAACGATGGCCGGTCACCAACGCGACCCTCAATGAAGAGCTTGCACGGGCGTTGGCGTCGACTCGCGAGTTCACTCGCCAGGCAGGTTTTGTCACCGTTCCGGACGTGGATGTGGAACTAATCGACATGCCGCTGTTTCATCGCGGTGTCGCAGTCGCCTACTGCGATGCGCCCGGGCCGCTGGAGCGACCCGGCTCTGGAGGGCAGGTGCTGCCGACGTTCGTAGCTACTGCATCAACGCCCCCGGACTGGGACGCGCAACGGGTTCACTCGTTCTATCGCGAGTACAACGGGCTACTGCTCCATGACCTGATGGCGCATGAGGCGTTTCCAGGGCATGTGCTTCAGCTCGCCCACGATCGGCTGGCCAGACCGAGTCGGGTTCGAGCCTGGGGTCGAAGTGGTGTCTTTGTTGAGGGTTGGGCGGTATACGGCGAAGAAGTACTCCTGGCACATGGCTACGAACCCGGTGCCGGTGCCGGTGCTGGACTGGCACTTCGATTGCAGCAGTTGAAGATGCAGGCTCGCATGTGTATCAACGCGATCCTGGATGTGCGTGTGCACACATCCGACATCGACGAACAGGGCGCACTTGACCTGATGCAATACCGGGGCTTCCAGGAATCGCAGGAAGCGGCAGGCAAGTGGCAGCGTGCGTTGCTGACCGCAGGTCAACTCCCGACCTATTTCGTTGGCTACCAGGCAGTTCGCTCGATCGTGGCGGACCTCCGTGTTCTGCACCCGGAGTGGTCAGCGCGTCAGTTGCATGACTTATTGCTTGGCCATGGCTCCCCAGCACCGCGCTATCTCAGGATGCTGTTAGGCCTGTAGTGATCATTAGGCTTGCTGGGTGGACTTACGCGATGTTCAAGATTTGCGGGCATTCCAAGCACTGAGTTTCGACTGCTACGGCACGCTGATCGACTGGGAGACCGGCATTCTCGCAACCCTGGAGCCGTGGGCGCAGGATGTCGGTTTGGACCTAGATGGCGAAGCACTACTGCTCGCCTACGCTGACAATGAGGCCGCAGTTGAGGCCGAGAACCCCAGTTGGCGGTATCCGCAGGTGCTCGCGGAGGCCTTCCGGCGTACGGCTGCGGCACTTGGTGCGCAGGTCGACCAAGATCGCCTAGCCGCGTTCGCTTCATCGGTGCCCCAGTGGCCGGCGTTTCCTGATTCCGCCCAGGCCCTGGCAGACCTGAGTCGGCACTTCCAACTCATCATCCTGTCGAACGTGGACCGCGACTCATTCGCGGGCAGCAACGCTCGGTTGGGTGTGCAATTCGATGCAATCCTGACTGCTGAGGACATCGGCTCTTACAAGCCAAATCCTCGCAACTTCGAGGCGCTACTTCGCCAGGTTCACACGCAGTTGCCCGAGCTGGCAGGTCGACCGCGACTGTTGCACGTGGCGCAGAGCCTGTTCCACGATCATGTACCGGCTAAAGCCGCCGGACTTCCTACGGTCTGGATCAATCGGCGCCATGCGCGACCTGGCTGGGGTGCCACCCCAGATCCGGGTGCGTCCGTACAGCCGGACTGGGTGTTTACGTCGATGGCCGAGTTCGCTGCAGCCGCCTGCGGGTAAGTGCCAGGTCGGCAGGGGTGTCGATATCGAGGTAGTCCCCCGCCTCATGATCTTCGATTGGCACCTCGAGCACCACAAGGCGATCAAGGAGTGCGGCCATCGGCCGGTTAATCGTGGTGCCGAGTGTCAAGATCGCATCACGCACCGCCTGTGTGTCGTACGCACCCGCAAGTGTCTGCCTGCGCCCCATTGCGTCTACTGGGAGTACCGCCTGCGGGTATGGCTTAGTGGCGCTCACGCCCAACTTCGGGATGAGCGCCAGGGTATGGGAGGTGGCTAGAGGTAGGTCCACTGCGAGCGCAATAAAACTATTCGTGTTGACCGCTTGGGAGGTGGCTGTGGCGAGCGCGTGCAACGGCCCTGCGAACACGGGATCCTCGCGCAGTACCTGCACGCTTCGCTCGACATCGGGTGCGCACTCACCGACAACGACCACAGGCATGTGTCTTGGGACCGCGTCCAGCAGTACCCGCATTGCGGATCGTCCCTGCAAATCGACCAAAGCCTTGGCATGTCCGAGGCGTCGCGCTCGGCCACCGCTGAGCACTACGACGGTCACTTGGGCCATTGATTGTGAGGTCATGGTTGCCGGCCGACATCAGCCCGTGTTGCGCAGGCCGGTAGCGATGCCATTGATAGTCACGGACAGTGCCCGGCCGAGTAGTGGATCAGTTTCGTTGCGACTGCGTGCCTCGCGATTTCGAGCAAGGAGCGAGATCTGAAGTGCATGCAGTGGGAGTAGGTAGGTATCACGCACGCGCAGGGTTCGTGCCAATGACGAATTGCCCGCCAGTAGCCCATCGGCACCAGTAATGGCGAGGATCTCCTGGACCGTGAGCGCGTACTCCTGCCGGATTGTTTCAAAGATATGCTGCCGATCGGGCGGGACCAGTCGTTGGACGTACTGCTCAGCGATGCGCAGATCCGTCTTGGCGAGTGTCATCTCGACATTGGCAAGGAAGTTACTGAAGAACTCCCAGCCACTGGCCATCGCGACAAGCATGTCTGCGTGGCCGGCGGCACGCGCCGCAGCCAGGCCCGAGCCGACACCAAACCAACCAGGCACGATCTGCCGCGACTGGGTCCAACCGAAGACCCAAGGGATAGCCCGCAGTCCTTCGATGCCGGCGGCAGTATCTGGTCGGCGAGCCGGACGTGAGCCCAGGTGCATCGCACCGAATTCCTCCACTGGCGTGGACAACGTGAAGTACCCCGGCAAATCAGGATCGTCTACGAGCGCTCGATAGCGCTGTTGGGCTGCGGTCGACGCGGTGTTCATCACGTCGTCCCATTGTTCGCGTTGATCGACCGGGGTCCTTGGTTCACGGTGCAGCAGGCTTGCTTCAAGGACGGCCGCGACCATCTGCTCGAGATTGTCCTGGGCAAGGACCGGCAGCAGGTACTTGTCACTAATCACTTCACCTTGTTCAGTGACCTTTATCTGACCGTCAAGTACTCCATACGGCTGCGCCAGGATGGCTTGGTAGGTCGGACCACCGCCTCGGCCAACGGTGCCGCCGCGACCGTGGAATAGACGGAGGCGAACTCCGTGCGCGGCGCAGACATCACGTAGCCGGCGTTGTGCCAGGTGGATTTCCCACTGCGACGTCGTAATGCCGGCATCCTTGTTGGAATCGGAGTAGCCAAGCATCACTTCCTGCAGGTCTCCGCGAGACCGGACGAGTTCGCGATAGGCAGGTTCGGTCAGCAGGGTGTCCATCAGGGAGCCAGCAGCGCGCAATTCACCGACGGTCTCCAGAAGGGGCACGAAGCCGATTCGCGACCGGTTGTCGTCAATGAGGCCGGCCTGCCGGGCCAGGACGGCTGGCGCCAGGACGTCGTCTGGGCCGGTCGTCATCGAGATGATGCAGGACTCGATGCATCGCGGTCCGAAGCTGTCCAGGGCTTCACGAATTGCTTGAAAGATTCCGTGAGTGGCTGCAGTTGGTGCACTTGGCTGAAATGTCTGCGGGGCTAGTGGCCGGGGGGCGCGAAGTTCCTGCGCCAAGACCCGGGTGCGCTCTGCGCGCTTCATCTGCAGGTAGGGCGTTTCGTACTCGCCCACTCGATCGATGAGCGGAGCTAGTGCCTGATGGAACTTCTCGGCATGCTCACGAATGTCGAGGGTGGCCAGGCGAAGTCCGATGGCTGCGACCACGCGGGTGGCTTGGTCGAGGATCCCGTGTGCGGCAAGTTGGCCACGGTGCTGCAGCAGGCTGTTGCGGATAAGCGCCAGGTCGCTGAGGATTTCGTCACTGGTCAGGTAGTCGCGCCCGGAAACATGCGGGCCGCCCGAGGCTAGGCGTTCCCTTGTCAGTCGAAGACGCATTCTGATGATCGTCAGTTTCAGTCGGATCGGCTCCTCGGCGTTCAACCTAAGGAATCGTGGATCCAGATCCGGTAGGGATTGCAGATCCTGCTGCACCGAGGCGAGCAACTGCGCACTGACCCCGGCTAGTCGTTGGGAGACGGACAGATCTTCCAGGAGTCGATCGATGTGTGGCAGCAGGTCGGCGATCGCATGGTCGCGCTGGAACAGCAGAACCTCGGCGGTGACCTCGGGGGTGACATTCGGATTGCCATCGCGGTCACCGCCGATCCAGGAGCCAAACGTGAGCGGGCGGCTAGTTGGCGGGAGGTCGACGCCGAGTTGACCGAACGCGTCGTTGAGATCCTGAAGCACACGGGAGAGCGGGCCGCGCGGCCCGCGAGCTAGATCGTCGAGGTAGTACAGCGCATTGCGAGCCTCATCCAGCACCTGCGGACTTGCCAGACGCAGTTCATCGGTTTGCCAGATCAGATCGATGAGTTCGGCAACGTGACGTAATGCGAGTGGAGAGCCTTCCGAGTCATCGAGCAGCAGGTCTGCGATCCGCCGAAGTTTCACCAGGATCGATCGACGAGCCGCTTCGGTGGGGTGCGCCGTGAAGACAGGGCGCACGAGCATCCGCTCAGCAAGTGCCCGTACTTCGGCTTGATCAGGGCCTGTGGCACTGATCCGGGCCACGGCCCGTTGCAGCGGCCCACCTTCGGCTGCCCACGTGGCGCGGATATCGCGGGCCCGCTCCACCTGCTCGGCGACGTTAGCAAGGTCGAAATAGATGGAGAAGGCACGGGCCAGGTCAATTGCCGTCGGCAGATCGGCCTGGTCCAGAAGTGCGGCGACCCCACCCGGATCCTGGCGGGCCGTTTCCCGAACCTGTTCCACGGCCTGCAGCAGCGTGGGACCCACCTGCCGCGTCAGAGTTTGGCCGAGCAGGTCCCCGAGTATGCGGATCTGGCTACGCAGGTGGTGGTCTGGAAGCACCCCAGTGGCCGCACTGGTCACCTGCCTATCCTTTCGCACCTGCTTGGGTTGGCTAGCGCCGCTGATGTTCGCGCTGGGCGTATCACCTGCAGGAACATGATCCTTGGCGCCACGGTTGTCCGTATTGGCTGCCTGCACTGAAAGGCAGGTCCGCCGGACGACGGTTAGCATGAAGGCTGATCGTCGGCACGAGGTCCTCATCGACTGTAGAGAGCAACGGAGCGTGGCATGTTTGAGCGGTTTACAGATCGAGCCCGCCGGGTTGTCGTCCTTGCCCAAGAAGAGGCTCGGATGCTCAACCACAATTACATCGGTACCGAGCACATCCTTCTCGGGCTCATTCATGAGGGCGAAGGTGTAGCCGCAAAGGCGCTCGAGAGCCTCGGCATCTCCCTGGAAGCGGTTCGTCAACAGGTCGAAGAGATCATCGGCCAGGGCCAGCAGGCACCGAGTGGCCATAT
This sequence comes from Actinomycetales bacterium, assembly GCA_018970765.1. Classification (GTDB taxonomy): domain Bacteria; phylum Actinomycetota; class Actinomycetes; order S36-B12; family S36-B12; genus REEB426. The sequence goes on from JAGWVT010000025.1 coordinate 26,420, forward strand.
CCCGTTCACGCCGCGCGCCAAGAAGGTGCTCGAACTGAGTCTGCGTGAAGCATTGCAGTTGGGGCACAACTACATCGGTACCGAGCACATCTTGCTCGGCCTAATCCGCGAAGGCGAGGGTGTAGCCGCGCAGGTGCTGGTCAAGCTCGGTGCAGATCTCAATCGCGTGCGCCAGCAGGTCATCCAGTTGCTCAGTGGTTACCAGGGCAAGGAGCCGGCCACTGCCGGTGGGCCGGCGGAGGGCACACCCTCCTCGTCGCTGGTGCTTGATCAGTTCGGTCGGAATCTCACTGCGGCGGCCCGCGAGGGCAAGTTGGACCCCGTCATCGGTCGATCCAAGGAGATTGAGCGAGTGATGCAGGTACTGTCCCGCCGCACCAAGAACAATCCAGTGCTCATCGGTGAGCCTGGTGTCGGCAAGACCGCCATCGTCGAAGGTTTGGCCCAAGACATCGTTAGTGGCGATGTTCCTGAAACCCTCAAGGGCAAGCAGCTCTACACGCTGGACCTCGGCGCGCTTGTTGCCGGCAGTCGCTACCGCGGTGACTTCGAGGAGCGCTTGAAGAAGGTCCTGAAGGAAATCCGTACCCGCGGCGACATCATTTTGTTCATTGACGAAATGCACACCTTGGTCGGAGCTGGCGCTGCTGAGGGTGCGATTGACGCGGCGAGCATTCTCAAGCCGATGCTCGCGCGCGGTGAGCTGCAGACCATCGGTGCCACAACGTTGGACGAATACCGCAAGCACGTCGAAAAGGATGCTGCGCTGGAGCGCCGCTTCGCGCCGGTCCAGGTGCAGGCCCCGGATGTGCCACACACCGTCGAGATTCTGAAGGGCCTGCGCGACCGCTACGAGGCTCATCACCGTGTTTCCATTACCGATGGGGCGCTGGAAGCAGCTGCCAGATTGTCGGATCGCTACATCTCCGATCGTCAGTTGCCCGACAAGGCGATTGATCTGATCGACGAGGCGGGATCACGCCTGCGTATTCGTCGGATGACGGCACCACCGGATCTGCGCGAGTTCGACGACCGCATTGCCGATGTGCGCCGCGAGAAGGAATCCGCCATCGACTCGCAAGACTTCGAGAAGGCTGCGGCCCTTCGCGATACGGAAAAGAATCTGCTTGCCGACAAAGCCCAGCGTGAGCGCGAGTGGAAGGCCGGCGATCTCGATGTCGTCGCTGAAGTGGACGAGCGACTGATCGGCGAGGTGTTGGCGCTGATGACCGGTATCCCGGTCACGGATCTGACGGAAGATGATCTGGCGCGTCTGATGCGCATGGAGGATGAACTCCACAAACGCGTCATCGGCCAGGAGCCGGCTATCAAGGCCCTGTCGAAGTCAATTCGCCGTACCCGTGCGGGATTGAAGGATCCCAAGCGGCCATCCGGTTCGTTCATCTTCGCCGGGCCATCTGGTGTCGGTAAGACCGAACTCAGCAAGACCCTGGCCGAGTTCCTCTTCGGCGACGAGGACGCGCTCATTGCCTTGGATATGAGTGAGTACTCCGAGCGTCATACAGCCTCTCGGCTGTTCGGTTCACCGCCCGGCTACGTCGGGTACGAAGAAGGTGGCCAGCTCACCGAGAAGGTCCGTCGCAAGCCGTTCTCAGTGGTCCTGTTTGACGAGATAGAAAAGGCCCACCCAGACATCTTCAACTCGTTGTTGCAGGTGTTGGAGGAAGGTCGCCTGACGGATGCGCAAGGGCGCGTGGTGGATTTCAAGAACACCGTCATCATCATGACCACGAACCTCGGTAGTCGCGATGTCTCGAAGGGCGTGATGATGGGCTTTGCGTCGGAAAACGATGACGCGGGTGCCTACGAGCGGATGAAGGCCAAGGTGCAGCAAGAACTCAAGCAGCACTTCCGTCCGGAGTTCCTCAATCGCATCGATGACGTCATCGTGTTCCATCAGTTGAGTGCTGAAGAGATCTCGCAGATTGTCGAGTTGATGATTGCCGGCGTGGAAACCCGCCTGCAGGATCGCAATATGGCGATTGAGCTGACACCGGCGGCCAAGGGCCTGCTCGCAGAGCGCGGCTACGACCCGCTGCTTGGCGCCCGACCGTTGCGCCGTACCATTCAGCGCGAGCTGGAGGATCCACTGAGCGAGAAGATCCTTTTTGGCGAAGTAATGCCAGGGTCCATCGTTCTCGTCGACGTGCAGGGCGAGGGGAGTGATCGTGAACTCACCTTCGCGGCGACTCCACGGGCAGAGTTGCCAGACGCGCCGCCGATGGAAACTACGGGCTCCTAGGTCAATTCGGGAAATGCGACTGCGGGCCTAGCCATGGTGAGAGGCCCGTTGATCCCAGGCATCGAGGAGTTCGATGCGCCTCGGCGACCTGTGCCGCGCATCGTCTGGTGGCTGGTTGCGCTCATCGTGCTCAGTGGTGCGTTGCTCCTGCTGCTTGGTGTCTTCCGCGGTGCTGGTCCGCTGGCGTCGCTGGGATGGGCGACCGAGGACCTGCAGCCCGTCGCCTATCGGCCTACCGCCGATGACCAGGTCGTACAGGTGGCGATCGCCGTTCCGCCGGGTGGACTCTGTCGGGATGACAGGGTGAATATCAGTGGTGTCGAAGGCCCGGATCGCATTGAGGTACAGGCGTCCGTGACGCGCCTCCGCAATGCGGGTTGTGAGCAGGAGCCGGGTGCCGGTAATCGACTCTGGGTGGATGTGGCGCTTACGGCGCCGGCGGGCCAGCGCATCGTGGTGCGAGCTGCCGACGGTGGGGAGCTCCCGCGCGAGACCGAGGCGGGCATCGGCTAGTACTAGGTCAACTACTGGGCAGTGCGTAGCGTCCCCGCTTTTGGACGACCAGCCCTTCGGCCTGCAGCGCCGTAAGGGCGCGCATACGTTGCTCAGCGTCGGGCCAGATCAGATCGATGGTCTCGGTCGGCATGCTCCCCTCGCGCAGTCGAGCCAGGATCAGGCCGCGCACCTGACGATCGCTTCCCGCAAAGCGAGGCTGCTGTCGCCGGGGTCCTGCGTTATCGGGCATATCAGTGCGGTACCAAGTGCAGTACGCGCGGATTGGACAGTCGCCGCAGCGCGGGTTTCGTGCTGTGCAGATCAGCGCCCCAAGTTCCATCACAGCAGCGGACCAGCGTGCACCCGCAACGGAGGCTGATTCGAGCAGTGTTGTTGCGAGGATTCGCTCGGCGTTCGTCAGATGTGGCAGGGGCAGGGCAGTTCCCTCGCAGGCCCGAGCAATGACGCGTCGAACATTGGTATCAAGCACCACGGCGGGCTGGCCGAAGGCAAAGGCACGCACTGCGGCTGCGGTGTACTCACCCACGCCGGGTAGTGCCCGCAATGCATCGTCCTGCTCGGGTACCTGGCCACCGTGTTGTTGAGTGATGACGATTGAGGCCGAATGCAGTCGCTGGGCACGCCGCGGGTAGCCCAGACGGCCCCAGGCGCGCAGGACCGTGGCCAGATCCGTTGCCGCGAGATCTGCCGGTGTGGGCCAGCGGGCAAGCCAGGCCTGCCAGATGGGCACCACTCGATCGACCTGGGTCTGCTGCAGCATGACCTCACTGACGAGCACACCCCAGGGTGTGCACTCCGCTCGTCGCCAGGGCAGGTCGCGAGCGGCCACCGTGAACCAGGACAGGGTGGCCTGCACAACCATGGTTCGGGCCTCGTTCCCGGAAATCCTGGACATCTGCGACATGATCCCCGATCGTCATTCGGCGATCTGGGCAGTACCGTGATGGCGTGAGTTCGCTGCTGTTCCCGGTCGGACCAGAGCGGCCGAGCGTGTACTGGCTTCGCCGACTTGTCTTGGTTGGTGCCGTCGGCATGCTGCTCCTAGGTGTTTGGTTCCTGGTGGGTGGCCGGGGCGGTGGTTCGGATGCCGAATCCACTCAGCCAACGGTCGAGGCGTCTGCAGCCTCTGCCTCCGAGGCCTCAAGTGATTCGGCGGGTACGGAGATCACTGCGGCCAGTCCATCTGCACTTGAGCCGTCGAGTGAGGCTGCGGTGAGTGGCGAGCCAATCGAATGCGGTGATGAGGTCATCGTGGTGGACAGTACGAGCGACTCATCCACATATCGCGTGGGCACGAACCCTGTGTTGACACTCACCATCACCAACACTGGAGACCTGCCCTGCCTTCGTGATGTCGGACCAAAGGCAAACGAAATCGAGGTCAACTCGGGCGGCTATCACGTGTGGTCAAGTGATGACTGCAATGCCAGCGACAAGACCAAGACGGTCACTTTGCAGCCAGGTGAGACCGTCTCCTCAAGCATCACCTGGAGCGGGGTACTCAGCCGCAAGGGTTGCCCGGACATCAAGCGTGAGGCGAAGGCCGGCCGCTACGAGGTTGTTGGACGCAATGGCAAGGTGCGCAGCGATGGCACACCATTCGCCCTGACTCAGGACTAGATAACTCGCCCCTGCTGTAACTCCTCGACTGGTCCTACTTGGCCGACCATGCTGCGCTGATGGCCCGGCTTAACGATGGCACCTCGATCAATCGCGCTGATCCTGCGCGTCCGTTGACCCGAGCGGTGGAGCCAGGTGGCACAAGCAGCACGCGGTAGCCCAGCCGAACCGCTTCGGAGACCCGTTCGGCCATCATCGGCACTCCGCGCACATCTCCCGATAACGCCACTTCCCCGATGGCCGTGGCTTCGAGGGGCAGCGCCCGATCGTGCGCTGCCGAGACCACCGCGAGGCAGACCGCTAGATCACTTGCGGGATCGGTCAGTCGCATGCCGGCGAGTGTCGCTAGGTAGACGTCCTTGTCGTAGAGCTTCAGGCCAGCCGCTCGTTCGGTCACTGCAATCAGCATGGTGCTGCGCGCAGAATCCAGCCCGCTGACTCCGCGCCGCGGATTGGGACTTGTCGTGGGTGCGACGAGGGACTGCACCTCAGCCATCAAGGCCCGATTGCCTTCAACCGTGACGGTTACGCAGACACCGGGCACGGCGACCTCGCGCTCGCCGCGAAAGAGGGCGCTGGGATCAACCACCTCGCGCATACCGGTGTCGGTCTGCTCGAATGCAGCGACCTCGAGCGGGCCGAAGCGATTCTTGATTGAGCGCAGCAGGCGCAGGGAGGTGTGCGCATCCCCATCGAGGTTTAGGTGTGCGTCAACAATGTGCTCTAGGGCGCGTGGCCCGGCGACGTTGGAGTCTTTGGTCACTTGTCCGATGAGGATGACTGGGATCCCTCGCGACTTCGCAATGCGCGTGATGGCCTGGGCGACCTCCATCACCTGCGCAACACCACCGGCACGACCGTCCACGTCGGCCGAAGCAATCGTCTGCACCGAGTCAATCACCACCAACGCCGGATCGAGCGCGTCAATCTGACCGATCACCATCGCCAAGTCGGTGTCGTCGGCCAGCATCAGGCCAGGGTTCTGGGCCTGTAGGCGGCTGGCACGCAGGGCGACCTGTTCCACTGATTCCTCACCCGATGCGTAGAGCACCGGCCGCCCCAACTGCTCGGCAAGGGCATTCGCCGCTGCCAGCACCAGGGTGCTCTTCCCAGACCCGGGCGGTCCACTACAGAGCACGACCTGACCGGCGACGAGTCCACCGCCGAGGACTCGATCAAATTCGCCGATCCCCGTCGGAAGGCGTGGGATCGGTCCGGCGCGCAACGCCTCGGCGACTCCGCGGGCCGGGCGTGCGGGCGTGCGCCCGGTGACCGACGCCCGCAGGCCGGAGTTTGGGGCGGCTTGCACCTCATTGACGGTGCCGAATTCCCCGCACTTGGCACATCGGCCAGCCCACTTCAGCGCCGGGGCAGCACAGGCCGAACAGGCGAAACCAGGTGCACTGCGGGCCATGGTCGCAGCGTAGGTGTCGCGTCTGACGTCGGTCTCAGTCCTCGGGAAGTGGGTCTGCCGGGTGTGGTTGCAAGCCGACGCGATCGTCGGGCGCAAGCACGGTCAACAGCAGGCGCTCGCGTGCCTGGCACAGCCGCACAAGTTCGGTATACGCAGGTTCGCCAATCAGGGCGATCAGTTCGGTGCGCGAGGAGAGGTAGACCGGTTCGGCACCGGTGTGTGCCTCGGTGTTACCTGAGCAGTACCAGTCCAGGTCGTGACCGCCCTCGCCCCAGGCCCGCCGGTCGTACTCACCGATCACCACCACGAGGCGCTCCTCGCCGTCCTCGTATTTGACATTGTCGTAGCTGCGCCGGATTGGTAGCTGCCAGCAGACCTCAGGCTTGGTCTCCACGAACGAGACGCCTTCACGGTCGGCTAGCGCATGTAGGGCACAGCCGTAACCACCGGGGAAGTCAAGGCTGTTGTGGAACACGCAAGCACCCTTGTGAACACGCGTCTTGTAGGACCCGTCTTCTTTGACGACCCAGCCCTTGCTGCGGCCGATCGGGGCATTTTCCCAATGTTCATCGGAGAGTTTCTCAACCCAGTGCTTGACGCGCTTCTCATCCTTCTTTTCGGAGAAATGCGCACCGTGCACGCAGCAGCCAGCATCGGGCCGGTCATTGTCAATACCCGGGCAGCCGCGGCCGAAGATGCAGGTCCAACGAGAGGTGAGCCAGGTCAGGTCGGCACGGATCAATTGATCGGTGTCAGCGGGGTCGACGAATTCAACCCATTGACGGGGGAAGTCCAAAGGCACCTCAGGCATGCCACGACCCTATTCGGTGACCAACTAATGGACGGTAACTCGGGTAGCGTCAGCATGTGCGCCTGGCGGTTCTGGACATCGGTTCGAACACCGTGCACCTGCTCATCGTGGATGCCCATCACGGTGGGGCACCGCTGCCGGAGTCGAAGATGAGTCGACCACTCCGGCT
>JAGWVT010000095.1 GCA_018970765.1 Actinomycetales bacterium
GCCCACCGAACCGTCCAACGTGAGGGTTCGGCTCGTGCTCGGCCCTGTCTTCACCGTGAGGCTCTGAACCCCAAAGTCGACCACCAGGTTCGCATCTACGCTCGCCTGCAAAGCAGGCTGCGCCACGCTTGCGCCGGCCTGCACCACCGTGAGCTGCGCCGTCGGGTTATCAGCCTTCGCGCTGGCCTTCATCAGGCTCAGGTTCGCCGCCCCAAGCGCCCCGCCAAACGTCACCTCGTAGCTGCCGCTTCCCTTCTGGCTGACCGTCACCTGCGCGCCGCTCACCCCCCCATCTGCAAACGCCTTCAGGAGCGCCTGTTGCACCTCCGTGCCCTTCGCTCCAAACTTGATCGCCCCCGTGGTGTAGGTCGTGCCGCTGTGTGCAAGGCTCAGCGTGAAACTGCCCGTCGTGCCCCCAGCATTAATCTCAACGCTTTGTGTCTCGTTCACTCCGGCCGTGGTCACCGTCTGACTAACCGACCTCGTGAACCCCTTTTGTACGATGGTGAGTTCCGCCGTAGACCCGGGCGGCGTTACCTTCACTGTCATCGGAGCGATCGCCTGGCCCGCAAGCCCCCCTCCGAAGATGACCTGATACCCGCCTGTGATCGCTGTCACCGTGAAGCTGGCTGCACTCGACAAACCCGTGACGCTCAGCGCGCTCAACGCCGCCTGCACTTGCGCAGCCGTTGCTGTCATGGCGAGCGCCGCCGTGGTGTACGTGCTGGCTCCGACCTTGAACGACAGCGTGAATGTGCCCCCCGCCTGCGTGTTCGCCAGCGTTACCTTCTGGATCGCCGACACGGCCTGCGTTGTGGGGGTACGCGTGACCGACGAGCCTTCCTGACTCGTGCTCACCGTGACGGTCACGCCCGTCTGGCTTCTGACCTCGATCGGTGCAACATTCTGGTACGCAAGCGCACCGGTGAAGTCGATAAAGTACTTCGGTGAGGCGGCCGTACTCGTCTGGTCAAACGTGACCGTGACGTTGCCCGCGCCGTACAGCTTATTAAGCTCGCTTTGCAGCGTGGCACGATTCTGCGTTGGGCTTGAGCGCGAGAAATCTATCGCTGCAGTCGCCGCTCCACCCGACTTGCCCAGCGTGTAGCGCACCCCAGTATTCGTCGTCGCCCCGCTGAAGCTGATCACCTGCCGCTCGCGCACATTTGTGCCGGTGGTGCTCACCCCGGTCTGCTTCACCTCGCCCTGCTGCGTGAGACTCACGCTCGCCGTAGCCACCTGCGGCTCGAAGTTGAGCGTGATTCCGCTGACATCCTGCCCCGCGCGTGCGCCCGCAACATCGATCGTGAACCCGCCCGCACGCGTACCGGTCACGGTCACCGCGTTCGCGCCGATTCCTGCAAGCCCTTCGAGAGCTGCGTCGATCGCGTTGATCAGCGTTGCGTCAGTCTGCGCACTCGTGAGTGACACCGTCTGTGTCGCTCCCTCATACCCAAACCGCAATGTCCCAGCCTGCGCGCTCGCAAGATTCAGCCCAAGTCGCGTGTTCTGCGTCTGCGCCGACAACGTCACGTTGTTCTGCGCCGCCGCTCCGGTCGTGACTTCGCTGACCTGCGCCCCCACCTGTGGCGCCTGCGTGCTGATCGTGAGCCCTGAGAAATCGGTACCCGCGAGACTTCCCCCGAACACGACCGTCAAGCCCGCGCTCTCATCCCCCGTTACCGTGATCTCGCCATCGACCACCGTACGGCTCGGGTCAGCCGCCTTCAGAAGCTCCTCGAGCTTCCTTCTCAATTCGTTTCTCGTGCTCTCAGCCGTCCGACCCGCTGCGAGTGCCATCGCCACCTGCGACGCACCCAACCCCAGCACCAAGGTGCCCGTTGTTAGATCGGTGTCCAGCCGCAGAATCGTTTCCAGCTTCTTGTCGGGCTGCGCCTGCGCGCTTCCCTGCGTTGATAAGTTCCGGTTGATCGCCAGGTCCAGGCTCTGTGCGGTCACCGTGAGCCCATCGACCCCCACAAACGCCGCCTGCCCTGCACTACCCTGCAGCGCCATCCATTTGCGCGCCTCATTGCCCTGGTCGGTCATCAAAGCCAGCGCAAAGTCCATCTGCGAGAGATCAAAGCCGAGCTTATCGGCGCCGGTGCCGTTGATGCCTGCAAACGCGCTGATGGAACTGGCACCAACCCTCAGCAGATTGACCGCCAACTCTTCGCCTGAGGACAGCACCACCGTCGCCTGGCTTCGCTCCACAGCAAAGCTACCCGACACCGACACAAACCCCGCCACGGCGAGGCTCATCGTCCCGGACACCCGAAGTAGCGCTCCCTCAGCCGCCGCGTGGTTGATGCTGATCGTCTGCCCGCCACCCACCGGCACCGCGAGCGGCGCCACTGCAAAATCGATCAGGCTGCCGTCGGCCGCCGCACGGTTGATCTCAAGCGACAGCGTGTTCGCGCTCAGCGTGAGTGAGTCCACCCCCACCAGACTGATATTCCCAGCATTCGCTTTCAGCGCCGCCCAGCTTCGTGCCGTTGCCGTGCTGCCGGCAGAGAGCGTCTCCGTGATGAAGGCCAACGCAAAGTCCAGGTCCCCAATCTCCAAACCCAGCTTTTGGCTCGTTGCGCCATTGCCTGCGAACGCGCTCAGGTTAGAGCCGCCAAAGGTGAGCACCTTGGCGCCCGTGAGCGCAGAGGTCGTACCGTTGGTTGCGCGCGCGGTGACGTTCGATGTGGTGTCGGTTGCATCGACGTTGCCGCTGATCCTCACAAAGTCGCTGATCGACAGGCTGGCGTTCGTAAGCGCCACGCCTCGCGTGCCGTTCGTCAAAGTACCAAACGTATGGGTAAGCCCACCGTCAGCCGGATCCCCCACGGTTACAACCGTGCCCGTGTAGTCTTTGCCCGTGGTGTTGATCCGAACCGCGGCCGTGTCGGCAGAGAGCTTCACGAAGTCCGCAAACTGCGCGTACAGCTCTCCCTTCGCTTCCAGCGCAAACCCACTCGCCTCCAGCACTAGCGCCACATCGGCGCCCTGCGCCCCGAGCCCATACTCGCCCACCTGCAGCTTCGCGGTTGCATCCTGCGCGAGGAAGCTGATCGTCCCGGCTGGCGTGTTTTTGTCCAGCCCGAACGTTCCGCTGAGCGTGAAGTTGTCCTGGTACTGAATGCCCAACTGCCCGTAGATCGAGAACCCGTCATCGTTGAAGTTGAACTTGAACGGCAGATCGTCAATCAGTGACCCGATCAAGGGCAGTTTCGACAGGCTCGCAGAATTGAAGCTCGGCAATCCTCCGAAGCCCAGCAGCCCCAGGTCAAACCCCGGCAGATTGAGCTTCGGCAGACTGATCAGGAGCTCGGGCAGGCTCAGCTTGCTCCAGTCCAGATTGAGCGACAGCCCGCCGGTCGCGCCCGCTCCCGTTGGGTTCGACTTGAACCAGTCTCCAAGGTTCGGTAACGAAACATTTGGCCACGCTGGCAGCAAACGCGCGTAGTCGATGTCGATCGACAGTCCTGCGATATTCAGTCTTGGCAGGCTCAGCAGCAGCTCTGGCAGCGTGAGGTTCGCCCAGTCCAGATCAATGTCGGGCAACGCCAGTTTCAGATCCGGCAGCTTGATCCCCGACAGGCTCGTCCCGCCAGCCCCGTTCGGCCATGCGCTTGGCAGTGTGAAGCTGATTCCGGGGAGGTTTAGCCCCTTCAACTGCAACAGCAGATCCGACAGACCGAGGTTAAGCCAGTTGACTCCGCCCCCCAAGGTCAGATTCGGGAGCGTCACTTCCGGCCAGCTCAGCGCTCCGAAGTCGATCGCGGACAGCAGGCGTGTGAAGTCGACCTTCAGCCCCGCGATGTTCAACCTAGGCAGTTGGAACACCAGATTCGGTAGCTTCAGGTTCGCCCAGTCAATGCTAGGCAGCGAACCTCCACCGCCGCCCGTGCCCCCCCCCCAAAAGAGAGTGACGGAAGACTGATGTTCGGTAACTTCAGCGACCAATTCGGCAGATCCAGCCCAATGCTCGGTAACAGCCCTGCCAGGTCCGGGAAGCTGAACTTGGAGAGGTCAAGATTCGGCAGGCTCAGCTTCAGATTCGGCAGACTGAAACTCGGCAGGCTCGGGGCGCTGAAGTCAAAGTGGGGGAAGCTCGGCAGGCTGAAACTAAATGACCCCCAACTGCTCGCTGCCGTCTGCCCGGGGTTCAACTCAAACAGGTTGAAGCTGAACGGCAGATCCACCGGCAGAATAGTGAGTCCGGGTATCAGCGCACTCGTACCGTCGGCCTTCGTGAGGCTCACCTCGCCGATGGTGAGCGTGCCTGCGGCGCCAAATTTGCCGTTCAGCGTGCCAAGGATCAGCGCACCCTCGAGCCTACCCAACCCCACCCGCGCCCCACCCGGCGCGCTTCCTACCGTGAGCGCAGTCTTGCCCTCTTGGAGCGTCACTACAAACGCCTGCTGCGCCGCTGTGCCCTCGAGGAGCACCATGGGCTGGCGCGCGATGCCAAACCGGCCATCCAGCGTGTAGCTCACCGACCCGCCCGAAAGCGTGAGCCCAACATCGGCGCTCACCGCAAAGAAGTCGTGGTGTTGCTCGGAGCTGAAGTCAAAGCCCCGCTGACCAATCGTCGCCTTCGAACTGCGGCCCGTCGTGTTGAATCCAACCTCGACGCCCTTCACATTCCCAAACGCCAGGCTGGAAAGCGCAGCCCCCGTGCCGTCAGTGATATCGATGTCGTCGGCGCGCAATACGCCCGACACCCCATCGGTTTCAATCAGCACGGCGCCTGCAATGCTGGTGACCCGCAACTGCATATCCGTTGCGCTGCTGCCGGTGCTCATCAGCAGCGCCGCATCACTGATCGCCAGTTCAGTCGCCCCGCTTGAAGCGAGCGGCACGCTGATCGAAAAATCGCCGGTCACCTGCTGACCCGCAAGCGACACCGTTAAGTCGTTGGCCGCCAACGTGGCGCGAGCAAACCCCGGAGTGGCCGCGAGCGAGAACTGCCCTGCCACATTGAGCCCGCCCAGTTCGAACGCGCCATTGAAACTGACCGTCTGAGCGGTCACGAAATAATCGGCGTTCAGAAGTTCGCCGATCTGATTTTTTTTGGTGTCCAGGCCGACGGTTTCCGCGAGCCGCAGCCCGGTGCCGATTCCGCTTCCCAGTTCGCGCGCCACCAGCTTGACCTGGCCTGCAGTGGTGGTGTTTCCGGTCTGGACAATATCGAACCAGACGTCATCGTGGAGACCGAAAAGCCCAGTGCCCCGCTCAAATTGACCGCTCACGCTGCCATAGGTGAGCACAACAAACTCGTCACCGGCCTTGGGCTTGAAACCATCGAGCAGTTTCAGGTCGATCGTGCCCGCCAAAGTCGCCCGGCCCGACACATTGACCTGATCATGGAAGCCAGCGCCAGTGCCTGGCGAAGTGCCGGAAAATTCAAATTCAACCGTTCCCGCTGCAGATTGGGTCCAGTCGCCGGACACCGTTTGGACCCCTGGCGAGTAGCCAGGGCTTGCAATGCCCTCGTTGTAAACCGACCCGTTGATGAAGCCGGAACCGCCCAGGACCTGGCCCTGATGAACCCTGAGTTCCGACCCTTGAAAACCAGCCCGCTCCAGTGCTGCCGCATCGATCCGAGGCAACGAAACAAGCGTGGTGAGCGCAGACAGATCAAGGCGTTCATCGGTCTCCTCGACCGAGTCTTCATTCAGTCTCGGATTGGCAATCGCCTCCACCGGCAACCCGATACCGGGAGCAGACCAATCTGTAACGCCGAGCGGATCGGTGAGCGACGAGGGTAACTGCAACGCCAGGTTGACGGGCTCGACCTCCCCCTGCGCATCAGACTGCGGCAATACGCCTTCACTTGATTGGGCAGAGGGCGACTCGATCAGAACCGAGGTATCAAGGCGCGTGTCGCCTGAGACCTCGACAGCGGCCTCGGCAGCGTATCCAGGAACTTGCTCGAGGGAACCGGCCCGAAGCCCGGGGTCAATGTTGTTTAGAACGGTGGTGGGGGTTGGGGAGGCAGGAGCCGCAAGGGGCTCAAGGCTGATCAGCGAAGCGGTGCCGTCTAGCGAGGCGGAATCGAAACTGTGAAAACCGGGCGCCGCGGTCTGGCGATCGCGGTCGTCCATGACGATTGCAGGAACCACCGCTGCCACC
>JAGWVT010000096.1 GCA_018970765.1 Actinomycetales bacterium
CACCACCACGCTCGTAACGGTGGGCTTCGCGGCATAGGTATACGCACCCGACTTCGAACCTGTGCCGCCTGGCGTCACCACCGAGACAGTCACCAGGCCAGCGCTTTCCGCTGGTGCGGTTGCGGTGATGCTGCTGGCGGAGTTCACCGTGAAGGTTGCTGTCGAGTCGTCGAACAGCACCTGGGTCGCACCCAGCAGGTTCGTCCCAGTGATCGAGATCGTCTCACCACCGGAAAGTCCACCGGAAGCCGGGGAAACCGCAGTTACGGTCGGAACGTTGAAATACTCATAACTCGCGGCGAGTGATCCGCTCCCACCCGGCGTGGTAATCGCAACCGTGACCGCGCCGGCAGTCTTCGCCGGTGCCACAGCCGTCACCGTCGTGCCATTGATCACCGTGACGCTTGTCGCCGGGGTGCCACCGAAGGTCACCGCCGAGGCGGCACTGAGATCCGTACCGGTAATCGTCACGGTTGTTCCACCCGCAATCGGACCAGCCGCCGGGGACAAGCTCGTAATCGCCGGTGAATTCGCATATGTGTAGCCACTGGCCTTGGTGCCCGTTCCACCCGGTGTCGTGACAGCCACGGTCACTGCACCCGCAGCACCTGCAGGTGTGACCGCCGTGATGGTGGTCGCATTCACCACCGTGAAGCTGCCCGCGGCGACCCCACCGAAGGTCACACCGGTGGCCCCCGTGAAGTCCGCACCCGTGATCGTGACCGTGGTGCCACCGGCAAGGCCACCCGACGACGGCGACAGGCTGGTCACCGTCGGCACATTTGCAAACGTGAAGCCATTGGTCAGCGTTCCCGTACCACCCGGGGTGATGACGACGACATCGGCAGCCCCTGCAGCCTTCACCGGCGTGACCGCCGTGATCGTCGTGGCATTGACCACCGTGAACGACGCCGCATTCGTCGAGCCGAACCGAACAGCCGTCGCACCGGTAAACCCAGTACCCGAAATGGTGACTGACGTACCGCCACCGGTCGGACCGGTAGCCGGCGTAATTGACGCGATATTGGGTGCCTCAACGTAGGTGAATGCGGCCGGGGAGCCGGTGGCACCGAAACTCGTGGCCACACCAACATTGACCGCGCCGGCGACGTTGGCAGGCGTCTGGACGACGATCTGGGTTGCCGTGTTGCTGGTCACCGTGCCGGCTACGCCTCCGAAGGTCACCGATGTCGCACTACTCAGACCGGTGCCCGTGATCGTCACCGACGTGCCGCCACCAATGGGCCCGGTAGCTGGCGACACTGCGGTGATCGTCGGGCCCGCGACGAAGGTGAAAGCACTGGACTTCGTGCCGGTTCCACCAATCGTGACGACGGAAACATTCACCGTGCTGGCCATGCTGCCCTTGGGCGGAGCCTCAGCCGTGATCTTCGTGTCGGAATCAACCGTGTACGACAGCGCTGCAGTGGAGCCGAAGTTGACCGCTGTCGCCCCCGTAAAGCCCGTACCCGTGATGGTCACCTGCTGACCACCCGATTCGGCGCCGGTGGCTGGGCTCACTGAGGTGATGGTCGGTGCTGCTCGATAGGTGTAGGCGTTCGTTAGCGAGCTCGTCCCGCCCGGTGTCGTCAGCGCGACGGTCACGGTGCCAGCCGAACCAGCCGGTGCCGTCACCGTCACAGACGTGTCGCTCGTAGCAGCCACAGTCCCCGGCACTCCCCCGAAGGTGACGCCGGTAGCCCCCGACATCCCCGAGCCACTGATCGTGACCGACGTACCACCCGTTGTCGGCCCTGACGCCGGTGTGATGGTCGACAGCGCTGGTGGCGCCAGATACGTGAACGTCGAGGAAGCCGTTCCACCCACTGTCGTGACGACAACGGTCGCCGCGCCTGCCGGTCGCGATGGGGTAGTGATGCGTATTGATGTGTCACTGAGGACACTGAATGAAGCAGCTGCGCCGCCAACTGTCACGCTCGTCGTGCTAGAAAAATTCGTACCGGTGATGGTTGCGATGGTGCCACCGGCGATACCACCGCTAGTCGGGCTGATGCCGCTAATCGTCGGTGGAGCAACATACGTCCACGCATTCGCAGCAGATGACGCCGTCCCACCAGGAGTCGTGACCGTAACGGTTCCGGAACCCGCAGAGCCGGCCGCCGTCATCGCCACGATTTCCGTGACTGAGTTAACGACGTAACTGGCGGCGTTCACGCCATTGAATTTGACCGCTGCCGCACCCGATAGACCGGAAAAGTTGGTCCCAGTGATTGTGACGTAGTTGCTTCCTGCGGTTGAACCACGACTTGGCGTGACAGAAGTGATGGTTGGCGCACCGAGTGTGGTGACATTGATTGTGCCTGTACCGCTGAGTAGAGGCGTTCCACCGTTGCTGCCTGGGCCGTTTGGCTCCCATGTACCGCCAAATTCAACGATGTAGGGACGCTGAAACGTAGCGTCGGTAGCGCCGCGGTCATTCCAGACACCGGCGGGTGTATCACCGGAGCCAAAGAACTCCAGAGCATCCTCGCCGAAGTAGTCGTTCGGCTCCCCATTTCGCCAGTATGAAAATTGCGGACCCTGACCAACCGGATTGCAGGTGCCGCGCAGGCCTTGCGTACAGCCCGTTACGCCGGACTTCCAAAAGACCGTTCCGGCTTCTGGGCCCGAGACCCACTTCCAGGTGCCCTCGACGTCGGCGTCGCTACCCGCGATCCATCCGGCGTTGCCGCCCACCTTGCTATAGATGAAGTCATTCTCGGCTTGACTCGTACTCGTGGCGAGGTATCCAACAAGGCCGTTGAAGGTCCTGTCCACTCGTGTGTAACTGGCAGTTGGAGTGCATGCACCGCCGCTGTAATTAAATGCATTGTTATCGTTGTTGGCGACTGGCGTCTGTGAGGGGTCGCTGGTCAGGTAGAAGTTATAGCGAGAGAGGCATACTGCGGTCGTCCAAAAAACTGTTGAGTCTCGGTCGTCGAAGAAGTAGTAGTTGCCGGTCGTCGGGAGATAGGCAAGGGTCGAATAGTTGATACCACCAGAGGTACCGCCAGCAAGAACGGCGGAAATTGAAATGGTGGCGGTCGTGATTGACGTGTTCTGATACGACAGGTACTGCAGGGCGGTGTTGACAACCGCCTGCGTTCCACTGAATGCAATCTGACTGGCTCCATTTGTCCAATCAGCCGTCGGGTAACCGGTTACGGCCGTTAGGGCGCTACGCGCTGAACTGTTGTTGATGTTGACCTTGCCCGCCGATGCAGTGATCGTGACAAGGACCGTGTCTGACCCACCGAAGCCAGTGATCGTGGTGCTCGTGTCTTCAACGGAGATGAATGAGCTGCCAGCGGCAACTGTGGCTGTGGCCGGCGGAGTGACCGAGACGGCGGCCGACGCCGGTGGCGACACCGCGATCAGGCCGCCCAAGAGGAGGGTGCTGGTGGCGACCAAGCCGATGCCGCTGCGGGCGGATCGGTTCCACAGTAGGCCTCTACGTCGTCCAGTCCCTAGGTCCACGACCACGGTCCTTCCCCTCAAAAGGTGCACAGTGCCCATTTGGCCCATTTGGCCCATTCGTCACACCTGTATCGGGAGTTTTATCAGGTCCCATTGGCGACCACAAGTTCCGAGCGGTGTGTCGCGCTTTTGGACGACGTAGGTAGATGCCAAGTTCCCCCTGGGCTACGCCCAGGGGGAACGCTGACGTTTCGCTTACATGTCCGATTTGCCCGGACTGGACCCTAAACCTGAACTGGTGCCCGACCTTCGGGGACGGCCGGTGGCACGTCGTCGGCAACCTCGTCGGCTCCGGGCTCGATCTGGATCTTGGGCAGTCTGCGCGCCAGCCAGGCGGGCAGCCACCAGTTGGCCCTGCCCAGCAGCGACATCAGGGAGGGCACGAGGACCAGGCGAACCACGAAGGCGTCGATGAGGACCGCTGACGCCAGGGCGATACCGAAGAGCTTGACGGTCGCGTTGGTACTGGGCACGAAGGCGAGGAAGACGCTGGACATGATTGCCGCCGCGATCACGACCACCCGGCCAGAACCGGCCAGGCCTCGACGCACGGAGGTTGCGTTGTCCCCGGTACGGGCCCATTCCTCCTGCATGCGGGAGGCCAGGAACACCTGGTAGTCCATCGCCAGCCCGAACAGGATGGCGAACACCATGATCGGTAGGAATGGTGCGATTGGCCCGGTGCCACTGATCCCTAGTGGCCCGGCAAACCAGCCCCACTGGAACACCGCCACTGTGATGCCCAGGGCCGCCGCAAAACTCATGAGGCTGGTGATCGCAGCGGTCAGTGGGACAACGATGGAGCGGAACAGCAGGGCTAGGGCCAAGAACCCGAGACCAACGACGACTGCTAGGAACAAGGGCAGGGCGTCAACGAGTACCTGGGTGAAGTCGGCGATGACGGCCTGGCTACCACCCACATAGATCTGGGTGCCGGTTTCTGCCTCGATCGCTGGATTGACCTCGTCGCGTAGGCGGTCCAGCAAGGCCGTGGTGGCTTCGTCCTGCGGCGCCGAGTCGGGCACCACCATGATCGTGCCCACGGTGCCATCTGCGCCCAAAGATTGCGGATTGAGGGCGACGAGGGGCAGCATCTGCGGACTTGGCAGAGTGCTGGCTATTCCAGCGGTGTTCGCTAGGCCGGTGACGACCTTTCCGTAGGCCTCGATGTCGTTCGGCTGGACTTCAACCGCTACGTAGAACGGTCCGTTGACGCCCGGACCGAACCCCTGAGCCATAAGGTCGTAGGCGATCCGGGCGCTGGACCCTTCTGGCTTGCCGGAGTCGTCCGCGAATCCTTGACGCAGGCTCAGCGCTGGGATGGCCAGGGTGAGCACGAGACCGGCGGCCAGAAGCGCCGGGATTATGGGCCGCCGCTGCAGGAGGCGTGCATAACGCGCCCAGGCTCGGCCTTCCGGCTCACCCGACCCGGCTTTCTTACCCCAGGGCAGGCGCAGGGCCAAGGCCTTCGTGCCAAGCAATGACAGCAGGGCCGGCATCATCCACAGCGCTGACAGCATGACGGCAAGCACCGTGACGCCCGCGGCAACGGCAAGTCCGTTGAAGAAGTTGAGCCCCAGCACGAACAGGCCGAGCAGGGCGATGATCACCGTGCCACCGGCGAAGAGCACAGCGCGCCCCGCGGTATGCACGGCCTCGATGGCGGCCTTGCGCGGGGTGTGCCCGGCGAGCAGGGCCTGGCGATAGCGGTTCATGATGAACAGTGCGTAGTCAATGCCGACCCCGAGACCGATCATTGCGGCCAGGGTGGGAGCGAAGGTGGCCACGTCCATGAACTGGGCGACAACGAGCACCGCCATCTGGCCCATGGCCAGGCCGACAATGGCCACGACGATCGGAAGGCCGGCCGCCACCAGTGAACCGAACGCAATGAGCAGGATCACGATGGCCACTGCCAGGCCAATGGCCTCGCTTGATGGCGGCTCCTGCCCAGCGAATTCCAGCACCTGGCCATTGATGCCGACGGTCAGCCCGTTGCCGTTGGCGGCTGCGACCGCATCCAGAATGGTCCGGGCATCCTCATTGGAGACCTCGTTGCCTGTGAACGTGATTGAGCTGTACGCGACACGACCGTCGCGGCTCACCGGAGCGGTGGCCGTAGCAAAGGCCTGGGCCGCTGAAGCAATGCTGGCCTGCTGATCGGCGGGCAGTTGCGCGAGAGCTGCTTGATCGAAGCCAGCCGGCTCGGGCGGGCAGTTGGTGCCCAGTGACGTGCCGCCAGGCACGGTCACGCAGGAGACACTTGGCAGCTCGGCGATGGTAGTCAGCAGCGGACGCATGGTGCGAAGCACGCCAGGGGCTGTTGCCTCACCGGTTTCCGGTGACCACACCAGTCGGGCACTGCCACCGAACTCCCCATCCGGGTTGGATCGGGTGAGCAGATCCTGAGCCGCGGATGACTCGGTATTCGGCAGCTCAAAGGAGTCGTTGAGGGTCCCGCCGAACTGCACACCCAGGCCGATGACAGCACCCAAGGCCAAGACCCAGGAAATCAAGGCAATTACCGGGCGACGGACGGCCCATTCGGACAAACCTGGCATGAGAGAACGCTCCTGTCTCTTAACGGTGCCCCTAGTAGACACTGTGGTCTCCTGTTATGCAACTTA
>JAGWVT010000026.1 GCA_018970765.1 Actinomycetales bacterium
GACTCGCAGCCAGGGCAATGCAGGCGAACTCCCTGACAATCAAGACCAGGCACCCACGCCAGGGCCTCTACCCACACGCAACGCATTGACCCAACCCGCCGGCCCTGCAGACCCAGTCCCAACTGACGCTGGAGTATCAACTACTCACCAAAGCTCAGCACCAACTCCTTCCACTATTGGTCAAGTGCCAACTGGCGAGCCCACTATGGACGGCGTAGTTACCGCAGTCCCCACTACAGGGATCAATGCTCAGGACAACTTGTCGAAGCAAGCTGAGTCCTCCCCACAACCGCTCTATGCGCGGACCTTCCCACGATCCTCAAGAACCGGGCAGCAAAACACCAGTACGGTGGCTGCTTCTGCTGAGCCACCAGACGTCACATCCGGCGCACCCAGTGAAACCGTGGTGCAACGCAAACCTGCAGAGCTGAATTCAGAACGTCAGGTTCCGAGTTCGTCTGGGTTGGGTTCGTCTCCGGTGGTTTCGTCGCCGACTGATTCACGCCATGCGGAAGATGCCGAAGCAGGCAATCAAATGACCTTGCCAACGGATGTGCGCCAAGCTGTTGCGCAGACCACGGGCCAGGCTCCTGTGTCCGTGCCTATTCGTCGTGGAGCCGCCATAGCTGCTGAGGCTCGGGCACTGCGGGCTGATGCCTTTACCCGCGGTGGAGTGATCCACGCACCTGGGACTGCGCCCCTGCTATCGCACGATGACCGCCGATTGCTGGCGCACGAGGTGACTCATCTTGTCCAGCAAGCACGTTATGGGTCGGCACTGCCAGCCGAAGGAACCTCGGGTGGTCAGGCATTGGAACGGCAGGCGATGCAGTCCGAGTCGGCCGTTTCGCCGTCCCAGGGTCGCATCGTTCCTGCTCGGCGCAACGCTGTCCGGCCTGCACTTCGAGCGGCCCAGCCGTCTGCCGCGAGCCCACCGGGTGTCTCTTCGCACAGCGTGTCGAGTGCGGGCGCGACGGCGCTCCCCTCTGCGAACGGCCCGATCCGCACATCGGCCACGCGTGGTGCTCAGGGTCATTCGGTGGCAGGTTCTTCGGTGGCAGGTTCATCGATAGCAGCGGATGAGGATGAGCAGGCCCCCAAAGACCCCGCCGCGCAAGCGATGCGGTCCGCCTCGGGTGAGGGCAGTTTGGGTGCGACTGGCAGCGAGGGCTCAATGCCGCCGCCACCCGTGCCTGCGCGTCCGGTGCCGGCGACGGTTCCCCCGTCGCGTGACCTGTCGCCCCGCATGTCCCGTGCGCCCCAAGTTCACCACTTACACGATGCGCACCATACGGCTAGGCCAGCTCTCCCACCGGCTCCTCTGACGACTCCAGCGCCCACGGCCAGCGCTGGCATCCAGCGCCGCGCGTCCAGGTCAAGCACGGATGCGACGATAGGGGCTTCCACAGCCGCGCAGGAGGACTCAAGTGACCGACCAGCCAGCGCTCCAGGCTCTGGAGCGCGGACCGCGGTCAGGCCTTCGGTGGACACCACCCGTGACCAGGAATGGCTTATGCGCCATGCGCAAGCGCTCTACCCCTTACTTCGCACCATGTTGCGAGCTGAGCTTCTCCGCGATCACGAACGGCGTGGGCACATGCTCAAGGAGAACTTCTGATGTCCGTGCCTAGCTCCTTCGATGCGGAATACACGGCCACCAATTTTCGTGGATTTTCGCTCAGCGTTGACATCGTCGGCGGTGATCAGACTTTAGGCGCGAACTGGCAAACCCTGTCACTGGGGAGTGTCACCCTGCAGGCCAACGACATAGATGCAGGCGGCTATCAGCAGTCTCGGTTTCAACTCCTCGGGCAGTTGGCCTACGGCGACGTCACCCTCACTCGGCCCTGGACTCCCAATCAGTCCGGTTGGATCGCTGAGTGGTTTGCCCTCGCTGAGCAATACGGACCCACGACAGTCTCGGTAACGATCAATTACCTTGACGTCTCCGGCAATTTGCAGAAGGCCTCGTACAACTTTCGAAACGCTTACCCCGTCACATGGACCCAGCCCAACTTCGCCGCAGTGCCCTCAGATCAGCAACCGCCGTCGATTACCGAGTCGCTGACGTTCAGCCATGCCGGATATTTCGACACCAATGGACTAACACCTGGCATCCAAGACCCCGAAGCCGTTCAGGTCTTCCGTCTCATGATCCTGCCGGGTTCGGCTGGAGTTCCAGGCATGGCCAGCGCACTGGCGTCGATGACGAGTTGGACTCCTATGGGTGCAGCCATGGGTGGGACATCCGTCACCTCAGCCGCTTCCTCACTCGTTGCACAAGCCATGGGCATGCTTGGACCCTTCCCATCAATCACATTTTGGGTGCCGCCGAGTTCGATGAGCGTTTCGAAGTCCGCGAACTGGAGCGTGAACAACTCCCCCAATGCCAATGGTTCGGGGCCGGTGACCTGGGGCGGCACCGATCCCCTGGCCTTGTCTTTCGACTTCATCTTGGACGCGGCCGCCACAGACTCAAACGGTATGGAGACCTCTGCTCGCAATGCGGAGCAACTGGCAACACTGGTTGGGCCCAGTGGGCATTCGGTCTTGCCGGTGGTTGAACAGTTGCTCGCGCTCTGCGAGGTAGACCCGCTGTCAGCCGTTCTCGGTATGGGCAGTTCCCCGTTGGTGATGCTGCTCTGGGGAGATTTCATTTCACCGCTGTGTTACGTGTCCGATATCCAACTGCAATTCACGAAGTTCAATGCAGACGGAGAGCCTGTGCGCGCGACCGGCACGTTGTCGTTGCGGCAGTACCCAGTCAGCGACGCACTGCAGAATCCGACATCCGGCGGCGAACTGCCGAGAACGGCTGCAACGCTTTATGACGGCGACAGCCTCGCCCATGTCGCCTATCGCGCTTACCGTGACCCAGCTCGTTGGCGAGACCTCGCCGAGGTTAACGGAATCGACGACCCCCTTCGGACGGTACCTGGGGTGAGCTTGCTCGTCCCAGCGGCCCAGGAACTTCCGGCTCGAACTGAGACCGGGCGGCTTGCCTCGGGATCGGGGATGTCGGGCTCGGCTCGCCGCGCGGGGATTGAAACCTCGGGTCGCATGCAGGCACTCACATGACCACGTACAGCACCACCGCTCCCAATCTGGAGCTTCACCTGCTCATCGATGATGTGCCGATACCTGCCGCCATGGCCAACCAGATCAGATTGATTCGTGTTGAGCAGGCGTTCAATCTTCCTTCCGTAGCCGAGATTGAGCTCGTTGATGCACAGCAGGGCGCTGCCGAAAGTTTGACCATGCTCCCTGGATCGCTGGTGCAGGTCCGTGCCGTCGCCGGGGATGATCCGGTTGGGTTAGCCATCTTCGCCGGGCGCGTCGAGACTGTCGAAGTTCGCTATGACGATGTGTACGGCTTGCGCAGCGTCGTTCGGGCATTTGACGGCGCCCACTCCCTGCTGCGCAGCAACATCACTATGAACTACCCGTTTATGTCGTACAGCGAGGTTGCAGGGCTCCTCGCGGCGGAGAACGAGTTGATTCCTGACGTGGTTCCACACCCCGTTGTGCACACCAGCGTTGTACAGGCCAATGAAACCTCGTGGGACTTCCTTGTCAGGCTCGGTCGCGAGATCGGCTATGTCGTCATGGTGACGGTAGACAGCATTACGGGACTCACCTACCTGTACTTCGGCCCTCCGACTCCGAATGGTGTTGTGGAGGCCGAATTGGGCGATGAGGCAATTGGGCACCTAAGCGCCTCGACTTCGGCTTCAGGCCTAGCCGCGACCGCATCCACGCGCGGCTGGGATCAGTCCTTGGCCATGCCAGCCATCGGCGAGGCGCCCCCTGCCAGTGTCACGGCCATCACCCCACTGCTGCCCGAGGAACTCGGGGTCGAGTTCTCACCTACAGGGCAACGCATCAGTTTGGAACGACTCGCTGAGAACGAGGCGGCCACCGAAGCGGCATCAGCTGGATTTGCGATGCGCCTTGCCGGTGCGTTCGCAAATCTCGAGGGTGAAGTTCGAGGGAATCCGTCGATTAAACCTCGAACATCAATCGTCCTTATCAAAGCGGGAATGTTGACTGGTGAATACGTCGTGTCAGCAGCCCAGCACGTCTTCATGCCCCTGCTGGGGGGTTACCGCACTTCCTTTACTTGCAGTGGCCACGAAGATCGCAGTCTTCGTGGACTGACGACCCCCGTGAAACAGCAGCCGATCCTTCAGGGCGTCTACCCCGCCATCGTCACCGATGTCGAGGACCCAGAAGGCCTCGGCCGCGTGTTGTTGAGTTTTCCTTGGCTTGCAGAGACCTACGTGAGTCCGTGGGCTCGCGTCATTCAGGCCGGTGCAGGTC
This sequence comes from Actinomycetales bacterium, assembly GCA_018970765.1. Taxonomy (GTDB): domain Bacteria; phylum Actinomycetota; class Actinomycetes; order S36-B12; family S36-B12; genus REEB426. Next base: position 4,321 of record JAGWVT010000026.1, read on the forward strand.
CGATGATGGGAACTCAGATTCTTCCTGAACCCTTAGACGAGGTCCTGGTCGCCTTCGAGAATGGGCAACTGGACGCGCCCTATGTCCTCGGCGGCCTGTATAGCACCGAACGGCGGGGTGCGATCGGGGCGGCAAGCCTTGTACAGGGCGTCACGATGAAGCGGGCCTTCACCTCACGCACGGGACATCAACTCATCTTTGACGATAGCCCAGAAACACCCGGCGTGCTTCTTCAAACCACATTCGGTGCGTCCTGCATGATTCGCATATCCCCGGAAACCGGCATCACCATCACAACGTTAGAAGAGCAACCCATCATCATCAATAGTGCATCAGACGTGACCATCAACTCAGAAGGTGCGGTCATCGTGAACTCCGCGGACGTGACGATCAATGGCGAGGGAGATGTATCCATCTCCGCTGAGGGGGCTATCGAGATCAGCGCCGCAGACGAATTGAACCTAGCTGCCACATCGGTGACCGTGGAAGCTGAAGATATTTCTTTGGTTGCCGGCGAGATCAACATCGCCGGTGGCATCGTGAGCTTGGGTATCTAATCATGATTGTAGATCAAAACTTCATTGGCTGGGGATTCGACTTTCCTTTTGGAGTGGATTCGCAGGGTGGCTTCGCAATGGTGACCGGCTCGGCCAATATCGAACGTTCGATCCGACTGATCATCGGAACTGCATACGGTGAACGACCTATGCGTCCGGAGTTCGGCTGTGGGATCCACGACTTGATCTTCGAATCTGCCTCCACAGAATTGATTAGCCGAATTCAAATTCAAGTGACGGCATCATTGAAGCGATGGGAAACTCGAGCAGACATACTTGCGGTCGACGTGTCATTTCCCGGTGACCCATCACTGGTCCACATTCTTGTCACTTACCGAATCAAAGGCACGTACGATCCAAGGAATCTCCTTGTCCCCTTCTATCTGATCCCAAGCAAGGAGGAACAGTGACCCTCCCCGCACCGCACTTGGACGACAGGTCCTTTCAGGACCTCGTCGATGAGGCCAAGCGGCTGGTGCAACAACGCTGCCCCGAGTGGACCGATCACAACGTTGCTGATCCCGGAGTCACACTGATCGAAACGTTCGCGTTCATGGTGGACCAGTTGATCTACCGCCTGAACCGGGTACCAGATTTGAACTACATCAAGTTCCTCGAACTTCTGGGAGAGTCGCTCCGCCCCCCGGCTGCGGCAATTGCGCCGCAACGCTTCCTGCTGTCAGTTCCCCAGGCGTCCGACGTCCTCGTGCCGCAAGGCACTCAGGTATCCACGGCTCGCCGGAGCACCGAGACTCCGCTCATCTACACCACGACGCAGGATCTGGTCTTGGTCTCCGTCGGGCTGTTGGGCGTAGCGACGCAGAAGGTTGGACAGGAAATCTCACGTGAGGATGAGGTACTTGCCACAGGTAACGAGTTTCCCTGCTTTTCCACGGTTCCACAGGTGGGTGATGCGCTATATGTGGGTCTGACCAATCCCGCACCTTCGTGCATCGTTCGCCTTACTGTCGATGCGCAGATTGAGGGTATCGGCGTAGATCCACTTCGTCCACCGCTGGTGATCGAAGCATGGGATAGTCACCAGTGGTACCCGGTAACTCTGCTCTCGGACAATACCGGTGGCCTGAATCGTCGGGGCACGATCGAATTCCACATTCCGCGCCAAGCTGCATCGGTAATCGATGGACGAACAGGCGGGTGGCTGCGCCTTCGCATCGTCCCGACGACAGGTGACCAGCCTGCGTACACCGCATCTCCACAGATTCGCTCCATCGAAGCGGCGACGATCGGCGGAGTCGTTGACGTTTCACACTCGATGCCGGTGGTGAACGAGATCCTCGGCCTCACCTCGGGTGCCGCTGGACAGGTCATGCAGATGAACAAGTCGCCGCTGATCGCCGGTCAAGAGGACCTCACCCTAGAGGTGAGCTCGCCCAATGGGTGGACAACCTGGACTCGAGTTGACTCGTTCGCGCAGAGTTCAGCAGAGGATCGGCACTTCATGGTTGATGATGTTGCAGGGCAGATTCGATTCGGGCCACTCATTCGACTGCCGGATGGCAGTGCTCGGGGATACGGCGCCACCCCGCAACCCGCCTGCACTGTTCGTGTGCCGATCTATCGAGTGGGTGGTGGGCGACAGGGCAACGTGGATGCCGGCACGATAACGGTCTTGCGGTCCAGCATTCCCTTCATCTCGAAGGTCGACAACATGGAAGCTGCAGTTGGCGGAGTCGACGCGGAGACGCTCGATCAGCTCAAGGCCAGGGCTGCAATCTCGGTCCGCGCTCGCAACCGGGCCGTGACCCCTACGGACATAGAGCAAATCGTGCAAACTGCCGCTCCAACATTGGTGAGGGTCCATTGCGTGGACGCCGTCACGTTAGACCGACCAGGAACAATTCTCATCCTCGTCATTCCCGAGGTGCCCGAAGGGCACATTCCTTTCGAGCTTCTGCAGCCCCGCGCCGAGGTGCTCGCAGACGTCAAAAGCTACCTCGATGAGCGCAGGCTCCTTGGCACCACGATGAGGGTGGAACCTCCCCGCTATCTCGGGGTCTCAGTCATGGTCCGCATCGCGGTAGTGGAAGGTGCGGCACGTGACAAAGTTGCCGCAGCCGCCAATGACGCCATCACGCGCTTCGTGCACCCAACCATGGGTGGCTACGACGGCAAGGGCTGGCCCTTCGGCCGTGCACTTGCGATTGGTGATATTTACGGCCTTCTTCAACGGGTTCCGGGCATTCTCTACGTAGACCGAGCGCGCGTCGTTGCGGTGGACGCCATCACTGGTGAGCGCGGTGAGCCGAGTGATCAGGTACAGCCGGGCCAACTGGATCTGCTTTACAACACCGGTAACGACATCGAAGTCCTGCCGTGAATCAGACACCACGTCCTGGGGAAGTTGTTCACCCACACAAATCTGAGCGTCGGTTGATACCCGGTCTCACCTCTCCCTTTCCCCTGATCGACCAGGTTCCGGCAATGTATGCCGAAGACGCATTCCTCCAGCGGATGCTCCCCGCGCTGGATGAGGTCCTCGCTCCCATCGTCAGTGTCTTGGACTGCTTCTACGCATACCTGGATCCGCAAACTGCTCCGCCCGACATGGTGCGATACCTCGGCTCATGGCTGCTGGCGTTTTATCCGATGGAGGCAAACGAAGACACCCTACGGTTCCTCGTCTCAACAGCGGTTGCCAGAGCCCGGTGGCGTGGCACTGCAGAAGCACTGCGCGAATACCTCGTGCCACGCGAGGTGCGTGCCGTCACCATTGATGACCCCGGCGGGACGTATGTGAGTGCCTACGCCACGGATCCGGAGCAGTGGCCGCCTACCCCTGAGCCACGGGTGACCATCACCTGCGAACTGTGGACCAACGAGCCTGTCGCATCGGCCCGCATTGATCGCCTTGTTCGAGTTCTCATTCCAGCGCACGTGTACTACGAGCTCAGAGTCGTCCACCCTCCCCCGGCCGATCCCGAACCCGTGGATGTCCATCCACAAGAACCACCACCTGGAGCTACTCTTGCCGTCTCTGATGCCCAGATGGCCGATCCTGGATTTCCGTGATGCACCCGGATATCACCTGCAAGCGCTGTGGAACGGTGACGACGTGGAATCCGTTCTGCCCGACATGTGGTGCCTATCTCGAATTCGCTGGTGATCCCCCCTGGACGCCTGATGAGGAGGCCCAGTCAGGGATTGGGGCGGGGCAGGTCACCACCGCAGATGGTCAAACCTCGGCCGAGCCCGCCTACGGCGTCCTATTAACACTTGACCAAGAAGCCAGTGATCCTTCACCGACCTCCGAACAATCGGTCACGGTGCCCCCGGTACCGATCGGCCACCCAAAGGCCGAACTCCCCGGCGAGAGCATCACACAGCAACGAGTGACCCACGCAATGGCGGTAGAGGGGCACACCACACCCACCGGCCCCACGCGCCCTTGCCCGGCTTGCCAGCATCCAAACGCTGAGTGGCGCGCCTATTGCGAACACTGCGGCGTGGCATTACCAGGGGCTGTCCTTGCGCCGTACCGTTATCAATCGGAGCACGCAAAGAAGCCGGGTCAACAAAAGACCGGCCCGGAACGACATGAGTGGCTGCGTTGGTCGGCAGCTATCTGCGGTCTCTTGCTCCTGGGATTCATCGTCTGGCTCTTTCTCTTTGGCCCCCTGGCTACCCAAACACGAGATGCAATCAGACTGGCAGCGCAAAACATCTGGGAATTTATTGATCCCACAACGGGTGTTGCTGCACCCATTCGTGAGATCACCGCTTCCAGCAGCCTTCCCGGGACTTCTCCCCTCATTTTGGGTGATGGCAATTCGCGAACATTCTGGGCAAGTAACGCAGAGACGACGTTCGGTGCGGGGACCGAAATCACCTTGAACTTCAATGCTCCCGTTCGAATCGACAGGATGCTGATCTACCCAGGTATTCAGAATGGCCAACTCGACGTTCGCGCGCTTTACACACCAAAGCAGATCTCTATCGACTTGGGCAGCGGCCCCATCCAGACTTGGCAGCTGAAACAGGTGCAAGGTGTTGGCGACTATCAGCAACTCGTGGAATTTCCCGAGACCGAAACGTCTTCGGTCAAGGTCACCATCGAGGCCGTCTATCCTCCGCGAGTCGTGACCGAGGGATCGACTATCGGCTCCGTGGCGATCAGCGAAATCGACTTCCTCCAGGTCCCCTCGTTGGATAGCACGGTGCTCAACCCGGTGGCTCCGTCAACGATTTCTGTTCCCTCGGGACTGCCCTCCGGGATGCCCAGTGGCGTACCCAGCGGAGCGCCGACAGGCGTAGTGCCGACGGGTCTCCCGTCACCTTCGGGGACGACTTCCACCTTGGTCACTGCTACGCCTAGTCCTGCGCCCTAGCCAGCGTTGGGCCCATCAATTCTGCTCTAGGTCCGGGTATCCCCTGCCTGCTGATCAGCGGGGATTATCGGCTTCACGGTTTGCGATGGTGCGCCGATCGCGGGGTCGCCGGGTTCTAGCGAATAGGCGGGGTCTAAGAGAATTCGACGCGCTACCAAAAACTGGCCCTTCGTTGCCGCTTGCGTTCCCCAAAATCGGTCTACGTGCAGCACGTCGCCGCAGGCGTTGGTGTGCACCATGAACCCGTCGGCCAGAACCATCACAACGTGGCGATAGGAGGCACCGCCAGTGTCGTAGAGCACGAGGTCCCCTGGCGCAAGGTCATCAGGGTTCAAAAGCGCATAGTGGCGGTCGAGTGCAATGCCGTCCCAGGGCACCATGTTCCGAGTCGATGGTGCCCAGCCCTCTCGGGTCAGTGGTACGCCCGCACCATCCGCATACGCCCGTGCGACGAAGGATGAACAGTCGAATCTGAAGGGCTCAAGTCGACCGACTCCTCGGCATGCATAGGGAGCACCGAGCTGACCCAGGGCGTATTTGATTGCCAGGGCCGCCTGCGGAGTAGGTGCCTGGGCTACGGACAAACGACAGAGTTCGCTGATACCAACCGAGTCTGCACCTCCGCGCAAGGTCGCGGCCGGTGCGCTCACTGGACATCCGTCGGGGCCAACAACAATCTGAGGCCCGGAAGACTTACGGCTCAGAACAGCCTGGCGCAGGATCGACTTGAGTCCGGATAGTTGCTGACGGGCAAGGCCTTGCAAAACCTCGGCACCACGCGCAGCACTTAAGGCCACGTCGGCAGCCTTCGTGGCAGCACTTTCCGCCTCCTGCTGAGCATCAAGCAGAGTTGCTGCGTCCATACCGCCCACAGTGACGTAGGAGGATCCAACCAGTATGGAAGCGTCGCTTGGGGCACCCAGCGTCATGACCGCTTGAACGAGGGAAGTCATCTCCCCCTCGCGGTACATGGCATTGGCATACGCGCCTAATCGTGCTCGAGCCTGATCCGCCGCGATTCGCTGTGCATCGGCTTGACGACCCAGTGCGATTGCTTGAAGGCCAGCCTCATCCGCAGTCTGCCGTGCTGAGCGTGCTTCACGCTCAGCCTGGCGAACTGCAAGGCGAAGCGTGACGGTACTGCTTGCCGACGTTGGGCCGGTTGCTCCCAGCCCGGAAACCGGCGGGGCACCGGCCTGCAAATTCGTCTCGGGTAGATCGGTACCGGGTAGATCGGTGCCGGCTAAGTCGGTCCCGGGCAGTGAGAGCGCTCGTGCCGCTTTACTCGCCGTCGAACTGGTGGACACCGACGGACTAGCACTCGCAGTGGCACTTGCACTCGCAGTAGGACTTGCACTGGCAGACGATGAGGTGCTCGGTAACGCGGTGCTCGGCAACGTGGTCGCACAAAACGCGGCGGTGTTACTGGAAACCAGCGAACCCGCCACTGCGCGCATACGGAAGCAGTACTGGATGGAGCCCCCAAGACCCGTGATCTGGTAGGCGGTGTCCTGTGCGGTTGGTCCACCGGTCAAGGTCGTCCATCCCGTGCCTACCTGTTGATCAATCTGGAAGCCCGTCAGGGAAGCCTTGGGGTTACAGCCTGAGTCTGAAGCCGATGGCGCGATCACCGACCACATGGCCACGACCGCCGATGAACTCAGTGCCGTCGCGCTCGGGTTCAACGGCGGACACGGCGGCAGCGCCGCCGCCGTGGAGGATCCGCTTGGGGATCCAGTGGGCGAGACGGTACTCGTCGATGGATTCGGCGTGGGAGTGAATGACTCCTTGCCAGGCGTTTCCTTACCCGAGCCGCCACCACCGTCGGTAGTCGCGCCACCATCGGTCGGGCCACCAGCGCTGCCGCCATCCGTACCGGTGGGAGCCCCTGATCCACTTGCGCCCGGGCTCGCGCCCCCAGCTGCGATTCCCGGTGTCGTCACACACGCCTGGGGGCTAAACATGGACTGCGCGGAGCCAGCAACCGCCACAATTCGGTAACAGGCGGTGATACCCGGTGGTGCATTCGTCACGACAAATCGCGTGGTTCCTCCTGGCACGTCTGCAACATGTGAGCAGTCATCACACAGTGGGACGGGTAGCGTTGCTAGTTCTGCGGCTGCGCTGCTGGACAACGTGCTCACAGTTCCTGAGGGTGTGATACTGAAGGCCGACCCACTGGCACCGGCCGTGCGCTTGTCAGCTGGCGCAGCTCGCCTCAACACTGTGGCGTCACTAGTCGGAACCAGACCGGCCACCGAGGGTGGCATGGTGTCAGTGGCCACCGGGATAGATGCGACCGCGGTTGTTGGTGCGATCGTCACTGTGGCCGTCGCGGTGACTGTCGCTGCGGATGGGCTTGGCGACGGGACCGGGTTCCCGGTGTTTCCCACCGCGTAGATGGAGTATCCAGTTGCGCCGGAGGATGGATTCCAGGTGAGGAGTACTTGTTGATCGGGGTCCAGCCCTGCTACGAAACTCGCCGGTACCAGCGGTGCGCCGGTTACCGTCTTCGGCAAGAACGCGTTGATGAGTCGCGGGATGAGGAATGTCGCGACAAGTCCAAGGAGTGCCAGCAGCAATGCCATTCTTCCAAAGAATCCAAGGCGAAAATGAAAGAGTGGGCGCTGGATGATTGTTGAGCGTTGAACGCTCGGCTGCACGTCAGACAGGTCTGAGCCCGTTGTCTCATCACGAGCCGCCGTAGTCGTGACGATGAGCCCATGCGTAAGCGGGGCACCGATGAGATGCACTGGGGCCTTGATCTGCACCTTGATCCACGTGGGGTCCCCAGGCGGAAGCACTACCTTGTCGTGAGACAACTTCGCACTCAGTCGGCCCTCAGGGTCGGTGGCTTGCACCTGGTATGTGACCGGGGAGTTCCCATCATTGGTGATCTGCAGGAACATCGTTGCGCTGCGTCGCATGTCAACGGTAGGCCGCGACAGGGCGGCCTTGAATTGGTGATAGGGCCGAACCGTGACATCAAATTCACCCACCACGCTGTCGGTGTGATCCACTTCGGATCTCGCCATGACCCCGATGATGTAGTGGCCTGCTGGCAGCGTTGGTGACTTCTGTGCACGCACGACAACAGAGGCACTCCCCTCTTCGCCGGGAAATAGGGAGATCTGGCCAGGCAAAATTGTTGTCCACTGCGCCGCTGGGCCAATGGCATGCAGTGAAAATGTCTGCACCACAGCACTAATGTTTCGCACGTTTACACGAATTCGCGCTGGCTGACCGGGCACCACCTCAATGTGCTCGTCGCTCAACCAGAGCAACATTGACGAGCCTGCCTCAATGATGTGCTCCGGAATTTCCGAGCCACCCTTTGAGGCCGATACCCGCTCAGGCTCCACACCTTCGGGCATCGCAGGTTCGGATCCGCGCGTACCGGGCCGTTTCACTGTTGCGCCCGATCGGACCACAGTCCCGGATGAGCAAGTCGGCCCATCTTGCGCCATTCACGCTGACCGGCTTCCAAGAGATCAGTGGCGGCAATTTCCCGGCCTCGTGCAGCGGCCAGATATGCGGCAGTCAAGACCGCAGCGCGGATGGCGCCACCGGCCATCGGAATCGCTGCCAATGTTTGAAGTTCAGCCTCAGTCAAAACCAACGGGTACCTACCCAGGCAGGCTTGCCAGAGTTTGGCACGCTCACCGGCATCGGGTTCGCCAAACTCCACAACAGCGTCAAGCCGCCGAACGAACGCCGGATCCAGGTTCGCCCGAAGATTTGTTGTCAGAATGGCCAAACCATCGAACGCCTCCATGCGTTGCAATAGGTACGCCACTTCAATGTTGGCATAGCGATCACGCGCATCGGTCACTTCGGAGCGCTTGCCAAACAACGCATCGGCCTCATCAAAGAGCAGGACCCCGTCTGTGTTTTCAACAGCGGAGAACACCTGATCGAGATTCTTTTCAGTCTCTCCAATGTACTTATCAACCACCGTTGCAAGCTCGACACGAAACAACGGAACACCGAGGTCTCCGGCAAGCGCTTCAGCCGCCATAGACTTGCCCGTACCCGGCGGTCCGGTGAACAGCGCAGACACGCCGCGACCTCGTCCCCCACCAGGCCTCATGCCCCACTCGTCAAGAACGAGGCCGCGGAAACGCACCCGGCCGGCGAGGTCTGCGAGCTCATGGTCTGCCTGCTCGTCCAGCACAAGATCAGACAGAGTGAAGGCAGGGGCTATGCGTTGAACCAGGCCTTGCCGCATAGGCCCAAGTCGCGTACTTGCCGGGGACCTGCTCGCAAGCCGCGTCTCGATGTCCTTGGGTTCTAAGTGGGTAATTGCGTCCGCACTCACTTCCTCCTGTGGCGCTGCGCCAAGCGCATGCCACCACGCTCTTCGTTGCTGCGCGGTTGGAAGGGACAGGTGCACTTCGCTGCCAAGCCAATCACCGAGGGAAGTTCGCGGATCCATCACCAAGGCAGCAGGAAATTCACAAGATGCGATCTCGCGAATCACCACAGCACGTGAGTCATGGCCCATCCCGCGGACATCAAGTGCGATGGCTCGTTCGGCAAGTGCCGCCTCACGAATACCTGAACGAACAGTCGCGGCTAGTTGATCGACAGGGCACTGCGCAACGTTGAAGACCAGTGGTTCTCGTCCAGTCCACCGCACCCCCAAGCGGTTCACCTGCTCGTGCCAGGCACACCCAGCCCTAGCCCGGACCACTGCCGGCCAGCTCACTTCCGGTAGCTCGGGAAGGAGTGCACCGTCTAGCTTCGGTGGTGCCGCAACAAGTAAGGCTTCCACCGTACTGTCGACATGGTCACCCCCGAGCAGGAAGTCAACGACGCGATCTGGCACGACCAGAGTCCGAGTCAGCAGCGGACGATCCTCTTGGCGCAGTTCGATCAGGCCAAATCGCCTCAGGGGTGCGCTGGGGCTCAATCGAGCCCGCGCCTGCGGATCATCCACGTCCGCCCCTGCTAGCAACAATGCGGTGGCCACCATCGGGCCGCGGCTTTCCACTTCGTTGTTCAACACGATGAAGAAATGCTCGAAACGCGGCTGAATACTGACTGACGAGGCAATCAAGAGGATGACCTGATCCAACTCGGTCAACCCTACGGAATTAGCGAGACGACTCAGTCGCGGCGGTAGTTGCTGATGTGAAATCTGGTCAGCTTCCGGTGGCTCACTGCGTGCATCGCGAATGATCAACTCGGGAGGAAAGTAGAGCCCTCGCTGCGCGTCGTCGACATCGCCATCCGCACGCCTAGACTCAACGATGCGAGCAATGCGCTCAGCGAGCGCACCCAGTACGGTCCTAATTTCCACCTGCGAAGGGTCTGCTGGCTGTGTCAGCTGTGTCATGGCGTGCCGGCCTGGTAGTCACCTGACCGACGATCAGCGCGAGCACGGGTACGAATACCTGCCTCGGGCGCCTGGGGTTGGGCTCCGCTAATCACCTCTGACGTAGCTGGTTCGCGGGTATCCGTGACGCGCACCTGGGGCGGTTGCGTTTGCGGTGGGCCTGCCGGGACCGCGGCACCTGCGGGGAAGGGCACAATGACGGTCACGGAAATCGAAGGGCGGTAGTCGGACCCGAGCGAGGACCAAAGTTCGGTTGCCATCCGCTCGGTGAACAGGGTCCCGCCAACCCGCAAACGCACTGGGTAGCCCGCCTTGATCTGCTCTGCTAGCAGACCCGTGCTGACAGCGTCCGGCATGTAATCACTACGGAGGAGCGCAGTGAGCGCCGACCCGAGGAGGCGATGCTCGTCCTCAACTGTGGCAGCCCAGGCAGTCAACACGTAAGTCAATGCGTAATAGCGTGGATGCGGTTGACGTGCTGTGACGTGACCCTCGTCATTTCGAATCTCGATTGGGTCTACTCGTCGCAGTTCCAGATTCTCCCGAATGTCCGCAAGAAAGAGATTGAGTCCAGGTGCCGTGCGACGGCCCGACCACTCCTTGTTCGGTGCGTCAAGGTCGACTCGAACTGTCTGCCCCGGAAAGGTGCTTGAGGCCAACAAGGCTCGAAGGCTCTCGTCCACGTCGGCGAGCACGGTCTGCCCTCGCATCCGTTGAGATCAGGACTCTCTGATGGTAGCCCGCCCTGGCCCGTCTCGAGGACATCCCTATCGGCGCGTCACGGGCGCCCAGGACCGTTTGGCGGGCGCTCCCCGGGGGACCGGGCCATGATTCGGTTAGGGGCCCTGGGCCCTGAGTCAGGGTCAGGCTCTGGGTCAGGCTCTGGGTCAGGCTCTGGGTCAGGCTCTGGGTCAGGCTCTGGGTCAGGCTCTGGGTCAGGCTCTGGGTCCGGTTCTGGGTCCGGTTCTGGCTCTGGGTCCGGTTCTGGCTCTGGGTCAGGCTCAGGCTCCGACCGCGGCAACGGTGTAACGGTCGCTGACGGCGTAGGAACCACGGTTAGTCGACGGGTGGCCGCCCTGGCAATCGCTGATGGTGGCGGCCCCTCCTCAGCTTTAGCCTCAGATTCGACAGGACTATCGGCAGAGCCCAGCGCCCGACGATCGTCAACGTCTGGAAGTTCACCGGACTGGTGGCGCCAGCGCTCTGCGTCCGGGCGAACCGCGCCCCAATCCTCGTCAGAGCGTTCTCGCATGCGCGGTAACGGCAACGTCAGGGTTTGGTGGCGCACGAGTTCATCGAGAGACACGTCACTTTCACCTAACAGCCACCGAGCCGCCTCATCGAGATCGTGCAGACTTTTCACACGGGGGTCGAATGCCCATGTTGCCCGCACGCGTGCCGTCCCGACCGGGAACGAAACCGCGACCACCCATCGGCCATCTGGACGGCGCCAGGAATCCCATTCCAGAGCGTGTAACGGCAGTTCAGCCCCAAAACAGGCCGCCTGAACCGCCTCACCGAGCGTGGTTTCACCTGCGCTAGTCCGCAAGGGAGCATCTTGAGCCGCCGTCGCGATGAACGAGCGCTCAGCTATCAGGGGTGCAGCAAAACGCTGGATCTTGTCCAGTGGCCACCCGGTCTCTGCCGCCAATTCCTCTGGCTTCGCGCCCATGCGAATCCTGGCCTGAATCTCCTTCGGGCTCAGCGACTCCACAGACCCTCCTCGGGCGGCGCTGGATGCCAGGCCCGCATGAAGGCGAACTTACCGGTGCCGCTACCCGCAGCCCTGCCCGCCTATCCTGGTCGTATGCGCTGGGCTTTGGCATCCCTCGTCATAGTTGGCACAGCCCTACTCATCCTGGGTGGCATCATGGGCCGAGTACAACTTCGCGCCTGCTGCGCCGACCTGCGGCGACCTGAAAGCGTTGATAGGCTCCCGCGCACCTAGGAAGGGCGGCAAATGACCCCTGGCAGCGATGATTCCGCGGAGATCCTTCGGGAAATTTGGCGACAGGACTCGACGGCAATGCAAGAGCTTGACGCTGAATGCAGCCCCACCAAAGTCTGTCGGAATATGAAGGACGTAACGTTTGATGGCTTCGCCGAGGACGGGGTCGATCTCGCCACCTCCTGGCGCAACAAACTTGCCCGCGAGGGGAAGTTGAACGGCAGCCCGGTTTCGGATCTTGTCTTCGGTTCGTCTGACTAGCCAGATGGATACCCGGCTCGCTGCACTTGATGTTGGGCAGCTCACCACACAATTGCGTGATCACGGCTACATCGCTGACCGCGGTCTGGCCACTGCCCTGCTGCTCGCCATCAAACTCGGCAAGCCCTTGCTGCTTGAAGGCGAAGTAGGTGTTGGCAAAACGCAGCTGGCCAAGACTCTCGCGGAGATGCTCGACCGTGAATTGATTCGGTTGCAGTGCTACGAGGGCATCGATATGTATCACGCACTCTACGAGTGGGACTACGCCCGACAGATGCTACACATTCGTGCCCTCGGTCAGGCCGGTCAAGGTACTGAGGACGCTGACCTGTTTGGTGAACGTTTTCTTGTCGAACGTCCCCTACTCAAGGCCACGCGCGCTGGGGATAAGTGCGTACTGCTCATTGACGAAATTGATCGCGCAGATGATGAGTTCGAGGCCTTTCTCCTAGAGCTGCTCGGTGACTTCCAGGTCACGATCCCCGAAGTGGGCACTGTTCGCTCGTCAACGCCCCCGATTGTCATTCTTACATCGAATAGAACTCGCGAATTGCACGACGCCTTGAAACGACGTTGCCTTTATAGCTGGATCGGTTTCCCCGAGCAGGAGCGTGAAGTGGAGATCGTCAGGACACGGGCTCCCCAAGTTTCAGCCACCTTAGTGACCCAGGTTGTCGCCGCCGTTCACCGACTGCGCGCCATGGAGCTAGAGAAGCTTCCTGGGATTGCAGAGACGATTGACTGGACCGAGAGTTTGGATGCCTTAGCTGCTACAAGTCTCGATGAGTTAAATGCTCTCGACACGCTAGGTGCAGTGGTGAAGGACCGCGATGACCTGGAGTTCACCTCACGGAATATCCGGGATGTCATCAGTTGATTTCGACGCAGTCCTCGTTGGCTTTGCCCATGAACTGCGCGATGCCGGCATTCGCATCGGTACCGATGATGTCATCACATTCTGCGGCGGCGCCGCGGAGTTGGATGTCACCGACCTGCTGGACATCTACTGGAGTGGCCGCGCCGCATTGGTCCGACGCCCAGACCAGGTGCCTACTTACAACGCGATCTTTCGACGCTATTTTCTTGAAATCGACCCGTCGGTAGCCGAACAACCACGTCACGTGTTTCGGGCAGCATCCAATGCCGGAGCCACCCTGGAGATCCCGAACACTGAGCCCGGGCTACCCGGCGACTTAAGCCCCGATGAAGTTAAGCTCGGCTACCTTGCCAGTACCTCTGAGGTATACCGACATAAGGCCTTCTCGGAGTGCAATCCCGACGAACTTCGTCAGGTCAGGCGGCTAATTACTCGCCTGCGCGTAAGACCGCCCGTACGACGCACGCGTCGAACCGTGCGTGCCAAACGCAGCATGAGCCTGGACCTACGCCGGATGGCTCGCGACTCCATGCGAACTCTCGGCGAGTCCCGGGGGCTCGCCTACAAGACACGCAAGATCAAACTGCGACCCCTCGTCCTGATACTTGATGTTTCAGGCTCCATGGCCGACTACTCAAGGAACCTGGTGCAGTTCGCCTATTCTGCACGCAGAGCCAATGCCAAGGTCGACGTCTTCTGCTTCGGTACGCGCCTGACAAGAATTACCAAGTCCCTTGATCGGCGGAATCCAGACGACGCAATGCGCCTGGCCGGTGAGGCCGTCCTGGACTGGGACGGTGGAACACGGATCGGTGACTCCCTGAAGGAATTCACCCGTCAGGCTCGTCGGGCACGTCTAGGCCGTGGCGCCATAGTGATGATCTGCTCTGACGGCTTGGATCGCGGCGACCCGAAGGCACTAGCTGATTCCATGGAAGCCCTCTCGCGGATTGCCCACCGAATCCTGTGGATCAATCCACACAAGGGAGATGTCGTGGACTACGTCCCCGCCTCACTGGGCATGATCGTCGCGGAACCGTATATCGATGAGTTTCATTCCGGTCATAATTTGGCCAGTTTGGAACAGTTAGCTCAACGCCTCGCGGCTGTGGGCTCGTCATGAGAGGTGGGCGAGGGTGAAGTACAGCGTTTCCCTGCAAACCGAAGGTGACCGAGAGATCACGCTCGATGAGGTCGTTGACCTTGCCGATGCTGTAGCGCCCCTGAATGGTATTGCTACCGGAATGGGCACCTTCGGATATGGTGCGCAGATCGTGGTCGAAGCTGAGTCGTCCCAAGAAGCCGCAACATTGGCGTTAGAACTTTTCGAACGCGCCGTTGCGTCTACCACGCTGCCGGTATGGCCCATCGTGCGAGTGGAGACGCTGGGCGAGGATGAAGATTTTGCCGAAGACGACTTCGCATGATTCGACTTGGGAGTCTGGCCGGCTACGCCTTCGAGGGTCCCCGCACACTGGCTGGTTGGTCCCCTCCGGCCGAGGCCGCAGTTTATGCCGTTCTTGCGAAGAGCAATCCAGCTCGTCCCCAGGAGTTCTCGGTGATCTATGTCGACCACGCGGAAAACCTGCAAGAAGTGGGCTTTCCATTTCGCCACCCACGATCGGCGGCCTGGGTTCAACGCGCAGGTGACAAATACGGGCTGCACGTGTGCTGGCTCCAAGTGCCAGGAGGCACTCGCGCTCATCGAGAGCAGATCACCCGCGAACTCATCGCCATTTATGAGCCCAGTTGCAATGCGGAGCAGTTCATCCAGGCATGGAAAGACGAGTGGATCGGCGAGTACGAGACACCGATGACGGATCCCCTAACGACAGGGCGTGATCCACAGACGTCGGCGTCGCCCTAGTCGATGTCGACGCCGACGGCTTCCATTAGGCGTGAGCGGCGAGTACCCATGGCAGGCTTCGCCACGCCATCGGCAACATGCTCGTCATGCGCGAAGGTAGCCCCGGCGACGATGCCCTCCCCCATGCCGTAGAGCAACGGGAGTGCGCCCGCTACTACCCGGCCGGTGGTGTTGATCGACGTCAACCCCGGTTCGATGGCTTCGGCATCCTGCTTGATCTGCCACACGAGGTTTGCAGATTCCTCCAGATCCGCGGCAACCCTCTTCAACTGTGAACTCACGATGAAGAGGTAGACCGCAAGCCCCGCAATCAGAGCCGCGATGTCTATAACAGACCACAAAGCCAGGGAACTCATGAGCGCACCTTGTCCAGAACTCGGCCGAGGAAGAGATGGTGTTCGAGTCCCTCAGCCAACACGGCTTCGACACCTCCGGCAGTCGTGGTGATGAGGGCGGTATCTGCGGTGTTTGCCTTGATGGCAATCAGCGTGGCTTTGATGGCAGCCACCCGCTTACGGATCCTATGAACCAACAGCACCAGGATCGTCAGGAGCAGAGCGACCGCCAGCACCACAACGATCCCAAGGATGTTGGCCACTTGCCAGAGTTGTTCGACCTGCGCATCCATGTCAGCCTCCCAACCTGGTTCGCCCGCGCTTTAGGCCACCAATCACAGCCAAGGCGGATTCGATGGTTTCGTTCAACCCCTTCAGGCCGGCGGTATTGATCTCCGCCTGCTGCAGACCGCTCAGAATGCTGCCCGCCTGATTACCAATCTTTGCTGCCAACAGCAGGATTGGAACGACGAGTGCAACAACGACCAGCACCACGACTAGGCCGATCACGAAGCCGATCAGCCAACCCTCATGTCCAGTGAAGTCCATGACTCTCCTAGATCGATTCCGCGAAACTACGAACCGGGGCCAAACTGGCGTTCACTGAAGCCACCACCGGTGCGACCGTTGAGGTCTTGGCCACGATCACCTGCACACCACCGTCCAGCGCCGCGAGTGACTGCGAAGTTGCGCGCAGATGAAGGATTGCTCGGAACAGGCCAAGGGCGGCCGCGGCAATGATCAGTGCGCCGACGACAAGTGTCACGATTGCGTCTACGGGCATCGATTCCTCCTAACCAAGTAGTTTCGACACGGGACCGGCGTAGCGAACCGCGCCATTGGCAACTTCCTTGATGACGACATCGGTCGTTGCCAGCAGTTCGGGGGCGGTATTCAGTTCTCCGATCAACGCCACGCCGCCACCCAGAGCATCATCCGCAGCGCCACGAATCTGCTCCAGGGCTGCAAGTAAGCGATTCAGCAGCGCCACAAGGATCGGCACCACTGCAACGATGAGAACGAGGTTCCCGATCATCCACAGACTCATATGTACCTCTCGATCTAGCGGCTCGGAGCAGGCTGATAGGGCAGGAAGAAGCGAGCAAAAACACGTTTGGCAGCCCGCAGGAACGCGGTAAAGCCGATTGCCAAGCCACTAGCTGCCTGCGGAGCGTCAACGGCCATAGGGTCCCGGCCCTCCGCAATGGCCGTCATGCGCAACTTCATGGAGTCGGCGGTCTGGTTCACGAGGACCGCCGTTACGTCCTGCACAAGGCCACGGCCATACTGCGCTGCAGCGCCCGAGATAGCCATATCCATATTCATATTGACACGAGTTGAGGCACCTAGTGGCTGCAGCGTGACCGTGAGTAGCGCGTTGGCGGCCCCACGACCCTTCTTGTCCGCTCCAGCCGCGTCAAGCACGATGGCTTTCTTGGCATCGTCCCGACTCTTCACCTTGACCGCCCCGGTGAACTCCAACTTGACCGGTCCGGCCGAGATGATCACGTCCCCCTGGTACTCGGTGTCGCTCACCTGATTAGTCAGATCCGCGCCAGGAATACAGGCTGCGACGAGAGGGATGTTGTCGAAGAATGTCCAGACCTGGTCAACCGGTTGGTTGAGGTCGAAGGTTTGCGTGATCAGCATTGGACCTCCTGTTGGATGAACGCGGCTGGATCCTTCTGGAAGGCCACGCGGCACCCGGGTGCGCAGAAATAGTAGGTGGTTCCCTGGTACTCAAGGGGGCGATTTGCTGAGTTTGCTGTGACTGTCATCCCGCAGACGGGGTCAACGACGTCAGCCGGTTCAAGGAGAGGCAGCATGCGCCGTGAATTTGTCTTGAGTTCCCCTGCGGCGCGTAGCTGAACAAGCTCCGCAAGGATCGCCACCGAGATTTCTCGGTGGCCCGTGTGACCCAGGTCAAGACCAATGGGAACGCGCAAACACTCAAGTTTTTCTGCGGAAACGCCCTGCCCACGCAAGTAGCTCAAGACAGTTTCTCCGCGGCGCCGAGAGGCCACGAGCCCCAGGTAGCACGGTTCCGACTGCAGTGCCTCTATGAGTACGTCCTCATCACCATGGCCCTGCGTTGCAACTACCACAATGGTTTGAGGTGCCACACGAGCGGCAGAGAAGTGCCCAGCCTCGACGAGCTCGCCCTCCCAGCCAAGATCATTTATCAAGGACACCAGAGTCCGCGCCATCGGTGAATTACCGACAACCATTACCTGCGGGACTGCCAGGACCGGCTCAATGAAGATCTGCAGTGCACCATCACTTTGGCAGGAGATTGGGATTGTCATCACTCCTTCCGGCACCTGCATTGAGCTGAAGTCTTCGGGTTGGCCCAACCACACCAAACTTGCCGTGCCTTCGGCTAGGACCTGCTTGGCCTGACGAATTAGAACGGGTTCGGCGCATGCGCCACCGATCCATCCGAAGACCAAGCCGTCCTCGGTAACGATCGCCCGCGACCCGGGTTGGCCCGATGAGGGCGCCTTCCGCCAGACCACTGTGGCAAGTGCGAATGACTCCCCCGCGCGCCTTAATTCCTGGGCACGCAGGAGTACCTCTAATCCATCCGGTGCGGTCACGAAACCCTCACGGGCGGCATACCGGAGACGTCCTTGCCGGTCTGCAGGGCCTCATAGACACGATTGGGCATGAGGGGCATATCCACGTTGCGAACACCCGTGTGCCTGATGGCATTCATCACGGCATTCACAAACGCCGCCGGGCCGCCTACCGTGGCACACTCACCGACGCCCTTGGCACCGATGGGGTGGTGGGGGCAGGGAGTGACGACCTCATGCAACTCGAACCCTGGCGTCTCCCAGGCTGTGGGCAGCAGATAGTCGATGTAGTTTGCGCCGATGCAGTTACCTTCCTCGTCAAAGGTGATGTACTGCATGCTGCTCATGGCATAGGCCTCCGTTAGGCCGCCCATGATTTGACCCTCGACGATCATTGGGTTGATCCGCACGCCGCAGTCATCTACGGCAACGAAGTTCAACACGTCCCAGACACCGGTTTGTGGATCCACCTCTACCTTGCACACGTAGGCCGCAAATGGCCACGTCAGGTTCGGCGGATCGTAGTACGCGTTGTTCTCCAGGCCAGGCTCGAGGCCGTCTGGCACGTTGCTGTATGCAGCGAATGCGACATCTTGGATGGTCACACCACGGTCGTGGTTACCACGCACGTAGAATCTGCCCAACTCCCACTCAATATCCTCTTCGGACACTTCGAGCAGGTGCGCGGCGATCTTTCGCGCCTTGGCACGGACCTTGCGAGAAACCATAGCCACTGCGGCACCAGCCACAGGTGTGGACCGTGAGGCGTAGGTGCCCATTCCGAAGGGGGCTGTGTCGGTATCACCTTCCTCGACAACGACGTCCTCAGCAGGAATACCTAACTCGTGGGCAACGATCTGCGCCCAGGTGGTCTCATGACCCTGTCCTTGCGTCTTGGCTCCAGTGCGCAGAATGGCTTTGCCAGTCATGTGCACCCGCAGTTCAGCCGAGTCAAACATCTTGATGCCGATGATGTCGTATTCACGGCTGTTTCCGGCGCCCAGCGGCTCGGTCATCGTTGAAATTCCAATGCCCAGAAGCTTGCCGCGCTTGCGAGCCTCTTCCTGCTCTTGCTTGAAGTTGGCGTACCCGATCGCCTCTAGAGCAACGTCCAGGCACTTGCCGTACTGGCCCGAATCAGTAAGGAACCCGAACGCGGTGCGGTACGGGAACATGTCGTCCTTCACCAGATTTACCCGGCGGAACTCGGCCTGATCCATGCCCAAATCGTCGGCCGCGGCCTGAATCATGCGCTCCTGGAAAAACATGGCTTCAGTGACCCGGAACGAACAGCGGTATGCCACCCCACCAGGGGCCTTGTTCGTGTACCACCCCTCGCTGGTGAGGTAGGCGGCGGGCAGGTCGTAGCAAGCAAAGGTGGAGTGCATCAGGCCGATTTTGAACTTAGTTGGCTGCGCGTCGGCATAGAAGGCACCGTGATCAGAGATCGTGTGCATTCGCATGCCAAGGATCTTGCCGTCTTTGCGCAAGGCCAATTGACCTTGCAGGTACACGTCACGTCCAAACCCCGTTGAAATGAGGTTCCCAGTCTTATCCTCGATCCACTTCACCGGGCGTTCGGTGAGGATCGAAGCGAGAATCGATACCACGTAGCCCGGGTAGACCGGAACCTTATTGCCGAAACCGCCCCCGAGATCGGGCGAGATGATTCGGATCATGTGCTCAGGGAGTTCGGCAACCATGGCAACCGCCGCACGAATAATGTGTGGGGCCTGCGTCGTCATGTAAACAGTCAGTTTGCCGGTTGCACGGTCGTAGTCCGCAATCGACCCGCACGTCTCGATTGGCGACGGGTGTGAGCGCGGATAGTGCAGGTCTATCTTGGAAATGACATCGGCTTCCGCAAAGGCCTTTTCAGTTGCGGCCTTATCGCCAATTTCCCAATCAAAAATCTTGTTGGAGTTCTGATTCTCCTTGTCATCTCGGATCAGCGGTGCATCCGGGGACTGAGCCTGCTCGGGGTTGACGATCACCGGCAGTTGCTCGTACTCAACAACGATCCGGCTGCAGGCGTCCTTCGCGATGTAGGGATCGTCAGCGACGACGGCGGCAATCTCCTGACCCTGAAAACGGATCTTGTCTGTCGCCAGCACAGCCTGCGTGTCGTAGGACAGTGTCGGCATCCAGGCCAGGTTGCGGGCCGCCATGGTTTCCCCGGTCAGGACCAGGCGAACACCAGGAACCTCCCAAGCGGCTGAGGTGTCGATGGACTTGATACGCGCGTGCGCCACGGTGCTTCGCAGGATCTCCATGTGCAGCATCCCAGGCAACACAACGTCGTCGACGTACCGCCCCTTGCCGCGGATGAAACGATTGTCTTCGACACGACGCCGGCTGGCGCCCATGCCACCGATCTTGAGTTCGTCCAGTGCCATGAGGTCTCCTAGTTCTGCTGCGCGCGCATCTTGTCGGCGGCCCACAGGACCGCCTTAACGATGTTCTGGTAACCGGTACACCGACAGAGATTGCCGGAAAGTGCCCAACGAACGTCATCCTCCGTCGGGTTCGGATTTCGTTCAAGTAGGGCTTTGGCCGTGAGCATCATGCCAGGCGTACAGAAACCGCATTGGAGGCCGTGCTCCTGCTTGAACCCCTCCTGCACCGGATGCAATTCGCTTGCCGTTGCCAATCCTTCGACCGTTTCAACCTCTCGACCATCCGCCTGCACCGCGAGCATGGTGCAACTCTTCACTGGCCGGCCGTCGACCAGCACCGTGCATGCACCACAACTGGTCGTGTCACATCCGGAATGGGTTCCAGTCAGTTTCAAACCCTGACGTATCAGGTGCACCAACAGCAGGCGCGGTTCAACGTCTACTGTTCGCTTCTCCCCGTTGACCGTGATCGTTACTCGTCGAGTAGGTACATCGCTCGGCGTGACCTGGACTTCGTCGTACAGGCTGGTCATATCAGGCTGCTTTCTGCTCTGTGTTGGCAATGCCAGTGAGGATTCGGATGACGAAGGTTTTGACGATGTGACGCTTGTAGTCGGCCGATCCACGATGATCGGTTCTTGGCTCAGCAACCGCGGCAACTGCGTCAGCTGCCTGCTCAATGGCCTCCGCAGTGAGCGTTTTGCCCTGCAGGACTGAGATCGCATCATTGGCGTCAATCGTGCGACCACCCACCCCTGCCAACGCGCACCCAGCGCGGTGAATGGTGCCGTTGACGAAGTCGAGCGCGACAGCAACCGATGCCGTTGCGAAATCGCCCACTCGGCGCTCAAGCTTCAGGTAACTGCCTTTGGCTACCCCTTTAGCCGGCGGAATGACCGCTTCGACGGCGATCTCGTTGTACGCCAACGCTGTTGTGAATGGACCGAGGACGAAGTCACGCATGTCGATTTCCCGGCGACCGTTCGGTCCCTGCGCCACTATCCGTCCACCGAGTGCAACCATGGTGGCCGCCCAATCCCCCTGCGGATCAGCGTGGCACACCGAGCCGACAAATGTCCCTCGCGTGCGCACGATGGGATCCGCCACGAGCGAGGCAGCGGCGGCAAGTGTCGGGTGACTGTCCTGGATGATGGTGGAGTTCTCGAGGTCCTCGTGACGACACAGTGCGCCGATGCGCAGCGTGCCGTCTGGATCGAGGCGGTGATAGCCGAGCCCGGCGATGTTGTTGATGTCGACAACGCGCTCAGGGGACGCGAAACGAAGCTTCAGCATCGGAATCAGGCTTTGGCCACCGGCCAGAATTTTCGCCTCACCCCCACTGCGATCGAGAATGGCGATTGCCTCCTCGACTGTTGTCGGGGCGTCGTAGTCAAAGCGTGCTGGATACATGCGTTCCTCTCTTGCTCACAATCGGCGACAAGTCACCCGTTAGGACTTGGTGTCGCGCACGGCGACGGGTAGGGACTCAGCATCGGGATCCGGTCGCGGCTCCTGGTGGGGCGGCCATGGGCCCTGGACGGGCTGCCCGGCGACTTTCAGGAAATCGATGAACTGGGGCCAGGCCCAAACAGTCGGGGTCTTACCAGTCTTCGGAGAATTCTCGACCAGGGCATACAGTCGCGGATTGCCGCGCTCCTGCCCCGTGGACTCAACACCCATGCTTGCACCCTTCTGGAAGGCAGGTCGGCTTAAATTAGCGCCTCCTGGCCCCCTTGCAAGTGGAAATGTCAGAATCAGGGCCGGTCAGTTCTGACGGCCACAATCTGCGCAGCCACGGCAAGGGCGACCTCACCAGGATTCGCCGCTCCGATGTCAAGCCCGGCAGGACCATGAACTCGACCTAGGTCCGTCACGTCTCGATAGGCCAGCCAATCGGCCCGGGCCCGTTGCATAGCCTGTGATCCCACGGCGCCTATATAGCCCGCGTGTGACTGCAGCGCCGCCATGAGGCAGCCCCCAGAGGTCTCGACGTCATGCCCAAGGACGACAACGGCATCCGTTTGCGCCAAGGTTGCCGTTAACCCTGCCACCTGATCTGGACGAATAGCGGAAGTGACCTTCCAACCCAGCAAGGCACCCTGGGCGCACAATGCCTCGGCGATAGGCCCAGGTCCAGCAACAACCAGGCGAGGCACGGGAGTGAACCGGCTGACCGCCTGCTCCGCACTCGGGCCGCCGCCTGGGTCCACGATCCGTACTGAGACAATTTCATCCCCGCTGAGTTCCAACTCAAGGATTACCGATTCGCGATCCATCAACTGCGGCCACAGTTCCGCTGGGAACGCCGTGCCAGGAACCACGGCAAATTGCACCGCGCTCCCCGTCGGGAATCCACTGACCGCCGCTTCCAGAGCGGTCACCGTGTGGCTGAACCGACGACCAGTCGACAAGTGGCGAGCCGCAACATCGGCAAGCAGGCCATCAAAAGCCCCACCGGCAAGTTCACCCACGCGCCCACCACCCGGAGTGAACGCCAAGGCTTCATCACCCGGTTGATCGGTGAGCAGCCACGCGACATCCACCCGTGTCCCAGAGCGCACGCACGCGGCAACGCTCAATGCGATCGCATACACCCACGGGAGTGTAGGTCAAGACGCACACAGTCACGTGCCCATTCCCTGGGTACGCGGCGCAAACCTAGCTGACGCGGAAGTAAGCGATGCCTGAGCTACTTGCGCCACTACTGGTGAGCAGGTCCTGCTTGGCGCACATGTAGCGACCGGCTCGTACGGTGACCATCCCGTTTGCAGTCGCTGGTGTGATGCCTCGCTCAGTGACGTCAAAAACGGCGAGGTTGCGACATTCATCGTTTTCAAACGCGGCCGTACCGATGTACAGGCGCCGATTGGTTACCGACTCCCCGTCGGCTAGGTTCCCTGCGATTACGCCGCCTACTGTAAATGCGGCCTTTGCGCTTAGTGCCTTGACCCCAACCAGTTCTGGCTTAGCTGCCTTCAGCGCCGTAGCGCTTGACCCAGCTGTTCCCGGCCGCGATTTCGTCGTCAAGCGCACTAGGTTCACCGTGGGAATTGTGCTGCTGCTCACATCCGCCTCATAGTTGATCACACCTTGGAAGTTGCCAGTCGCGAGGAGTCCGCCGTTGGACATTAGGGCCATTGAAGCAACCGATGCGCCGTATCCCGCGTTCCGGTCGCAACTATTCACGAAATTACCCGCACTTTGATTGTCGATGACGCCTCCCGGAGCCCAAGTGGCGTCCACATTCTTGTCGACATCCAATCGGACGATGCGGCTCCGACTTCGCGAAACGTCACTGTTGTGAACCATGGAAAAGTTGCCACCAATGTAGATGAAACCATCGCGATCTTTGACCAAACTATTGACCGTGATGATGGGACTGACACCATCGCATACTTGAAATGGACTGGTCAGGGCGAAATGCCTGGCTCGGTCACTCGGTGGGCCAGCACTGCGCAACGACTCATCCACAGTCCAAGTCCCCCGCTGATTCCCAGGCCTCATAAAGGCGACGCTGGTGACCTCGGAACCCTCGACTCGGTCAAAACTGCCACCCACAACGAAGCTCGTACTCGTCGGGTAGCCCACCAAGACGTCGTAGACAGCAGGAGCTTTCCCGGCCTTGGAGATTGCGAAGGTGCTGATTAGTTCACCGCGACTGTTCATATGAACAAGGCCACTGGTTGCACGGTTTGAATACTTGGAGAAGTTCCCACCTACGACGTACTCGCCATTCGGCAGGACGCCCACGGTGGTGACAG
Organism: Actinomycetales bacterium; assembly: GCA_018970765.1. GTDB lineage: Bacteria > Actinomycetota > Actinomycetes > S36-B12 > S36-B12 > REEB426. The sequence goes on from JAGWVT010000026.1 coordinate 28,586, forward strand.
CAACGGCCTTCTTTGGTGGGTCTTCGGTTCCAGTATTACCACTTGGAAACTGCGCAGTGAAGGTCTCATCCAGGGTCAGTACGTTGTTGACCACTTTAAAGCGACCTAACTTCGACACAGGTCTTTCGCTAAACGAGTCGAACGAGCCGCCAATGAGAAAGGTGTTATTACCTATGCTTTCGATTGTGTTGACGGGGCCATTGAAGCAGTAGTTGCGCAGGTACCAGGGTGTCTGGGACCGACGTGGGGCCTGACACCTAAATGCCTCAACCTGACGGCCAGTTCCATCAATCATCTTCAGAAAGGACCAGTCGCGGAATACTCCACCTACAAGGAAAGTAGTGTCCGTAACCCGCTCAATCGCCGTGACAAGAGTCGTGCTCGGTGGGCCGAAGCGAACTGTGACGTTGCCCGAGGTGTAGGGCGCGGGAAACTCTGGCGGAGTCGGGTTGTAGGACAACTGGAACGTGGGGTCTGCCGAACCATCGGCTCGAACCCGCACGATGTTTTCAAACCGCTGGTCCCGATAGGTGGTGAAGTAGCCACCTACCAGTGCCGAACCATCAGGTAAAGCCTTGAGAGCAACGCCATTCCCTTGCACGTTCGGATCCGGGCTGGTACTCCCGGTCAAGCCTGCGCCGACGACAAACGTCTGATCGACTTCGCCCCCAGAAGGCTCAGCCGCCTGCGCAACGAAATCGCCGAAGCCCAAGGTCAAGATGGTGGCGAAGCAACTGAGAAATATGGTCGTTCTGGTGCGAACGCCACCCGCATGGGCGCGCAATTGACCTCCAAAGCGGCGATAACGCCCATAACTCCCGCGGTTCATGGGCGCATCATGCCAGACAGCATTCGATGTCCAACACCACTTTCAGGTCGTTGGTGTTGACGCAGCAACCGTTAACCAATCCCAATGAAAACACAAGTGATCTCCATACAGAGTGGACGTCCACCTGCGAACCACTGCCGTTGAGTCGGGCTGGCGGGATTTGAACCCACGACCCCTTGACCCCCAGTCAAGTGCGCTACCAAGCTGCGCTACAGCCCGTTGCTGTGCAGGTCACGCGTCTGTGGCACCCATCCAACAGGTGAAGAAGGCGAACCCTGCAAGAACGCCCTAACCCTACACGGGGCAGCAGCTACCAATAATGTGCTACCTCGATGGTCGTCACCTGGTTCAGGAACGCGTACGCCGTGTGCGCATGCGCATCTGCAGGCGGATTGGTGAGCCGACGAATCCGAAATCCTCGCGCAGACGCCGCTCAATAAAACGGCGGTAGCCCGCTTCCAGGAAACCCGTAACAAACAAGACAAAGGTGGGCGGGCCACTGGCGACCTGCGCACCGTAGAGGATGCGCGGTTGACGGCCGCCACGAACGGGGTGTGGATGCGCCTGCTCAAGCTCAGCGAGGAAGGCATTGAGTCGTCCGGTTGAGATACGCGTGCGCCACCCCTCCTCCACTTCAATAAGAGCCGCTTCAAGTCGAGCAATATGCCGACCGGTTCGAGCCGAAATGTTGACCCGCGGTGCCCACGCGACGTTCGCGAGATCTCGATCTATCTCTCGTTCCAAGTAATTCCGACGATCCTCGTCTACGAGATCCCACTTGTTCATGGCGATGACCAAACCGCGACCGGCCTCCACAACCATGGAAATCAAGCGCACATCCTGCTCGCTGAGCGGCTCTGAGGCATCAAGCAGCACGACGCCCAATTGCGCTCGATCAAGTGCTGCCTCAGTTCGTAGGGTTGCGTAGTACTCAGATCCGCTGGCCTGGTGCGACCGTCGCCGAATTCCGGCCGTATCGACGAACCACCATGTCCGTTCACCGATGGTGATGAGTTCGTCGACGGGATCGACGGTCGTACCCGCTTTGGCATCCACCACCGCACGGTCGCTGCCCGCCAAAGCATTCAGCAACGAGGATTTGCCTGTGTTCGGGCGCCCAATAAGGGCTACTCGCGTCGGCCCACTATCGCGTGGCAACCCCTTGCCCTGCTCAGGTAGAGCGGCGACCAGACGATCGAGGAGGTCGCCTGACCCTCGTCCATGCAGAGCGGAAACCGGTTGCGGTTCGCCTAGGCCAAGACTCCACAGGTCAGACGCCTGCAACTCGGTCGCCGCATCATCGGATTTGTTCGCCACCAGAATGATCGGACGCCCGGCTCGCCGTAGAACATTGACAATCGCTTCGTCTGTATCGGTAACACCCACCTCGGTATCAACGACAAGCATCACCACATCGGCATCCGCAGCAGCCCGCTCGGCCTGCGCAGCGATTTGGGCTTGCATGCCGCGAGCCTTCTGTTCCCACCCACCGGTATCCACCAGGTTAAAGCGACGACCGTTCCACTCAGCGCTATAGGTCACGCGGTCTCGAGTCACTCCGGGCACATCTTCGACAACTGCAGCACGTTCGCCGATGATGCGGTTGACGAGCGTCGACTTGCCGACATTGGGTCGCCCGATTACCGCAACGACCGGCAGGTTGGCATCCCTATTCTCTTGGAACAAGTCGTCGGCCGGGTTCAGGTCGTCGAGGTTGAACTCAGGGAACGAACTGTCGTCTTCTAGCGGACCATCGACGTTCTGATCGTCATCATCACTGAGGTCGATCTCCACCCAGCCGTCATCATCGTGATTCATGAGCTCATCTCGCTTGATTGGCCCCGAGCACTCAGGACATGAGCGCACACGGCCTCAACAACTTCGGGCAAGGTCAGTGCGGTCGTGTCAATCTCAACAGCGTCCTCGGCCCGTGTCATGGGAGAAACTTTGCGTCCAGCATCCAGCGCATCACGTGCCTGGAGCTGAGCCTGGGTGACCGCTACCTCCGCGCCGTCGGTCTCGCTAGCGCGACGCTGCGCCCGAACCTGCGGATCAGCCGTCAGGAAGACTTTGACGGATGCGTCGGGCAGGACAACCGAACCAATATCGCGTCCTTCCACCACTATTCCGACACCGTCGCTTAACGTCCGGCTAACCTCTGCGCGTTGTAGAGCCACCATCGCAAGGCGAACTTCCGGGATCGCACTGACGGAACTGACTGCGGCAGTCACCTCTGCGCCCCGAACGGCTGCGCTGACGTTTTGACCATTCAACAGGATTGCCGGCGCTGCGGGATCGGTATCGCTGGTGATTACCACGCTTGGCAGGAGGGCGCGGACCGCATCAGCGTTCCCTGGGTCTTGATCCGCCTGAAGGACTGCCAGCGTCATTGCCCGGTACATGGCGCCGGTATCAAGGTATTGAAGCCCCATCTGCTGCGCCACACCACGACAGACGCTGGACTTTCCTGACCCGGCAGGACCATCTACCGCAATCACAATCGGTGCTGGCATGTCCCCACCCTCTCATGCACTTGTCAAATGGCGGTGGCCACTACTACGTGCGTACGTCAAAGCCCGCAGATTGCAGAGTGCTGATGAGCGCCGTCAGGGCCGATGGGGCAACGATCAACTCGACAAGTCCACTTGGACGGCCAAGCACGTGTTCGATACGCACATCGTCCAGATTGATGCCCGCAGTACCAGCGGCGGTGAAAAGGCGGGCCAACTCGCCTGGTTGATCCGCAATCATGACGGTGGCCACGGCCTCATCGCGTGTGCGAGTGCCATGCCGACCCGGGATCCGCTCCCGCCCTGCCACCCCCGCGGCAAGCGTGGCTTCCATCCTTTGGCTCGAGACTTTAGACGGAGCCTGCTTCACAGCCTCAGCGACAAGTCGTAGACGCTCGACCAATGCGTCAAGGACATGTCCAACTGGCTCCGCATTCGTGGACAAGATCTCCGTCCACAGCACCGGGTTGGAGGCGGCAATGCGAGTCATATCGCGCAGTCCCTGACCAGCTATCCGAACGTGGTCGCCTGGTGCTTCGATAAGCAGGCCCGCCAGCACGCTGGAAAGCACCTGCGGGGCATGCGATACCAATGCCACAGCCCTATCGTGATCCTCAGCGCTCATGAGTACTGGAACGGCCCCGCATGCCTCGATGAGCTGCTCAACTCGATGAATGTGTTCTGCTTCGCTTTCCTGCAGCGGGGTAATGATCCATAGGCGATCGTCGAGTAGATCCTCTCGGGCCGCGACGACACCGGAGACTTCCCGTC
>JAGWVT010000027.1 GCA_018970765.1 Actinomycetales bacterium
GATCCCGAGCCCGGCGCGGTTGGTCTGGTGACCTGGGCCGGTCCAGTCATCGGAGCCGACGCCCCTCGCCCCGGCGAACTCGCCGACCCGCAGCCCACCGCACTGTTCGTCCTGCACCCACCCTCCGAAACGATCCCCTCAACTCCCGAGGTCAGTGGTGCCGCATCTGGCGCAGTGCTCTTGCCCGGCGTACCGCACTTGGGTCTGGACCACCGAGCAGGTTGGGTTGAAGCAGAGGCGGACGGAACTGTGACGCGGTTGATCAGCCAGGTTGGCGTGGATCCGACCAAAGATCCGGATCTCGCAGTGCTGGCGACACTATGCGCCGCATAATCGCGATCGCTGGCGCCATCATCTCCCTGTCATTTACAGCTTGCGGTGGATCAGCAACAAATGTCGATGCCACGCTTACAGCATCACCTTCAATGACGCAGAACATCGGCAACTGCACTGATCAGCAGGCGCAGGAGGGTTTGGCCACCGTCACTGGCCAGATCGCCTCGCTGTCTGCTGGCGACTACACCGGTGCCTTGACATTTTCCTCGCGCGACTATCGCGCAGGTGTCACTCCTGAATCCTTCGGCGCAATCATCGAGTCCGACTACGCACTGCTAACCACCGACCCACGGGTGCGCATGCAGGGCTGCCAGCCAACACCGGAGGGCGCCCTCATCCTTGACGTGGACGTGATTGGGACGACGAGTTCGGCACAGATGCGGTACGCACTTGTGCGCGAACAGGGCAAATGGCTCATTCGCGTTGCCGGGCTTACTGGTGGGTCGCTAGAACTTCCTGCCTGACTGACCCGTACTAACTCGCCACGACCTCGATGGTCTGTGTTGTTGGATCGGAGCAGTAGGCGACGCGACCAACACGGCTGGCGCTGGCGATCGCCTCGACGATCTCTTGGGTGACTCTCTCGCCGGGTGCCAACAGCGGCACGCCCGGTGGATAGGGGCAGAACTGTTCCGCACTCACCTCGCCAACGGCATCGACCAAACGCAGCCGACGACGCGGGGCCATGAACGCCGAACGCGGTGTCAATGCGACTTCCGGCACTACCTGCCAGACCTCCGTGGGGACAGGCGGACGCGGTGTTGCCCGGTTGGCATCGATGGCGGCGCGCACCGCTGACGTTGCCGCCTGAACATCATCGGCCGAGTCTGCAGGCGAGATCGTCAGGACCAAGGTGTCGGTGTCTGCCGCCTCCAGGCCAATCCCTGCTGCGCGGAGCAACTCAGCAACGGCCGGGCCGAAGGCTCCGGTACGAGGCAGCCAGACGGTCACCTTCAACGGGTCACATGGTTGACCGAGCTCTTGCTCGTCGAGGACCACGACACCCGGCTCTTGGCGAAGGGCCGCACGCATCTGATCGGCAAGTGAGAAGACTCGCTCCCACAGCGTCGACCCGGCTTCGACCAGCACTGCGCGTGTTGCGTCGATAGAAGCCAACAGCGTGCCCGACGGTGACGTCGTTGCCACCAGGTCCAAACAGCGATCCAATGCGGCCAGGTCAATGAGATCGCTGTGCATCGTCACCACCGCCGTTTGGCTGTAGCCCATCAGGGTTTTGTGCACGCTAGTGACAGACACGTCCGCACCTTGACCGATCGCGCCAGCACCCGGACGAAAGCCCAGGTGTGCACCCCAAGCCTGATCGACCAGCAGCGGGAGTCCACGACTGTGGCAGGCATGAGCCAGCGCCGCAGTGTTGGCAAGGGTGCCCACATAGGACGGTGTGGTGACTAAGAGCCCGCGCAGATCATCGAGCGCCGACAGGGCCGACACGTCGACTCCTAGCGGGATGCCAAATTCCGGGTGGATTGTTGGTTGCACCCACACCGGTTGGGCACCAGCGATCACCAGGCCACCGAGCACGCTGCGATGCGAGCTGCGGTCAATCGCGATGCGCTGGCCATCGGCCACTACCGCGGGCACCATGCCGAGATTCCCCTGACTTGATCCGCCAACGAGGAATCGTGCATGTGTGGCACCGACCGCTGCGGCCCAAAGTTGTTCAGCTACCGGTAGGAAACCACCACTGAGCGCGTTGTCGTCCATGCCACCCTGCAAGGCGATGTCATCACCGATGAGCTGGGCGAGTAGAGCAAAACCTGGTATCGACCCTTCCCCATCGAGACGTTGTCCATCGAGACGTTGCCCATCTCGGCGATAGCGATACTTGTGACCCGGAATCTGCATAGGGCGCAGCTCGCGCGCCCGAGCACGCTCCCAGGCATCAACTAACGGTGTCCTGGATTGAGAGCCACTCATCAGACCTACTCAGCCGCCTTCCGTGCCTTGATTACGCATCTGCGAGACCTCGCGCAGTGACTGCAGGCGCAGATCTAGGGCATGTTGGATCGGACGGAATACGGCATCCGGCAATCCTTCCGCGTCACGCAGGCGAAGTAGTTCTTCTTGCTCGGCTCGCACCAAGGATCGCTGCAATTCCAACTGAGCCTGTGCTGTCGGTTGGGCGTTCGAACCACGACCCTGACTCTCGATTCGATCTTCGTACTGCTGTCGAAGGGTGCTCACAACGCTACGGGGGATCGGCGCACCTTCATCGCCGGCCTGCTCCTCGGCCTGGCTGAGACGCTGGAGTGCCGCGTAGGCGAGGGAGGTGTCCACCGAGCCGATCAACTCCGCTTGATTGCGATCGGTGACCCGCAGCAATCGCGCTAACGGGCCCATCGTCTGGGCCAGCAGCATGGTCACCGCGATAACACCGAACGCCGTTGCAATGATCACCTCCCGGTACGGCAGTGGCGCACCTCCATCCACCACCAATGGCAGCGATACCGCCGCAAGCCCCGACACTGGCCCGCGCGCACCAGACCACCCCAGCAGGATTGCTAGTCGACCTGACTGCGCAGAGTCTTCGACATCTTTGATGTTGCTGCGGCGGCGCCCGACCCAGACCATGATGGATACGAAGATCATGCGCGTCACGATCATTGCGATCACACAGATCGGAACCAGCGCACAGGCCAGCCAAAACTCCGGCCAATCCAAGTCCCGTGCCGTGCCAACGATCTCCATGCCCACCAAGAAGAACGCCAGTGCCTGCAATATGAAGGTCACCTGACGCCAAACGCTTGCTGTTTGCACACGCCCCGTCAACCGAACGTCGGAAGCACTGGAGTGCGCAGTCAGCAGCGCAGCCACGACGACTGCCAGGATCCCTGAGCCATGCACCTGCTCGGCGAGTGCGTAGAGGCCAAATGGCGCAATAAGCACTAGTGCATTCGCCGCGACTGTGTCTCGGCTCCACCGGATGATCCGACTCAGCAGCCAGCCCCCGGCCAGGCCAACAGCCAGACCACCGAGCACCGAGGTGGCCAACACCTCGGTCACACCCAACAGCGTCAATGAACCCATGACGGCAGCAGCCGTCGCCACTTTGAGCACTGTGAGCCCGGTGCCGTCGTTGACGAGACTTTCGCCCTCGAGGATTGATACGAGCCGATGCGGCAGATTCGATTTGCGTGCCACCGCGCCCACAGCAACCGCGTCCGTTGGGGCAAGAATCGCGCCCAGTGCGAAGGCCAGTGCCCAGGGCACCGGTGAGGTGAATCCGATGACCAGACCCACCACCGCGGTCGTCGCGATCACCAGACCGATGGCCAGCCATAGGACCGGACGTTGCACCCGTCGCAGATCTAGGTACGACGAACCCAGACCCTCCCCGAACACCAGCGGCGCGAGGATCAACGCCATCACAAGTTCTGGTTCCGGCGGCGCGCTTGGACCAATAGGCAGGTAGCCAACCACTGCGCCGACGCCCAGGAGTGGCAGCGCCATCGACCAGCCCCGTTGACGCACCAAAAACGCCACGACCACGGCTATCAACAGGGAGGCAGCGAACCAGCCGAGCGGAAAAGTCTGCATTTGGCAGCAGTCTGCCCTAGTCGGGACCTACCGAGCGGGGCCCAGTACCCAGGGCCCACTAACCAGGGCCCAGTGTGCGCGGCGCAGTGGCATATGGAACCGTTCCGTCATGACCTCACCGCAGACCACTGCAGCAGAACCCAAGACCCAACGCCGCCGCGCCAGAGGAGCGATATGGCTGGCCATTGGTGTGGCTATTGCCTGGCTCATGCTCAGCGGGGCTGCCGGCCCCCTATCTGGCCGCCTAAGTGAAGTCCAATCAAACGACAACGCATCGTTCCTACCCGCCTCGGCTGAATCAACACTGGTTGCCAATGAGCAGGCCAAGTTCAGCGAATCAACATCCTTCCCGATCCTGGTGGTGGTGAGCCGCCCGGACGGCGGTGCACTCAGCCCGGGCGATCTGGAACAGGCAAACGCCTACGCCGGCTCAATCCCAGGCCTGGCACTGGAGTCAGGCGGCACCGTCGCGGACTACCTCGACCCAGGCCCGATCATTCCCATCCCTGCAGAAGACGGTAAGGCGGTGCTGATCAGTGTTTCCCTCAACGCTGATCGCGCCACTGAGAACCTGGCCGACGGATCCCTTGTCCTCGCCGGCATCACCACCGCCATGCGCGATGCCGCCGCGACCTACCCGGACGTGCAGATCAACGTCACTGGTCCTGGCGGCATACTCTCCGACCTGATCAAAGTCTTCGGCGCCATCGACATCCAACTGCTTGGTGCAACACTGCTCGTGGTCATTCTCATTCTGGTTTTTGTCTACCGCAGTCCGTTTATCTGGGTGCTACCGATCATCTCGGCGCTGCTGGCCAATGCGATGGCCGGTGCGGTCGTGTACGTCCTCGCCGCGAACGACATCATCGTGCTCAACGGTCAGAGCCAGGGCATTCTCACAGTGCTGGTCATCGGTGCTGCAACCGACTACGCGCTGTTAATGATTGCGCGATATCGAGAAGAGTTGCATCATTACGAATCCCATATCGATGCACTCAAGGCTGCCTGGCGCGGCGTGGTTGAGCCGATCGTGGCCAGTGGCGCAACCGTGTCAATCGGTCTGCTCTGCCTACTACTCAGCGAGCTCAACTCGAATAGGTCACTCGGCCCCGTCGGTGCAGTCGGCATCGTCGCCTGTCTGGCTGTGCTGCTCACCCTCCTGCCGGCTTTTCTCGCGATCCCAGTCGTCAGCATCCCGCTTGTGGCGCTGCTCGCCCCCATCCTGATCTGGCTGACACTTGAGGTCTTCGGACTGGAGCCAAACATCGCACCCTTCGCCGGCGCCGGCGGCGCTTTGGCATTCGTTGCCATCATTTTCTGCATCGTGATCGGCATCCTGCGCGCAGTACGACCGCACAGTGGACCTTTCAGTCGTGATCGCATCCAGCCGGGACGGTGGGTCTTCTGGCCGCGAATCCCGCGCTATGGCGTAGAGGTCGCTGAAGGGCGCGGTTTGTGGTCACGCGTTGCTTCACTGGTCGGTAAACGACCACGAATCACCTGGATCGTCACGGGCCTGGTGCTTCTCATTCTGGCCGGCTTTACCGGCACGTTGAAGTCAGATGGTCTGACCACCACCGAGGCGTTCACCGATCAGAACGTGGATTCCGTCATCGGTCAGCGAGTGCTCGAGCAGCACTTCGCAGCCGGACTTGGCACTCCAACGATCATCATTGCCAACGCCGGCAGCGAGCAAGCACTGATGGACGTCGTCGCAAGCACGCCTGGCGTAGCAGCCGTCGCACCTCTGACGGATATGCCAATGGGTGCCCCCGGCGGCATGCCCATGGGTGACGAGGCCATGGGTGACCAGGCCATGGGTGACCAGGCCATGCCCGCTGAGGCAATGGGTCCCGGCTCTATCAAAGTGGTTGATGGTCGCATCCAACTGCTGGTAACACTGCAGGATCCCGCTGACAGTTTGGCAGCCGAGGAAACCGTCGCGCTCCTGCGCGACGAGGTGGACACGGTCGCCGGTGCTGACGCGCTCGTTGGTGGGCAGACCGCATCGCAGTACGACGTGGATCAGTCATCGCTGCGCGACCGGAATCTGATCATTCCCGTGGTCCTCGTGGTGATCTTCATCGTGCTCATGCTGCTGCTGCGGTCAATCCTGGCTCCGGTGCTGCTGATCATTACGGTGCTGCTCTCCTACTTCGCCACGTTGGGCTTGTGTGCACTGCTGTTCAACAACGTGTTCGCATTCCCCGGCTCCGATACCTCGTTCCCGCTCTTCGCGTTCGTCTTCCTCGTCGCATTAGGAGTGGACTACAACATCTTCTTAATGACGCGGGTGCGCGAGGAGTCAATCAAACTCGGCACCAGACCGGGCATCCTCAAGGGCCTGCGGGTCACCGGCGGTGTTATCACGTCCGCGGGCATCGTCCTGGCGGCAACGTTCCTGGTCCTTGGTGTACTGCCCCTGGTGTTCCTACGCGAGTTGGGTCTTGCCGTGGCGATCGGCGTACTCCTGGACACCTTCGTCGTGCGCTCAACCCTTGTGCCCGCATTGGCCTACAACATCGGACGCAAGATCTGGTGGCCGAGCAAGCTCAGTCGCCAGGAACAACCGGAGCTTCCACCGCGCGAACCTGTGTCGACCTGAAATTCGGTCCTTGCCCCTAGCGCAACGCCGGGGGCAAGGCCTGGGACTCACATTGATTTAGCGATGTCGGACATTCGCCGATACAGCCGCCAACCTGCTAGTGGCAAGAATCCGTGGTGACGATAGAAGTAATAGGCGCGCTCGTTGATTGCATCCACGATGAGCGCACGGGCTCCGTAGTGCGAGGCACCAATAACAGAGCGTCGCAATGCGTCCGCGAGTAAAAAGCCACCCAATCCACGACCCTGCTCATCCAGGCAAAGTGCAAGTCGGGCGAGCAGCAAGATGGGAACGGGGTCCGGGTGTCCTCGACCCAACCGAGCGGGGATGCTGTCTCGCATGAGACCACCCATGGCGAGGGCGTAGTAGCCGATAACTCGAGTGTCGCGGAGCAAAACCCAAGTCGCTGCGGTCCCCGCGACCGAAGCTGACGCTGCGTTGAATTTCAGCCATCCGTCTAGCGAAGAAACACCACTGTGGAAGTTACCTACTACGTGGCGATCTGGACTGAAGAGTTCTATTGGTCGTAACGAGTCGGTCACCCGTGTGGTTGCTAGATAGGGATTTCACGCCTGAGCAAGGCGACCATTTCCGGAACCGCCGTCGCTGGCTCATCTAAAGTGCGGGCGAAAGCATCAAACGCCGCTTGCTCCAGGAGAATCATGTTCTCGGGGGCCACCTTTGAATCCAGGTGTCCACCAACTTCCGATGCCATTCCTGGATGCTAAGCCCAACAAGGCTGCACTACAAGGCGCTGTGGACAACCCTGACCTGCTGCCCTGGGCCATCGTCTGCCGTCGCACCTTCGGGCGGGGTATAGATCACGTCGATGCGCGTGCCGAAATCCCAGAGGTCAAGGAGCGGCACTGCTGCGCGAAGCAGTGGCTCTGCGGCAGCAAAGGTGGAATCCACCAGTGGTTGCGGTGTGACGAACTCGCTCGGATTGCCTGAGGCCCGGTCGAGGTACTCCTGCCATGCAGCGTTGTGGGCTAGGTATGCCTGCTTGGCCTCATCAATCGAGGTATGCCACGGCAAGACAGCAACCCCCTGCACCCGCGTGCCTGCATAGGCGATGGAGTCTCGGCCCCGACCAGCCGCATCGCCAAGTCCATCGATGAGCTCACCGCCCTCAGCATCCTGGGCATGCTGCTGCATGAGGGCCGTTACTTCCTCCTGGGTAGCGACCATGGCTGCCTCGGAGCCCTCAATTGCCTGAATCAAGCGAGCCATTTCGGCATTGCGCGCGACCCAATCACCAATGGCCAGGGTCCAGCCCGCGGCGAGCAGAGCCGAACTCAGCATCACGATCACGCCGGCGACCAAGGCTCCGGTTCCTGACGCTGCACGGCTGCTCATCGCCCCATGATGGCTTATGGCGGGGACTACCGTGTGCCTATGAGCCTGGCTGCCGCCGAATCGTCCACTCAGTCGGACTGGCGCGCGGCCTACGACCAGCGGGTCCAGGCCCTCCTTGAGCAGTATCGAGCCATTCCCGCGGGGGCACCGATCCGTCTAGCTAAGCGCACGTCCAACCTCTTTCGCCCCCGCTCCAAGGTCACCACCCCTGGGCTCGACGTGGCCGCCTTTGATGGGGTGCTCCATGTCGACCCGGAATCGCGCACCGCGCAGGTGCTTGGGATGACGACCTACGAGCACCTCGTCGATGCAACGCTGCCCTTCGGCCTGATGCCCATGTGCGTGCCGCAGTTACGCACCATCACCCTCGGGGGAGCGGTCACTGGCTTAGGCATCGAAAGCGCCAGCTTCCTCTACGGCACCCCGCACGAATCCGTGCTGGAGATGGACATTCTCACCGGAGATGGTGACGTCCTCACCGTGACCGGCGCGATGGACGACCCGAACCGCGAACTGTTCTACGGCTTTCCGAATTCTTACGGTTCGCTGGGTTACGCGCTACGGCTACAGATCGAGCTAGCCCCGGTCAAGCCCTACGTGCACCTGCGCCACCTGCGCTACGACTCCGCAGAGGCGATGGCGGCGGCTATCTCTACATTTGTCCGAGATCGCATCGTGGACGGCGACCCCATCGACTTCCTCGACGGGACCGTGTTCAGCCCAGACGAGCAGTACCTCACCATTGGCACGATGGTCGATTCCCTGCCCACAGACCGCACCGCCAGCGATTACACCGGCATGGGTATCTACTATCGATCGATCCAATCCGACGCCCAGCGCCATGATGACTATTTGACGATCTACGACTACCTGTGGCGCTGGGACACCGACTGGTTCTGGTGCTCGCGAGCATTCGGTGCCCAGCGGCCACTCATCCGCAAACTGTGGCCCAAGCGCAAACTGCGCAGCGACGTCTACTGGAAATTGGTGGCCTTTGATCGCCGCACGAACATCAGCGGTCGCCTCGCACGGCTGCGCGGCAAGCCGCAGCGAGAGCCCGTCGTGCAGGACATCGAAGTACCGGTGAACCGCTTGGCCGAATTCCTGGACTTCTTCCACCGAGATGTACGCATTGAGCCCGTCTGGGTCTGCCCCTTGCAGCAGCGTGATCCAAACGTGCACTGGCCGCTCTACGAATTTGATCCTGACGTTGTCTACGTCAACGTTGGCTTCTGGTCCACGGTCCCAGTAGCCGACGGGGTGGACCCCGCCGAGGGTCTGGTCAACCGCCAGATCGAGGAAATGGTCACCGCACTGGAGGGCAGGAAATCCCTCTACTCCACCGCCTTCTACGATCGCGACACGTTCTGGTCGATCTACGGCGGCAACGCCTACCAGAGCATGAAGGAACGCTACGACCCGGGCGGAAGACTCCTGGGGCTTTACGAAAAGGTGGTTGAACGACGATGAAACTCGCTGACGCGTTCACGATGGTCATCACCCCAGACCGCGAGGTGGGATTTCGTGCATACGACGGCTCGTCTGCCGGTCCGCAGGACGGCCCTGTTCTGCTGGATGTTCGCAACCCACGCGCGGTGCACTACCTGGCAGCGAACCCCAACCAACTTGGTTTGGCGCGGGCCTATGTGTCCGGTGATCTGGAGATCGTCGGTGATGCTTACCAGGCCTTGAGCCGGCTTTACCCGTTGGACCTCACGCATCTCACTGCCAGTGACAAGGCCAAGTTGGCACGCATGTTCCTGCCCTACGCGCTCAAACGCCCGGCTCCGCCCCCGCAGGAGCGCGTGCTTCGCGGCGGCCGACATTCCAAGCGCCGCGACGCCGAGGCCATTCACCACCACTACGACGTATCCAATCGGTTCTACCGCTGGGTGCTGGGCCCATCCATGGCGTACACCTGTGCAGTCTTCCCAGATGCTGAAGCATCACTGGAGGTCGCGCAGGAGGAAAAATTCGATCTGGTCTGCCGCAAGCTCGGGCTTCGTCCGGGCATGCGCCTGCTCGATGTCGGCTGCGGCTGGGGCGGCATGGTCCTGCACGCGGTGCGCAACTACGGCGTGACCGCCATCGGTGTGACGCTTTCTGAGCAACAGGCCCTGTGGGGCCAGCAGGCCATCGCTGAAGCCGGCCTGGGCGACCGCGCGCAGATTCGATTCAGTGACTACCGAGATGTCCCCGAGTCAGGGTTCGACGCGGTGTCCTCCATCGGACTCACCGAACACATCGGTCGCGCCAACTACCCCTCCTACTTCGGTTTCCTCTACGGCAAGCTCAAGCCAGAGGGTCGCATGCTCAATCACACGATCACTCGTCCAAGTGACGCTGATCCGACGCACTACCGCACGAGTTTCATTAACCGCTATGTCTTCCCGGACGGTGAACTCTCCGGACCAGGACACATCATGAGCGCGATGAACTCCGCTGGCTTCGAAATTCGCCACGAGGAGAACCTGCGAGAGCACTACGCCCTGACGTTGAAGCACTGGTGCCAGAACCTTGAGGAGCACTGGGCAGAAGCGGTGGACGAAGCCGGGTTGGGCACAGCGCGTGTCTGGCGCCTCTATATGGCTGCATCACGACTTGGCTTCGACCTCAACACCATTGAGTTGCACCAGACTCTCGGGGTCAAACTCGGGGCTGGCGGAGCCAGCGGCTTCCCACTACGACCCAACTTCGACCGCCAGCCCGCATTCGTCTGACGTTCAAGCCTGTCGCAGCCGTCTCACAGCGCACTCACAGGAACCTGCAGGAGGGTTGAGCCGTTCCGTAGGCAATCCAGTCATGGAGGCAAGATGAGTGAGACGAGTTCAAGCCCTGACCCCAGTCAACCGGCGAATGGTGTTGAAACCAAGGGTGGCAACCCCTGGCGCACCGCGACGATCGTCGTTGCAGTTGTTGGTGCTGGACTTACCGCAATCACCGGGCTCGCCGGTTTTGGTATCGGCCTTGGCGTGGGCAAGGCCTTCGACGGTGATGGCGGCCATCACGCGGTCATGGCCAGCTTCGACGGACCGGGGCGCCACGATGGTGATCGTCGCGGTGGACGAGATCGACACAGTGGACGTGACGGACGAGGTGCGCATGGCGGTCCAGGCGGACCCGACAACATGATGGGCGAGATGCCGGAAATTCCTATGCCGTCGCAGCAGCCTTAAGCAGTTGACCGCTAACTACGTCGACTTCAGCGCGCTGACCACCTTGGTCAACGAATCCTTGGCGTCACCGAAGAGCAATGTGGTCTTCGGGTCGTAGAGGATCTCGTTCTCGATGCCGGCGAAGCCTGGCCGCATAGATCGTTTCAGAAAGACGATCTGCTGGGCTTCGTCGACATCGAGGATCGGCATGCCGTAGATCGGTGCCGACTTGTCACTGCGAGCAGCCGGATTCACCACGTCATTTGCACCGACCACGAGCACAACGTCAGTAGATGCAAACTCCGGATTGATCTCGTCCATCTCTTTGAGTTGCTCATAGGGCACATTGGCTTCCGCGAGCAGCACGTTCATATGCCCGGGCATGCGTCCGGCAACTGGGTGGATGGCGTAGTCCACCTCGATACCCCGTTCGGTGAGCAGATCCGCCAATTCGCGCAGTGTGCTCTGGGCTTGTGCTACCGCCAAGCCGTAACCAGGAACCAGGATCACCTTGTTGGCGAAGCCGAGCATGATGGCCACGTCATTCGGCTGAGCGGAGCGCACTGGCCGATCCGAGCCAGATCCCCCGCCACCCGCAGTAGTGCCCGAAAATGCGCCAAACAGCGTCGAGGTCAGCGGCCGACCCATGGCCTTGGCCATCTCCCGAGTAAGGAGCGTTCCCGAGGCACCCACCAGCGTGCCAGCGATGATCAGCAGGACGTTGTCCAGCACGTAGCCGGATGCGGCCACCGAAAGGCCAGTGAAGGCGTTCAGCAGGGAGATGACGATCGGCACATCCGCGCCACCCACCGGCAACACGAAGAGCACGCCGAAGATCAGTGCGAGGACGAGCAGCACTACCAGCAACCACACCTGCGGACTGATGACCAACCAGACCGCACCGACCACGGTACTGGCGGCCACCAACATGGTTACCCACTTGCCTAGTGGTAGGACGACCGGACGCGAGGTCATCAGTTCCTGCAGTTTCAGGAACGTCACGATGGATCCACTGAACGACACCGAGCCGATGACGACGGTGAACACCGTCGCTGCGAGAGCGATGCGATCGGCTGCCCCGTATTCCAGATACTCCACGACAGAGACGAGTGCGGCCGCGCCACCGCCGACACCGTTGAACAGTGCGACGAGTTGGGGCATCTGCGTCATCTGAACTCGGCGGGCGGATACCCAACCGATTACCGAACCGATCAACAGAGCGACCAGGATGAGGATGAGGTTGCCCAACTTGATGCCGCTGAAGAAGAGCACGACGGTGGCGAGCAGCGCGCCGGCCGCACCCAGCAGGTTGCCGCGACGGGCACTACGCGGTGAGGACAGACCCTTGAGAGCGAGAATGAAAAGTACGGCGGCGATCAGGTTCGCGACCTGCACCCAGGATTGGTTCATCAGGCTGAACCCTCCTTGGTTTCTGCCGTCGCTTTGCGTGGCTTGAACATCTCCAGCATGCGGTCGGTGACGACGAAACCACCAACGAGGTTGATCGCACCAAGCAGAATCGCAATCACCGCAAGCGTCAGTTCGACTGGGCCCTCTGCAGAACCTGCAACAGTGATGCCTCCTAGGAGCACGATGCCGTGGATGGCATTCGCGCCAGACATCAGCGGGGTATGCAGCACCGTGGAGACCTTCGAGACCACTTCAAAGCCGACAAAGATGCTCAGCACGAAGATGGTCAGGAGCGCGACGCCATCCATCTCAGGACTCCTTTCCAGGTGCCTGGCTTCCAGACGCCAAACCAACCGCGGCACGTGCCGCTTCGTTGCGAACTTCACCGTTGAGCACTACGGCACAGCCGTCCAGCACTTCGTCATCCATATCTACGACCACCGCACCATCGCGCACGGTTAGTCCCAGCAGGGCTTGCACATTCATTGCATATAACTGAGAAGCGTGCACGGGCATCTGGCTGGCCACATCCTTGCCGCCCCAGATCAGCACTTCGCCCACCCTGATTTCCTCACCCGCACGCGAACCTTCGACGTTGCCGCCGGTCTCACTGGCAAGGTCGACTACGACTGAGCCGGGGTGCATCCCTTCGACCATCGATGTGGTGACCAGCAGGGGTGCGCGTCGCCCTGGAACCGCCGCGGTGGTGATGAGCACATCGCTGGCGGCGATATGGGGTGCGAGCAGTTCGCGTTGACGGGCGGCGCGATCCTCGGTCATTTCGCGGGCGTAGCCACCGCTGCCCTCGAGAGCTTCCAACTCCAGCGTGATGAACGTCGCCCCCATGGAACGCACCTCATCAGCGCTCGCAGGGCGTACGTCGTAGGCGGCCACCTTCGCACCAAGGCGCTTAGCCGTTGCGATGGCCTGCAGTCCGGCGACACCGGCACCGAGCACCAGAACTTTCGCTGGCTGAATCGTGCCTGCCGCCGTCATGAAGAGCGGGAAGAACGTCGGTAGCCGGTCTGCTGCCACCAGCGCTGCGCGGTAGCCGGTGACCAGGGCTTGCGACGTCAGGGCGTCCATAGATTGTGCACGCGAGATACGCGGCAGCAGATCGAACGACAGTGCCGTTGCACCCGCCTTGGCGACAGCCGCGATGGTGTCGGCGTCTGTGGCCGGTGAAAGGAAGGACACGGCAACGGTGCCCTTGCCCAGTTTGGCCGCCATGTCTGCCTGCAGCGGACGCACGCTGGCAACGACCGAGGCCTCGCCGAGCGCTGCCAAAAGTTCGCCGGTGGCGATGACCTGGGCACCAGCGCTGCGGTAGGCGTCATCGTCAGCGAAGGCATGCCGCCCAGCACCGGACTCCACCACAACTTCGAAACCCAACTGAGTGAACTTGCCGAGCACCTGGGGCACAACCGCGACCCGACGCTCTCCTTCGGCCCGCTCCGCAGGAACGACGATTCTCACCCGCCGGAGCCTAGGGCCAGACGGCCTTACCCGCTGAGCGGCCCGCAGCCCTCAGGCCTCGTCAGCGTTAGGCCTCGCCCGCCAGGAGTCGGTCCAGGTAGATGTCATAGACCGCAGCTACCTCGCGGCCCCCCTCGCTCTTAATGAGCTGGATCGGTTGCCCGGTGCCCTCAGCCTGCTGCACCGCGATTCGCTCCGGGATGAGTGGAGTCAGAATTGAAACGCGCCCGTAGATGTCGGCGAGTTCGTGGGTGCGGTAGGCGTGCTCCTCGGCCACCGATCGCACCCGGTTAATGACGATTCCAGCCAGCCGCAGCCCACGGTTGACGGTCTTGCGAATCTCGTCGATCTCGGCCACCGCTCGCTCCACCCCCTGCGCACCGAAGAACGATGGCGTGGTGACCACCAGAGCGAGGTCCGAGGCGGCAAGCGCCTCGCGGGCCAGGGCCCCCAACGAGGGTGGGCAGTCGATGAGAACCAGGTCGTAGCCGGCGAAGAATTGGCGCGCACGGGCCAATTTGGGTTGCAGCACGGTTCGGCCGGTCCATGCGTCGAAACGGATCAGGTTCGGGTGACTGGGGAGCACGTCCACTTCACCGGGCGCGACCTCCCAGTCACACGGGGTGAGTGCTGCCTCAACGGTCGTCCGGGTTGGATTGGCCAGCACCTCGGCCGCCCCCGCCTTACCCGGCTGGGCGGCCAGCAGTGAGGTGGCATTGCCCTGCGGGTCCAGGTCAATGACCAGCGTTGCTAGGCCACGGACGGTGGCCGCACCGGCAAGCCCCAGCACCACTGAGGTTTTACCAACACCCCCCTTGAGGCTGAGGACGCTGACAACGAGCACCCGGCCATCCTCCCGCGGAGCACCCGGCGCAGACAACCGGGCCCACACAGGCTTTCCACGGGTTCGCCCGGGCGGATCGGTTCGCGCCCCGACGGGTTCGGGCCTTTGGCCCCTTAGAGTGGTGAACATGCGCTTGCTGTCCCCTGGAATCGGCTCAGGCTCTGTGCGGGCCATGGCCGCTGGAACGTCGCTACTGATCTCGGTCACCCTCGTGGGGGGTCTCCTCCTCGCGCCGCCGGCAAGTGCCAATGACGCCCCCGCTGTTGGCACCTGCTTCAACTACTCGGCCAAAGAGGCCAAGGAGTTCAGCACGACCTCCGGCCCGGTGGACTGCGCTGGCCCGCACACCGCTGAGGTGTTCGCCGTGGGTACCGCACCGGCGTCCATGCCTGACCCGCGCTCAGCCAAGCCCGCCCAGATCATCGCCGCCACGAAGTCCTCCTGCACCGAAGCTGGACTCAAGGCGTATCTGGGGCTCGCCGACGACTTTCCAACCCGTTTTCAATTCAAGGCGCACTTCCCCAGCGCCGAGCAGTGGGCCGCCGGCCAGCGCTGGGTGCGCTGCGACGTTGTGTTGCGTGACCAACTGGCCTTGGGCACCTGGGCCGGCACTGCCGCCGCGGCCGTCCAAGCCCAGGGTGCGACGGCATTTCGCTTCTGCACGCCAAGCGTCGGCATGCTCGAGGCGCCGGATGCCACCAAGACACGTGCCCAGAACTGCACCGACCCCAAGAAGCAGTGGATCCTGGTGGCAACACAGTCGCTCGGCCTATCCGGGGCAAAGTTCCCCGGCCTGACTCGTATGCAGAAGAAGGCCACCGCCATCTGCAAGAAGTACCGCAACGTCTACCACGGTGGATTGAAAGACGATTTCACGCGCGGTTGGTACTACTTCATTCCGACGTCGGTGGGTTGGAATGCCGGGGATCGCGAAGTGAAGTGCTGGGTGCCGCTAGTTCAGTTCCAGAACACTCCGACCGGCTAGCGCCGGGTAGGGTGCCGCGATGCGGCTGCGACGTGGTCAAGCAACCCAGGGCTCGCCACCGCAACCCGAACGCCAAGTGATGTATGGCAATGGCCTGCACCTACCGGTGCTGCCCGCCATGGTTCCGCCGATCCTCGAAACCGTCCGTGCGACCGAACTCCCTTCCGCCGAGGAAGACTTCCGCGTTGACTGGGCGGGGGTGCGCACGCGAATCACGATGCTGCCCTGGGCACCGCAGCGATTCCGGGGCACAACCAGTACCCGCGTGCCCGTGCCTTCGGATGGATACCGCTCCGAAGCTGAGGAGTACGTCGCACTCGCCCTGTCACTGCATAGTGACCGATCGACATATCGCGTTGTGGAGCTCGGTGCCGGTTGGGCGCCCTGGGCGTTGATGGGCATCGTCTGTGCTCGGCGCCTCGGTAAGCAGGCATCCGGGATCGCCGTAGAGGCCGATCCGCTGCGCGCCTCCTGGGCGATGCAGCATGCCGCAGACAACGACGTCAGTGCGGAGTTGATCACCGGCACTGTTGCGGCTATCACCGAACAACTCGCCACCCCGATGACCACGCAGCTGCGCGTTGTCCAGGCCGCAGCCTGGACCGAGGCAACCACGCTGCGATTTCCGGTTCTGCCAGAGGACGACATGGGTGGTGCTGCAAGCGCCGAATCTGACCCGGCGATGGACTACCGCGGTGCGCACCTAGATCACGTTGACGTACCCGCGATCACCCTGCGCGATGTGCTCAGCGCGGAGCAGCCCACCGACCTACTACATGTCGACCTGCAGGGCCAGGAAGCGGCGGTGCTGTTGCCAGAGGCTGAACTCATTGCCCAACGCGTGCGCTTCATGGTCGTGGGTACCCACAATCGCTGGGTCGAGGGACAACTGCAGGAGGCGTTCCTTGCTGGGGAGTGGGCGCTGCTCATGGAATCACCATCAACTGCATTTTTCGACGGCGTGAAGCCAACCTTGACCGGCTTCACCACCCACGACGGCAACCAGATCTGGGCGAATTCCCGGTTTCGGGACGCAGATCCGAGAATCATCCGCCACCGGACCGAAACCGGATAGCGTGCATCCATGATGTTTCTAATGCTGGTGCTGTGGATCCCAGTGTTGGTGGGGGTAGCGCTCAAAGCTCGCTGGACCATGCCCCTGGGGTTTGCGAACTTGGTGCTGACGATCTACGTGCTGAACCTGCACATCACTTCGACGATTCCGCTGAACTTCTAAGGAGTCGGCATGAGTATCACAATCAACAATCTTCAGGTCGTCCCGAGTCGTTTCGTCATCACGCGCGAGATCGCGATCGCACACATCATCAACATGGCGGCGCTGGCTGGACTGCTCCTCGTGCTGACCGGGTCGCTGCTGCTGCAGTTCGGTGTTGGCGAGCAGCCCTGCCCGCTGTGCCTCGTGCAACGGTCCGGACTGATTGCCATGGGCATTGGCCCATTGCTGAACCTGGTGATCGGCCTTCGCCCGGCGCACTATGCCTTCAGCATTCTTGCCGGCTGCGTCGGCGGTGCAGGCAGCGTCCGGCAGATCCTGCTGCACATCGCCGCGCCGGAGGATCCCGGCTACGGCCCAGCCATTCTCGGTTACCACCTCTACACCTGGGCCGCGATCACCGGCCTGATCGGAGTAGTTGGCTGCGCGTTCCTACTGATGTTCCAGGCCCAGTTCGTCGGCAGTGACGCGGGGATTCTTCGACGACGCAGTGCCCTGCGTCTGGCGGGGATCGCGATCGGCGTCTGGTTCGCGATCTACGTTGTCATCGTTGCCTTCTCGGTGATTCCCGAGTGCGGCCTGGGCTTATGTCCCGATGATCCGCCGAACATCGCGGGCATCGGCATACCTGCGGGCCTGGCCGTCGTTGCTGCCATCGGTGCCGTGTCGGTCGTCATTGGCTACATCCTCAATCGTCGCTTGCCCGAAAATCCGGGTGAATCCTGAGCCAGGTGGTTCACCCAACGCGGCGCGCAGGCCTGCGCTGGTGCGTCGCGGGCCTGGCAATCCTGATGGCCACGGTCATCATGTGGTCGGACGGGGCGGTCGACGCCTGGGGTGCCATGGTCAAACTCGCCTTGACCTGGAATTCCGAGGCCACCACCGCAGTGATGGGAGCACGCCGCTGGGGTGATGCCGACCTGCACATCGCGCTCTGGGGAACCGTCACGGTGATCGTGCTCTGGGCGACCAGAAGTCGCCGTGCAGTGCTGATCGCGGTTATCGCATTGCTGACGTGGTCGGCGTTCACTGAAATAGCGCAGCCCTGGCTCACGGACCATCGCACACGCCAGGGTGTGGACTTTGTCGGCAATGCAGTGGGGATCCTGCTGGCTACCGGCCTAGTCCTCGCAGTTCGCGCGCTTCGTCAACGTCGACTTGAGTCCGCACGCGCATAGTCCGCGAGCAGCGCTGCTTCGGCCTTCGCGCCAGGCAAGCGCAGCAGCACCAATGCGCCACCGATCAGCACGGCGATAACCGCGGCCAGGTACGCCCAGTTCGAACCGCCAAGGAAGGCCTCCTGGGCAGCCTGCAGAATCTGGGCGCTGTACTGCGGGTACTGAGCACTGACATCAGCGGCACTGGCGTAGGAGACCTGCAGGGCCGCCTGCGTACTCGCCGTCATCGACTCCAGGCCGGTCGCACTGCCCAGTGACTTGGCCATTGCCGCGGCGTAACCGGCCGTCAGAATCGATCCGAGCACCGCCTGCAGAATCGCACCACCAAGATCGCGCTGTAGATCGGAGGTACCCGAGGCCATGCCAACCCGGGACACCGGGACAGAACTCGTCAATAGCCTCGAGGCTGGAGTCATGGCGACACCGGCCCCCAGTCCAACGAGCAGGTAGGCCAAACCAACCCAGATGTACGGGGTGGTGATTTTCCAGGAAATCAGCATGAGCAAGAAGCCCAGCAGGATGCAGGTGAACCCGATCAGCATCGTGATTCGCGACCCGAGGTTTTGCACGAGTCGCGCGGAAATCGGTGCTGCCAGGACCATCCCGAATGCTGCGGGCAACACGGCCAAACCGGCCGAGAGTGTGGAGTAGTTCAGCACGTTCTGCAGGAACTGTTGACCGATGAACATGGCACCCATCAGGGCACCGAAGACGATCATGCCCGCGACCGCAGCTACCCAGAACAGCCGGCGGCGAGCAATGGCCAGGTCGTACAGCGGGTTGGCTGCCCGCCGCTGTCGCAGCAGGAACAGCGCCACGAGAACGAATGACAGGGCGATCAGGACCAGCGATGTAACTCGCAATCCAGGTGCGGAGACCAACCCCAGTCCCAGAACGAGGAGCGCAATCATCGCGACCGACAAGACTCCACCAAGTTGGTCAACTGAATCCCGGGTCTCGTTTACGTGCGCTGGCACAAAGCGCATCACGAGGGGAATCGCCAGCAGTGCTGGCGGAACGGCAATGAGGAAGACCGAACCCCACCAGGCCACCTCAAGCAGGGCGCCGGCGAACACCGGCCCCAGGATCGCCGCCCCACCGCTGACACCCGACCACAGTGCGATCGCCCTCAGGCGCTGCGGCCCGAAGCCCCACAGTGCGGTAATCAAGGCCAGCGTGGTCGGAAAGGCCATACCGGCAGCGACACCCGTCAAAATCCGTGCCGCGATGAGTATCTCAATGGTCGGGGCGAAGGCGGCCAGCAGACTGAACGGCAGCGTCAGCACCAGGCCCGTAATGAGAAGGAGCTTTCGTCCGTAGCGGTCACCGAGTGCGCCGAGGTAGAGCACCGACATCGCTAGACCGAGCGAGCACCCCACCGCGACAAGGTTCAGAGGCGTCTGGCCAGACGCAAAGGCCCGGCCGATATCCGACAGTGCAATATTGGCCACGCTGAGATTCACGTTGCAGACCAATGCGGCGAGAATCAGCGTGCTGAGCACGACGCCGGCACGTTGCGGGACCACCGGGGCAGACGCCGTCGAGGTAGTCGTTGTTGATGAAGGCACTGATGCGGAGCTAGGCGCTGGTTCCGATGTGTTCACGGTAACTCTTTCTCACCGGTGCGCACCTCGCGTTGGTAGTCGCGCCAGGCCTGCAGTTGTGGATCCTCGGGCTCACGCTCGGCGGAGTAACGAGCCACTCGCTGCTTCCACTGACGCACAAACCCACCTCCGGATTCACGCTTAAACCGATACCAGATCCAAATGCAGAAGGCACCGATGAGGGGCCACTCCACCATGTAGACCCATGCCCGCCACACTCCTTCGCCGGCACGTTGCACCTCGACCACGGTGAAGACCGTGCACAGGATCAACGCGACGACCAGAGGCAGGTCGAGCTGCCAGAAGTCCCGCACCCGACTACGCGGCGGAGGCGGCGTCGACTCATCGAAAGAAGGGCGCTCGCGGTCGCTCATGCCACGGACACTGCCATAGTCGCGGGCGCCGGTGAGCGCCGTCCTCGTCGCCACCACGCGGTAAGCAGGCCCATGCCGACAACGCCAGCGATGAGGGACATCCGCCATGGCAGCAACTCGTCCAACAGCACGTTGATACCCAGGGCTATCGGTAAGCCGACAATTCCAAGCCAGATTGCAACCTGTGAGTGACGGGAGGCCGAGAGCGCACACCACCCGGCAAACACCAAGATGGTGGTCTCGACCACGAGGCCGAACGGGCCAAGGGCGGTACGCAGTAGTCCCACGCCGCCAACCTCGATGACCACGAGCAGGAACAGTGCCATGGCTGCCTCAGGTAGGGCGTCACTGACTCGCCAGCTGCTTGGCTTGACGACCAGAGCAAGCATGGGCGCGGCGATCCCAAGCGTGACCAGGGTGAGGGGGGCGAATTCGGTGCTCGGGATCGGCGGTGGACCCAGCCGCACCAGCACCACGGACGCAGCCAGCGCGGTGGCCATGATCAGCAATTCAACGCTTGCGATAGATGCCACAGTGCGCAGCGCCGAGCGATCCGGGAGGTGGTCGATCGCACGTCTGCGCTGTAGCCAACCAAACCTGATCAGCCAGGCAAGCAGCACTGCTTTGGCGATGACCAAGCTGCCGTAGCTGCTTCCCAGGAGGTCACCAAGGGCTCCAACGAGCAAGGTGGCCGTCAGAAGTCCGGTCTCCGCGGCCACCAGCACGCAAACGAGCGCAAGGACGCTGAATCGAGGTAGCACCGTCACAGCTCGGTCGGGATCCACCAGGCAGGTTGCGCCGACAACAGCCAGCCCCCCGATCCACAGCGACACCGCCACAGCGTGCAGGCCCGCCGAAACACCAGCAACCACGTGCTGGCTTGTCACACCTGCATGACCAGCAATCGGTGGTGCCGCAATTGCGATAGTGACCAGCACAAGTGCGGCGGTCGCCACCCAGCGATGGCTCACCAGCAAGGACACTGCACAGAGCACCGCTGCCATCGCTATGCAGGACACTTGAACCACAGCAGCCTGACCGATGGTCGAATCTCGAAGGATCGGCAGAAGGTCATTGCTGGTCAGAGCGATCTGCTCGGCGCTGATGTCGGCCTGCAAGCTCAACACGCTGACCATGGCAAGTCCCAGTGCCAGGATTACCCACCCCAACGCCCATCGTCGCACCTGGCCACTCCCGCCCAGCCGCCCGATGACCAATGCCCCCACCGTGATGGCTAACGCAACGTCGCGCGCATACACGACTGCGGGCACTGCCAGCAGAGTCAACAGTGGGCTCTGGCTCAACCCCGGCAGAGCAGCACTAGCGAGTGCGCCTACACCCCAGAGCAGTACAACCAGCGGGACAAGTCCCCACCACAGCCGTGATCCGAGTCGAACTCCGGTCACGAGCCCGAACTGCTGGCGGGTGAGGCGGCCGGGCTGGCAGCAGATGACGGTGCCGCCGAGGACGTCGGAGTCGGCGGCTGGAACTCGCCGAACGTTGGGCTCGAGGTATTCGGGCTTGTTGTCATGGTTGACGCAAAGAAGGCGCCGAGGAAGATCGCAATCGCCGCCCACGTCGCGTACATCGCGACGAGCTTCGCCTGCGACGGGTTGTCCGGGCTGATCAGGCCTGCTCGGGTCCTGCCAAGCACGCCCAGCGCGAGCACCATAACGATGCCGAGGTGCAGCGCGGCCCCGATGCAGAGCCAGAATGTGGCTGACGCATAGGCACCGTCATTGGCCCCGAAGGGGAAGGTCGACATCTGCACGATCTGCACGACCAGCGTTGCTATGACCAGCAAACTTGCCAAGGCCGCAATCGCCAACGGCTCCTTACGACCACCATGCAGCAGGAGCCGGTACCCCCACCAGAGCAGCAGTGCCACGAGGGCGCTTCCGGCCGTCACTACCCAAAACAGCAACGGATCTGCGAAAGCGTTGTTCGGCGGCGCCCAGCCATTGTTGACGTTCAGGCTCCACAGGTAGGCGTAGGCAACAAGCAATGCAATCGTGCCCGAGGCGTCGGAAATGATGCAGAGCCACACTCCGAGACGGTTACGCCTCGCGACGACCTGAACCGGCTCACCCGTCGTTGGTGACCGCAGCGCGCTCACTTGGCACCCACCGTCTGCTTAGTGGCCTTCTTAGGCGCAGGCGTCGATTTTCCGTCATCGGGTGCGTCGTACGGATCCGGCACGCCGTATCCGTACGGATCCGACGTCACTACCGGGAGCACCGGGAAGTTCTCCAACGGCACTGGGGTCTGGGTCTGCCATTCCAGGGTCTTCGCACCCCACGGGTTCGCCGGTGCCTTCGGCCCGCTGCGCCACGACTGGATGATTGCGGCCAGGAAGATCAGCATCCCAATGCCGATGACGTAGGCACCTATGGTGGAGATCCAGTTGGAGATGTTGAAGGCGTTGTCGAACTGCAGAACCCGACGTGGCATGCCCTGCAAACCAGCCACGAACATCGACATGAACGTCACCTGGAATCCGGCGAAGGCTGTCCAGAACCCGATAGAGCCGAGCCGTTCGTCAAAGGTCCGCGCCGTCATCTTCGGGAACCAGTAGACAATGGCGCCCATTGCACCGAACAGCCCGGCACCCATCAACATGAAGTGGAAGTGCGCAACCACGAACATGCTGCCGTGCATGTATTGGTCGACCGGTACGTCACTGAGGTAGACGCCTGTGATTCCCCCAATGACCTTGTTCCACAGCACGGCGTAGACGCACATCATCGGTAGTCGCGTCCAAACTCGACCCCGCCAGATCGTGCCCAGCAAGACGAGCACCAAGAAACCGAACGGAATAGAGATGAGCTCGGTGGAGAGCATGAACGGGTAATTCGCTGACGGCGCCCAACCGGTCATGTACATGTGGTGCACCCACACGATGCCGCTGATACCGACGATGCCTGCGAACCCAGCCACCGCAATGCGGTAGGAGAACAGTGGCTTGCGCATGAACACGACGACGATTTCCATCAGCGCAGCACTAGCCGGCACCACCACGACGTAGACCTCAGGATGGCCAAGCAACCAGAACAGGTTCTCGTAGAGCCAGACACTTCCACCATCAGCAGGGTTATAGAACGAGGTGCCGAAGGCGCGGTCACTGAGCGCGAGGGCCTGCGAATACTGGAACATTGGGAACCAGATCAGGCCCATCACGGATGAGGCGATGATGCCTACCGTCAACACCGGTACCCGGTTCCAGGTCATGCCTTTAGCTCGCATCGTGACGGCCGTGGTGATCAGGTTGACGGATGCAATGCCGGTGGAGAAGGCAAAGGTGATGATGGTGATCTGGTAGCCGATCGCTCCTAGCGGCGCCTGAGAACTCAGCGGCTGGTAGACCGACCAGCCGTCCTGGATGCCACCCATGAACAGACTCGCCACCAGCGGGATCACCGCGGCAAAGAGCAGCCAGAAACTGAGTGCGTTCAGTCGCGGGAACGCCATATCGCGCGCACCGATCATGATCGGCACGATGAAGTTACCAATCGGTCCAGCAATCGCAATGATCATCGCGATGATCATGACGATGCCGTGCGTACCGATAATGCTGTTGTAAAACGCGGGTGAGAACACTTCTGTCCAGGTTGCGCCCAACTCAGTCCGGATCAACATCGCGAGCAGGCCGCCTAGCGCGAACAGCAGCAGCGCCATCACTAGGTACTGCGTACCAACGACCTTGTGATCGGTCGTGTAGCGCCAGAATCGCGCCTTGCCCTGATCGCGACCGGCGAGAAACTCCGCATCTTCGTGGGTCAGGTCCCGACCCAGCATCCAGCGAATGGGGCCGGCGAAGGCGCCGATACCCGCCATAAATCCAATGACCCAGGCGGCAAAGGTCGCGGCCCAGAGCGCATCAAGACCAGCCTGAACGTAGGTGCTGCTGTTCGTGGTGCCCCATGGGACCAGGAATAGCGACCCGACCCAGTAGACCACTAATGCCGAGACCAACCCCGAGACGACACCGGTCACTATGTTGCAGTGACGCACGAATCCGCCTGGATTGCCGTGTTGCGGCGGCTGCGGAACGTCGAGTTGCTCGTGGATGGTTGCGGTGCTCATGCCATCTTCTTCCCGCCCATTTCGCGCACCCATGATTCGAATTCCTCAGCGGTGACGACGTTGACTGTGGTTTGCATGTAGGCGTGGTGCATGCCGCAGAGTTCTGCGCAGCGAATGTTGTACGTGCCAAGCTTGTTTGGGGTCACTCCGGTATTCGTGATCGCTCCCGGGTTCGCGTCGATCTTTACACCCAGTTCAACGATCCAGAGGTTGTGAATGACATCCTCGGAGGTCACGTTGAAGTAGATGGGTCGATCAATCGGCACGACCAGTGTCGGTGAGGTGACGCCCTGCATATCCGGGTATTCGAAGGTCCATACCCACTGTTGCCCGGTGGCGTTGATGATGAGTGGCTTCTGGGAGTTCGGTTGCGCGTCGGCCGTTGTTGATCCGTACGAGAACGCGGTGATGCGCGCAAGTTCCGTAATGCCCCACACGACCAAGAAGAACGCCAGCAGGCTGGTGGCCGAGATCCACAACACCGTGGCAGTCGTATTCCCACGAATCGCCGGATTTTCCTGCATGGGTGGCTCATCACCCTTGACGCGCCCCCAGCCGAACAGGCTGTAGAGCAGGATCGCAAGCGTCACGCCGATCAATGGGCCAGAGACCACCGTGAAGACGAACATCGTTCGCTCGATCTCGTTCATGATCGACGACGCCGGGGCTCCACTGAGATTCATGAAGTGCAGAACGAGGAAAGCCAACGGGATCATCAGCAGGCTGATCAGGATCGTGATCAACACGATCGGTCGCGCGTAGGGCCGTGAGAACCACTCGCGGATACGATCAACAGGCATGGGGCGGTTGGTTGGCTCCTCCGGCTCGTCAGTGCCGGGCTTTGGAGGCGTAGTTGTCGTCGGCATCAGACCACCGTGATCCGTCCACCCATCCAGCCCCTGGCCTGCATGACACCACCCAAGTTCCGGTACATGTCACCGCACGGGTCTTCGCAGTTCCACACGTATTCTCCCGGACCCCCGGTGACAAAAGTGAACTCGATGACCTGCGGCTTCGGGTAGCCGTTCGCTTCATTCTTGGCATTGCTCGGCACCGCGAGCATCGGGACGCTGACAAAGAGAGAGTCC
This sequence comes from Actinomycetales bacterium, assembly GCA_018970765.1. Classification (GTDB taxonomy): domain Bacteria; phylum Actinomycetota; class Actinomycetes; order S36-B12; family S36-B12; genus REEB426. Next base: position 25,287 of record JAGWVT010000027.1, read on the forward strand.
TGGTCAGTCTCGGCGTACTGGTGAATCGTGAAGGTGTGCGCGACGTCTGACGGCTTGATCTCGGAAAGTTCTTTGCCGTCGTATTTCGCCTTGCCACCAACCGTGCCGTGCACCTTCGCCCAGTACGGATTCCACACGGTCGACGAACCGTCGTACTGATGAACGGTCACCGTTACGGCCGTATGCGCCGGCAAGGTGAACGATGTGGACGGCCAATAGAACGGCCAACCCTCACTCTGCAGCACACCGTTGTTGGCAAGCACAGTGTTCGCAGGGCCAGTCGGCCCTGGATACTCCGCCGAAGTGTTCGGGAAGATCGATAGGTCGACCTTCACGTGGGGAAGTTCGCCCTGTGGTGTTTTCATGGTGCCGGCCGGGGTGACTTTGATCGCGCTCGGTTCCTGGTCGAACCACGAGATGGCGAGGACCGAGCCGCCAACCACAAGCACGCCGATCAGCACCGTGAACACGGTGATCAGCGCACGCTTCACTTAACACTCCTTTGATGCCCCGCCCGATGCACCTGCGAACCGTATCGGTCCGGATGCGTGAACGTCCCGCGAATCGCCGAACTTCGTGCATGTGGTGGTTGTCCGCCACCCCGGCGGGCAGCACACGACATGATGGGCAACGATGCGCATGTTTCTGGGTGCCTGGGAGTTCGACCTGCTGGTTGCCGTCAACGTGGTCGTCGCCACGCTTCTCTACTTAACCGCGGTCCGGAAAGTGAACCGCGCGTGTCCCTCCCGCTACCGAAGTGTCCGAGACGGCAGGTGGCCTCGGTGGATGAGTGCCTGCTTCTTCACGGGTCTGGCACTTATCGGTGCTATGTACCTGGGCCCCCTGGCTGCGTGGTCGCACACATTCTTTTGGGTGCACATGACTCAACATCTGGTGATCACCATGGCGGTCGCTCCACTCCTAGTACTGGGCGCACCAATCACCCTGGCCTTCCGAGCAAGCAATGCACGCAATCGGCGCCTCCTCGCACCCGCCTTGCGTTCCTCAACCGTTCGCGTCCTCACGAATCCCGTGCTGACCTGGCTGCTGTTCGCCGGTGCCCTCATCGCGGCGCACTTCACCCCGTTCTACGACTGGGTACTCATCAACCATGGAGCGATGGCCGCAATAGAGCAGCCGATGTTTCTCCTGGTAGCTGTGCTGTACTACCTGCCACTGATCGGCGCCAATCTGCTGCCTAGCCGACCGTCTCCAGCTACCCGATTGGTCTCCCTGGGTCTGATGATGATTCCCGAGGCAACCATCGGGGCCGCGATCTACTTCTCACCAGTGGTGCTGTACGACGGGTTCGATACCGTCCGGCCTTTCGGCCTGGCAGCCCTACCCGACCAGCAACTTTCCGGGGCGTTGATGTGGGGGTTGGTCATGACGATCGATGCCTTCTGGATGATGTGGGTCGCCGCCGACTGGTTCACCAACGAGGAGCGCCGCAGTATCAGGGAGGACGCCCGGATAACTGCCGAGGACGACCTTCGGTAAGTCGATGGGGCCGCCGCTTCCACCCTGCAAGGGCGCTCGCGTGTGTCGGCTAGATTAGGCACCTGCGGCGCCCGTAGCTCAACGGATAGAGCATCTGACTACGGATCAGAAGGTTGGGAGTTCGAATCTCTCCGGGCGCGCTAGGTAATCGAAACCTCCACAAGGACAAGATTCGAAATCCCTACGAAATCCGCGGTGTTGCTCGTGAACAGTGGAAGGTCGTACACGAGCGCGGTTGCGGCAATCAACGCGTCGAAGGCTCGGGCTCGGGACTTGCTCCCTGAATTTCTTAGTTCACCTGCAACCTGGCCAAATCGTCGGGCGCAGGCTGCATCGAAGGGCAGCGGGTCGAATGTTGACTCTGCGGTCTGCAGCATCAACTGGCGGCGAAGCCGTTCTTCGTGACTTGTCGCGACGAGTGGCCCAACGCTGAGTTCTGCCAGCGTCACGGCGCTGATTACCGGAAAGGCTGGAAGTTGCTCCGCCGGAACATTCTGGAGCGAGACCACGACGCTGGTATCGAGAAGTCCAACGCTTGTCACAGGTCAGCATCCATGACTTCAGTGAGGTCGGCACGCAGTGCGTTCAAGTCGACCACCGGAACGTTGCGCCACTGTTCAATGAGCGCCGCGGAACTGAGTCGGGGCCTAGGCAGCGGCACCAACTGCGCCACCGCCTTGCCGTCCCGGGTAATGATCACGGACTCTCCTGCTTCGACCCGATCAAGGATCTGGCCACCGTAATTCCGTAGCTCCCGAACGGCTACCTCCCGCACGGGGTCAGTGTATCACCGGTGAGACACGATGGACGGACTCGCCGTGACTCGCTGGCCTATGAGCAGGTAGTTCGGGAAGTCCCGCTGGACGAGCCCCGTGGCATCCACCCGAGCCCGGGGCTCGAACTGCACCATGAGCCCCTGCATCGCGTTGGCGCCGATGAGCTCCGTGTGACGATCACCGGTGAGGTACCGATCGCTCCACAGTGAGAGGCGTGCCTTGATCCCACGGTCCTCGATGTCCTTCACCAGCAGAGTCCCGCCTGGTGAAGTGGCCTGCCAGGCGCGCGCCATGAGCTGCGAGCGATCACGCACAGGCACATGGTGAAAGACGTCGGCGAGCAGCACCATGTCGTAAGTTTCGCCGAACCCGTGAGACGCAATCTCATCAGGCGTATGGACCTGCAGCCGGATGCGATCGCGCAGATCCTCGTCGATTAACCAGCCTTGGTTCGGGGTGATGTCAGTGGTCGTCACGCTGAGTTGCGGATAGCGGCGGGCGACAAGGCCGACCAACACACCGTCGCCTGTCCCAATGTTGAGCAGTCGGGCCGTCGGGGTGGTCAAGGGCAGTTGGTCGACGAGCAGATGCAGATCAACAAAGAACCCTCGGTAGGTGTTGGTCAGCCAGCGCGTCAGGCCTGGAGACCCCTCCAGGCTCTTTCGTAACAGTGGCCCCACCACCACGGCAGAAAAATAGAGCCGTCTAGCCCTCCTCGCAAGGGGTTTTACAACTACCAGGCCCGCTTCCCGATGACCTGATCCCGGTCGGAGACCAGGGCCACAGTCCCGGTGTTGTAGAACGCCGGCTGAGTCAGCCCCCAATAGGCATTGGCCCCGTCGGCCAGTCCAGTGCCAACGTGCAGGGTCCAGGTGGTTCCCGGTGCCAGGCAGGTACCCGGCTCGGGCCGAAACCAGCGGTCCTGCGTTTGAATTCGGAAGCCGTCCAGACATTGACTGCTCGTACCACGATTGAGCAGACGAATCCACTGGGTACGCACACGCTTGGCACCCTTTTTCTTGCCCAAAGACATGTCCTCGATAACCACCTGACCCCTGAGTGGGTCCTCAACACAGTCAACAGTGCAGGGGTATTCGCGCCAGAAACGGAAGTTGCCATACCGATCCAGCAAGTAAGCACCATCACCGACCAATGCCGTACCGGTGCCCGGATCCGGGTAGAGGCGAACCTTGGTGTTTGCATAGAGATCCTGCGGCTTGGGCAGCCCCGGCGTGCCCACGCCGGTGTGGACAACGCGATAGTCGCCTGGTTGTAGAACTGAACCCGCGGGGAACGTGAACCACCCCTGATTACCCGCATCGCGCAACGTCCAGTCAGTCAAGTCGACCGCGCTCGCACCTGTGTTACGCACGACAACCCACTCATCCGTGGGTGCACTACCAACCGGGCCTCGGGCAATGCGCAGTTCCAGCTTCGCATCCGGCTGTTCAACGGTTCCGCAGAGTGCGCGATTCCAGATCCCGACACCCCGCTGCTGAGCCCCGGCAATGACCGCGCGATACAACGCACTCATCGAGGCCTCTTTGGCTTGGGTAAACCAGACACCCCAACCCCGCTCAGCCATAGCCCAGGCGATGTCCTGGTCGAACTCCCCGGTCTGTGGATTGACAGCGAGGACAACACGTTGTGGGCGATTGTTCTTTCCGGTGGACGATCGATCCGCGGAGAGCAGCCGGACCTTCGTGCCAACGGGGATCAGGTTGGTCAGCACATCCTTGGCCTGCCAACCGCCGCACTTCCCGCCATGCTGTGTCGTATCGATCTCAGGAGCATTGATGCCAAGGAGCCGAATACGTGACTGCGCGCCCGTTACTTCATCGCGCACGATCATCGTGTCTCCATCCACGATTCGCTCTATGAACGCGGTCTCCCATGCGGTCACGCCGTCCCACGGACCGGCGTTCGCTGAGACCGGACTAGCGATCAGTCCCGCTGCACTCGTACACAGTGCGACGATCAACGTCACGAATCGACGAACCACATGAGAAGAGGGAAACACATGAGGAGAACGAAACACGTAAGGAGTCTGCCACGGATTTTGACCTGAGAGTATTGCGACATGACGGCCACGGGGACTGGTGCCACTGAATCCAGGTCGGCCGTAAACACCCGCGGCCTGTTCTATGACGCAGCAGCTGTGCTGGGAATCACAGCACTCGCAGCACTCGTCTCGCAACCATGGACGGGAGTGAACTCCCCGGACTCAGAGTTCTACGCCTCGCTTGCACTGTTCGGAGATCAAGTCGCCAGCCGCGCACTCGATGCCGCCTACTTGTGGACGCGACTGGGCTACATCGTGCCGGTACGTGGCCTGGTTACGACATTTGATCCGTGGATCGGGTTCGAAGTGTGGCGGTGGCTTCTGATTGCGTTGATCGTGGGCGCGACGTATCTCAGCGTGAGACTCGTCGCTGGCCGATGGTTGGCCACCGTCGCAGCCACCTTGGTGGCACTTTCCACCATGGTGCTGGGATTCGTAGGCAACACGTATCTGACCGGCACGATCCTGGCCGCTACCTGGCTGCTCATCGCAGCCGGATGCCTGGGTTGTGCAGACCGTCTGGCCGCACGGTGGCAATGGATTCCCGCCTTAGTGGCGGGCGCATCGTGCGGCTGGTTACTGATGCTCAACCCCTATGCGCTGGGCCTAGGTGGCAGCTTGTGGGTCGGCATCCGAGTCGTGCAGTTGGGCGCTGTAGGCGCTGTAGGCGCTGTAGGCGCTGTAGGACCGCAGCGTTGGCGCAAACTTGGCCGAGACATCGGTCTTTTGATCGTGGGTGCTGCAGTCTCTGCGGGTGTGCTGCTGCTCGCTGGGCTGGCCATCTTCCCAGGTCGAAATTGGCTGCAGACCTATCTGGACTGGAACAGTCGACTGGACTACACAGTCTTCGTCGGAGACCCACTGATCTGGCAGCGCGATATCGCGCTCCTGGTACCAGTGCTGGCAGTTCCCATCGCACTGGTTGCCTTGTGGGCAAGCCGCAACAGCCGCTGGGCCTGGGTGAGTCTCTCGCTGGCCACGATGAACCTTGCCTTCACCGCCGTGTTCATGTTGGCCGTACCCGGACCTTGGTTGGAAGCGCAGCACTACGTCGCAAAACTTTGGCCGGCGGCACTGATGGCAATAGTGCTGGCCTTCGCAGCGGTGCTCCCGGAAGTTTCCTGGTCGCTTCGACCAACCTGGGTGGGGCCGGCCGCAGTGGTCACTGGGCTTGGTATCGGTATTCCCGCGATGCTCTGGTCCGGCCGTTGGGAGTTGACGTTGTCGATGGCGCAGGGCGTGGCACTTTCCGCAGTTGCACTTCTTGGCGCCGCAATTTCTTTCCTCCTCGCCCGCAGCGCTGGCTCGACGCGTGGTGCGACACCGATCATCGTCGTATTTGCCCTAGTCCTGGTGTTTGTCTGCGCACAACTGCTACAGAATGGTCGTGGAGCGCTTGGCATTTATCGGCAATACCCGCTACGGGCTGCCTACGTCGACTATCAGATGCGCGAGCAGATGGCGTCGAAAATTGCCTTGGAGCAGTGGCTGCTCGCACGCACCACGGATTCTGATCGCATCGGCCTTTGGACCGACCCGGAACGGCTCACCGGTGAAGTCGCCGCCATGCAACTGTGGGGCTACTACAACCTGATCTCGACGAACCCAACGCTGACGCGGGATGAGAGCAAAATCCTGGAGCGCATTCGTCCGTCAGCGATCGCTATGTACGCGCCCACGCGTCCGCAGATCGAAACTTTCGCGGCATCACTGCCGCCCTGGGGACGTCCGTCCGAACTGGAGTGCACCAGTCAGCCCTTCCTCGGCATCGGGAGCGAACAAGCCTGGCTCTGCCTGACGCACCTGCGCTGGGTTGGCTAGCCGAGGGCAAATGCAGGCCGGAACTGCGTTGCCTGCACCGGACCGGTCGCAATCAGATCGCGGACCTGCGCGTATTGATTCGGTGCATCAGAACCATCGGACTGGTTCGGCACGCTTGGATCATCACAGGATTCACCGGGGGCGTAGACCCGAAGATTCGCCACCTCGGTCGTGGGTACCGGCAAACGCAACGCAAACGGCTGCGGATTGTTCGGCTCGGCGACGACGGTCGTACTGACCTGCTGTTCACCCGCTGCCAGCGTGATCGTGACCGGACGCGCCGAGCACACCGGTGCCATCACAGCACCGCGCACCGTGTCGATCGCGGCGGTGTCCTGGATCGGGGTGAGTTGGAAACTGCCCTGCTCGGCTCGCGTCCACCACCAGGCGTGATCCAGTTCGCTGTACCGCGGTCCAGTTGTTGCTTCGTCTGGAGTGATGAGGGCCTGGCCGAAAAACGCGGCAATTGCATCCGTCCACTGCGCTGGTAGGGAGGGCTCACCGATGGCGAAGGCCTGCCACTGTCCATCAACAGCGCTCGCCACCGGCGCCCCGAAGCGGGCGGTTAGGTTCTCGAGTACTGGACCAATCTCTTCACCGTAGTAACCGCGCGTATCGACGTGGATCGCACAGAAGCCCGCCTCGCGCAGCAGTTGGACCGTCATATCACCTGGCACCATGGGAAGTTGAGCAGCCCAGACGCTGGAATCTGTTGCGCGCACTGCGCCATAGGTAAACGACTTTTCGCGATTAGCTAATGCCGTCCAGAAGTGTTCGTAATCCGGCATACCCCGCGTGTCACCGGCTTCCGGGTATGGCACGTACGGCAACTGCAGCACCGCGCAACTACCTGGAATCGCGGTGTTGACATCACTTGCGTACTGCTTTGCCGCTTGACTCTGTGCACTGGCAGTGGCCACGTTCGTCGCATACGGTTCGCGAAATGGCGCTACAGCGTCAACGGCCGTCAACGCCAGGATGACTATGGCCACCGGAACCGCTAATGCCACACGCATTGACCACCGTCGCCATGAGGTCTGCGCGAGTGCTGCTGCGGCACCAAGGAGGAAGAGCAGGAGCAGGATCGGCACAAGTCTGTTCCAGGCACGGATCTGCGCAGTCACCGCTCCCGCGAACAGATAGTTCAAGCCCCAGGGAACGAAGAACAGCAACGTCCACAC
>JAGWVT010000028.1 GCA_018970765.1 Actinomycetales bacterium
AGGTTGACTGCAGGGCCTGGAGAGCCTGCAGGATCCCTTCATCGGTGGCCAACGCAGCCAGGACGCGCCCGCCCGCATCAGGCGACCAGGCCAGGGAATCCACGACAACACTCTTCCAGAAATGGCCATGACGCCGGAATCACGGGTGCAGCGAGTCTGGTGGTCGGTGGGCATGCGACGGGTCACTGTGTGACGAGTAGATCCTCCCGCGAGTAGACATTTGCGGTGTCGGGCCGAACCATGCCGGCCAGAAACAAACCGTGTTCACGAGCAACGTCGATGGCCAGACTGGATGCCGCGGAGACCGCGACGATCCCGGCGCAGCCGGCCTGCAATGCCTTCTGCACGATTTCGTAGGAGATGCGACTGCTCATCACCAACAGGTGATCGGTCAGTGGAAGACGATCTTCGAGGAGGGCCCAGCCAACCACCTTGTCCGCGGCATTGTGGCGGCCAATGTCTTCACGCGCCATCAACACGGTGCCATCCGAGGTTGCCAGTGCCGCCGCGTGCACACCACCAGTGCGCTGGAAGACGGGTTGCTGCTGGGTCAATTGGTGGACCACAGCGAAGAGCGAACCGGAGGTGACGCTGAACATGGGCGTTTGTCCAGGAAGGTCATGGTGGTGAAAACCCGGGAGGTTGGCAGCACTGCACACACCGCAGGAACTCGTTGTTACAAATCCGCGTGCAGCCGGTGCGGGAGTCTGATCGCCCAGGGCGATGCGCACGGTATCCACGGCGAGCTCGTCGTCCCGGTTGGCCGTAAACAAGCCCATGGCGGTGATCTGGTGCCGGTCACGCATACCTGTTTCGCTGACCAGCCAACCCGCTGCGAGTTCTAGGTCATGTCCGGGTGTACGCATCGTGGTGACCAGAACCTGGGCACCCTGCGGTGTCTGCAGCGCAAGTGACAGGGGCTGCTCAACGACCACATCGTCTGTCCGACGATCGGCCAAGTGGCGGCCCTCTACGGCGGTCGGCTCGCCTCGGAGAATGCGGCGCACCCACCGGCGTGTGGTGGTCACCGGCATGCATGGACGCTAGCAAGCACCACAAGGATGGGGTGATGTCCGCAGCAGCGCGCAGGGCCGTCATCCTCTCGGGAGCCTCCGGGTTCGCGAGTATGTACGTCCTGCTCTCGGTGTCTCCGGCGGTTGCCGGACGGCAGGCCGGCAGTGTTGCCGCAGGTGCGGCTACCGGCATCTTCATGATCGCCACCGTGCTCACCCAGGTCATGACCCCGTGGGCCATGCGGCGCTGGTCGACACCCCGACTACTGGCCGCCTCACTGGTGCTCTTAGGCCTGCCAGCTGGCCTGATCAGTGTCAGCGCTGAGGTCAGTACCCATGTTCCTTCGGTTCTCCTGGTCGCAGCCGTGCGGGGCATCGGCTTCGGTCTGGTCACGATCGTTGCAACATCAGCGGTGGCAACACTTGCCGAGGAAGGCAAGCGCGGTGCGGCCCTGGGTTGGTATGGCCTGGCCACCGCGACTACTGGGATTGTTGGCCCCGCACTCGGACTGGCATTGCTCGACGCTACGACGGCTCAGGTGCCCGGCCTGGTCGCGGCGGTGCTGCCGGTCATCGGACTGGTGCTCATCCCGGCGGTGGCCCGCGGCGTGCCCGCCCATAGACCTGCCAGTGCGGCTGACACACCACCAATCCCCTGGCGGGCACTGGGCAAAATCTGGTTGCCACTTGCTTCTTTTGTGCCAGCGGCCACGGTCTATGGCGGCATCTACACGTTTCTGTATCTCTCGACCTCGAATGCTCCCGCCCTGCTGCTGGTCTTTGGAGCCGCGTTTGCCGTGGCCCGTCTGATGAGTGGGCGCCTGTCCGATCGCATCAGTGCGTACGTGATCATCGCTCCGTCCGGGCTGCTGGCAGCAGGTGGCATGGCGGGCATCGCGCTGTCTGCGAATTTGCCTGTGCAAGCGTTCGCTGCGCTGGTTATGGGTGTGGGCATCGGTTCCATTGCGAATGCGACTCTTTCCGGAGTCATGTCGCGGCTTACCGGGGACGAGTACCCGGTTGGTTCGATGGCCTGGAACATGGCCTTCGACATCGGCATTGCTTGCGGCGGCCTGTTTATCGGGATGCTGGTCGCTGGCGTTGACTACCTGGGCGCCTACCTGGTGATGGCTGGCCTCCTGCTGGTGCCGATGGTCTTGGGTCTGCTTGGTGTGGTTCGTGCCGTGGGGTCCACGCCTCAGTCGGCGGATCGCGCGCGCACCTGAATTCGCAAGTCGAGATCGTCGAGTTCATCAAGCAATGCGCCGGCTCCCCAGATTTGATTGCGCTTGCGTTCCGTCAATGGTCCGACGATGCCGGCATTTCGCAGACGGTCAATGGCTGCGGCGGCAACCATCACTGAGGCTGAGGCGTTGGATCGGGTGCGCTTTGGGACCGAGGGCTAGCCGGCAGCAGCAGTGGCAACGGGAATCCCCGCCACGTCCCGACCCAACTGGTCAAGGCCCGTCAGCGAAGCCTCGAGGTCGGCGCGGGCCTGCAGGAGTTCCAGGAAACTGAGCCGCTGGCTGAGCACGGGCACGAGTTCTGTGAGTGCGGCGTCCACGTCGCGGCGCGCCTGTGCGTGGGCTGCGATGGCGCTTCGCCGCGCAGCGTTCACCCGGGACGGACTGGCGCCACTTCGAGCGAGGGTCGCCGTACGACGTGACTGGACCTGTACCTGGCGCAGGGAACGATCACCGGTGCGCTGCCAGTAGGTCACGCGCTGGCGCTCGGCTGAACTAAGGCGATCGCCGTAGTCATCGAGGTAGCTCTGCAGGGTGCCGCTGGCTTCCTTGCGGACAGTTGCCGCACGTTGCGCGGCTGCGGTAGCTACGGAGGCGATCGTGGTGGAATCCGCGACGGTCGCGGCCTGGGCAGGCGCTGCGGTAACAACGGCGGCCGTGATGGCTAGGCCCATGGCAAGAAGGCCCCCAAGCCGCAGACCAAATGCTGGCTGGGGCCTCATCACGGTCGTCACCGGAATCATCAGAGGCTTGGACGCCTGAGTCGACACCTGGGTTCCTCGACCTCGATCGTCATGTGACACAGATCACATTTCTCGCCAGGGAATCAAGGAATCTCAGCGTCTGCTGTCTGGTTGATAACTATGAGTTCACTCGACTCAATTGATTTGCTCTTCCGATGGCAATCAGAGACCCTGAGGGAACTCCTCGTCCACCGAACGTCGGTGGAGCACAGATGAAAGGACGTACCACCACATGGCCCGAGCAGTGGGTATCGACCTGGGCACGACCAACTCGGTCGTCTCGGTCCTAGAGGGCGGCGAGCCCGTCGTCATCGCCAATGCAGAAGGCGCTCGTACCACCCCCTCGGTGGTGGCCTTCGCCAAGAACGGTGAGGTGCTGGTTGGCGAGGTTGCCAAGCGCCAGGCCGTGACCAATGTCGACCGCACGGTGCGCAGCGTTAAGCGCCACATGGGCACCGACTGGACCATCGACATCGACGGCAAGAAGTACACCTCCCAAGAGATCAGTGCACGCACGCTTATGAAGCTCAAGCGCGACGCTGAGGCCTACCTCGGCGAGAACGTCGCGGACGCCGTCATCACCGTGCCTGCGTACTTCAGTGACGCACAGCGTCAGGCAACCAAGGAAGCCGGTGAAATCGCCGGTTTGAACGTGTTGCGCATCATCAATGAGCCCACCTCAGCAGCACTTGCATACGGCCTGGACAAGGGCGACAAGGAGCAGACGATCCTGGTGTTCGACCTGGGTGGTGGCACCTTCGACGTGTCCCTGCTGGAGATCGGTGACGGCGTCGTCGAGGTAAAGGCCACCAGCGGTGACAACAACCTCGGTGGCGACGACTGGGATAACGCGGTCGTGGACTGGATGGTGACCTCGTTCAAGAACGCGCACGGTGTCGATCTGTCCAAGGACAAGATGGCAATGCAGCGTCTGCGCGAAGCAGCCGAGAAGGCGAAGATCGAACTGTCGAGTTCCATGCAGACCTCGATCAATCTGCCCTACATCACCGCTAGCGCCGAAGGACCGCTGCACCTGGAGGAGACCCTCTCGCGCGCGCAGTTCGAGTCCATGACGCGCGACCTGTTGGACCGCACCAAGGCCCCATTCCAGTCGGTGATCAAGGATGCGGGCATCAAGGTGTCCGACATCGACCAGGTCGTCCTGGTCGGTGGTTCGACCCGCATGCCGGCGGTTGCTGACATGGTCAAGGAGCTCACCGGCAAGGACGCCAATAAGGGCGTGAACCCGGACGAGGTCGTTGCCGTGGGTGCGGCCCTCCAAGCTGGCGTGCTCAAGGGCGAGGTCAAGGACGTGTTGCTTCTCGACGTCACCCCGCTATCCCTGGGTATCGAAACCAAGGGCGGCGTGATGACCAAGTTGATCGAGCGCAACACCACGATCCCGACTAAGCGTTCGGAGATGTTCACCACCGCTGAAGACAACCAGCCCTCCGTGCTCATCCAGGTCTACCAGGGCGAGCGTGAGATGGCGGCCTACAACAAGCGGCTTGGCACCTTCGAGCTGACCGGCCTGCCGCCGGCACCGCGCAACATCCCGCAGATCGAGGTCACCTTCGACATCGACGCCAACGGAATCGTGCATGTGTCGGCCAAGGACATGGCCACCGGCAAGGAGCAGTCCATGACCATCACCGGTGGGTCAGCACTTGGCAAGGACGAGATCGACCGGATGATGCGGGATGCCGAACAGCATGCCGAGGAAGATCGTCAGCGTCGCGAAGAGGTCGAGGTCAAGAACACTGCGGAAGCGCTGGTGTTCCAGACGGAGAAGTTCCTTGCCGATAATGCCGACAAGGTTCCAGCGGATGCCAAGGCAAACGTCGATGAGCCGCTGGCGGATCTGAAGAAGGCCATTGAGGCTAACGACATACCGGCTATGAAGTCGGCTTCTGATCGCGTCGCACAGGCAAGCCAGACATTGGGTGCCGCGATGTACACGATGTCGCAGCAGGCGGGTGGATCCGCGGATGCTGCGGGGGAAGCCGCTGACATGGCCGACGACGATGTCGTTGATGCGGAAATCGTCGATGAGGGCGATGCCAAGTGAGTGAAGAGCAGGAAGCCTTCGAGGAGAACGGCGTCAGGGTCACAGACCGACGCCGCATCGACCCGGAGACCTTCGAGATTCGCCAGCCGGCCGAGCCGGCTGGCGAATCTGCCGAAGGCGCCGTCCTCGAGGCCGATCTCACTGAAACTGAAGGAAAGGTTGCCGAACTCACGGCCGACCTGCAGCGAGTGCACGCCGAGTACGCCAATTACCGCAAGCGGGTAGACCGTGACCGCGAGTTGGCCGGACAGCTTGCCGTCGCCGCGGTACTGAGCGGTCTACTGCCCGTCCTCGACGACATTGACCGTGCCCGTGAGCATGGCGAACTCGAAGGTGCATTTCGCACGGTTGGGGAGGCCCTGCAGGCAACGCTCACGAAGATCGGCTTGGAGTCCTATGGCACGGCCGGGGAGCCGTTTGATCCCACCGAGCATGAGGCGCTCACGACGGAATCTCGTGACGAAGTTTCTGAACCGACAGTGGTAACGGTTTATCAACCGGGTTACCGCTTTGCGGGGCGAATTCTGCGTCCGGCGCGAGTTGCCGTGGCTGGAGCTGATTGACGTGAACCGCGATTGGCTGGAGAAGGACTTCTACGCGATCCTCGGGGTCGATAAGAAGGCCACGGCCGAGGAGATAAAGAAGCGCTACCGGAAGTTGGCGCGCGAGTTGCACCCGGATAAGAATCCCGGGAACGCAGCGGCCGAGGAACGGTTCAAGCAGGTCTCTGAGGCATACGACGTGCTCTCGGACGACGCCAAGCGCAGTGAATATGACGAAGCCAGGACCATGTTCGCCTCGGGTGGATATGGACCGGGTGGATTTGGGTCAGGTTCCTATGGTCAGGGCGGCTACGGCGGCGGTATGGGCGGAGTGAACCTCGAGGACCTCTTCGGGGGCGGTTCATCGGGGGACTTCAGTGACCTCCTTGGCGGGATCTTCAATCGCCGAGGGCGTCCGCAGCGCGCTCGCCGCGGCGCCGACCTGGAGAGTGACCTGACGCTGACCTTCGACGATGCACTCGATGGAGTCACGGTTCCGCTGCGACTGAGTAGTGATGCGGCGTGTCAGGCGTGCCATGGCACTGGTGCCAAAGCGGGGACAGTCCCACGGATGTGTCCCACCTGTGATGGCAGCGGGCAAACCGCCCGGAACGCCGGCGGCTTCGCCTTCGCTGAGCCCTGCGTGAGCTGCAAGGGACGGGGTTTGATCGTTGATGACCCCTGCACAACCTGCCGTGGTTCGGGCCGCGGAGTCAGCACGCGAACCGTGCAGGCCCGAATCCCAGCTGGAGTCAAGGACGGTGCGCGTATTCGCTTGAAGGGCAAAGGCGCGCCCGGCGAGCGCGGGGGTCCGAACGGTGATCTCTATGTCAGTGTGCGCGTCGAGCAGCACCCGGTGTTCACCCGCAAGGGCGATAACGTCGCAGTCAGCCTGCCCATCACGTTTGCGGAGGCAGCACTCGGTTCGGAGATCAGTGTCCCCACACCTCGTGCGGGAAGTGTGACGCTACGTATCCCTGCTGGCACGGCGAACGGACGGACTTTCCGTGTCCGCGGTAAGGGCTATCGCCGCTCTGATGGCACCAATGGGGACTTGCTGGTCACGGTCGAGGTGGCGGTCCCGCAGCATTTGAGTAGCCAGGCGCGTGAGGCACTGGAGCAGTTCGCGCAGCAGACCGCCGACCATGACCCACGCAAGGATCTGCATGCCATGGCCACCCAGGGCAATCGATCGTGAGCGGCCGACCGGGCGGTCCCCAACCAGCGGGCCCACGACGACTGACCGTTGCCGATGACGCTCCGGTGTATGCCATTTCGGTGGCAGCGCAGTTGGCGGGCTTGCATCCCCAAACGCTTCGCCAGTACGACCGCCTCGGCCTCCTGAGCCCAACTCGAGTAGGGGGTCGCAATCGCCTGTACTCAAGTCGCGACATCGCGCGACTGCAAGAGATCGCTGACCTGTCTGCCCAGGGCTTGAGCATTGAGGGAGTCCGACGCGTCCTGGAACTACAGGCCGAGGTGCAGCGGCTGCGGGCGGCATTGCGCGAAAAAGACCAGCGGGAAGCGTCTACGGCCCTGGTGCCCTGGCGACGCACCAAATAGCAAATGAACAACCATGACGTTGCACGTTGACAAGGATTAACGATGGATATTGCATTCACTACGAAGAGCCAGGAGGCCCTCGGCGCCGCAGTGCGCCTGGCAGCGGCCGATGGCAATGCCCAGGTCGAGCCGCTACACATCCTGGACTCGCTGGTGCAGCAGGGTCCAGGGATCGCATCGGCTCTTCTTGAGGCGGTCGGCGCCGATATTGCACGCCTGACCCAACAGGTTCGCGCGGCAGTGTCTGCCCTGCCCTCTGCATCCGGCAGTTCAGTGTCGGCACCGCAAATGGGTTCGGCGGCCTACCGCGTCATCACCGAAGCCAAGTCGCTCGCTGATCAGCGTGGCGATGAATATGTCAGCACCGAGCATCTGCTCATCGGACTCGCCAAGGCTGGCGGTCCGGAGGTTACTGGTCTGCTTAGCGGCCAGGGCGCAACAGCGGATGCATTGATTGCAGCACTGGATGCAGTGCGAGGAGGAGCACGCGTGACCACACAGGATCCGGAACAGACATTCCAAGCTCTAGAAAAGTACGGGGTTGACCTGACTGCCCGAGCACGGGAAGGAAAGATCGATCCGGTCATCGGGCGAGATGAAGAGGTGCGTCGCACCATTCAGGTGCTCTCCCGACGGACGAAGAACAATCCTGTTCTCATCGGTGAACCAGGCGTCGGCAAAACTGCCGTAGTCGAGGGTCTGGCCCGACGCATCGTCGAAGGCGACGTGCCCACATCGTTGGAGGGCAAGACGCTGATCGCACTCGACCTGGGTGCGATGGTCGCTGGCGCGAAGTATCGCGGTGAATTTGAGGAGCGTCTGAAGGCTGTCCTGGATGAGATCAAGGCCAGTGATGGTCAGATCATCACGTTCATCGACGAACTGCATACCGTGGTAGGCGCAGGTGCGGGTGGTGACTCCGCGATGGACGCCGGAAACATGCTCAAGCCGATGCTCGCACGCGGTGAGCTCCGCATGATCGGTGCGACCACGCTGGACGAGTACCGCGAGTACATCGAGAAGGACGCTGCCCTTGAGCGCCGCTTCCAGCAGGTCATCGTCAACCAGCCGAGCGTCGAGGACACGATCGCGATCCTGCGTGGCATCAAAGAGAAATACGAGGCCCATCACAAGGTGGTCATCTCCGATTCAGCTTTGGTCGCAGCCGCGGCCCTGTCGGATCGATACATCACCTCGCGCTTCCTGCCAGACAAGGCCATCGACCTGATGGACGAGGCCGCCTCGCGTTTGCGGATGGAGATCGACTCCTCGCCCGTGGAGATCGACGTTCTGCAACGCCAGGTGGATCGCCTCCGCATGGAAGAACTCGCGGTTGCGAAGGAGACCGATGAGGCGTCCCAAGAGCGACTCAGTCGACTACGCGCTGAAATTGCCGACAAGGACGAGGAACTGCGCGGGTTGCGAACCCGATGGGAGACCGAAAAGAAGGATCTTGATCGCATCGGTGAGATCAAGATCCTCATCGACGATCTGCGCTCGGTTGCCGAGCGCGCGCAGCGCGAGGGCGACTTCGAGCAGGCCTCACGCATCCTCTATGGCGAGATTCCAACATTCGAAGAGGAGCTGGCCCGCGTCACCGCGGCAACCAACGATCGCGCGTCGATGGTGCAGGAGGAAGTCACCGCGGATGACATCGCCGAGGTCGTTGCCGCGTGGACCGGAATCCCCGCAGGCCGATTGCTTGAGGGTGAATCGCAGAAGTTGCTCCGCATGGAAGAGGAGCTCGGGCGCCGAGTCATCGGGCAACGTGAAGCCGTCGACGAGGTCTCCGATGCGGTGCGTCGGGCACGTGCCGGCGTCTCTGATCCGAACCGACCGACTGGATCCTTCCTGTTCCTCGGCCCAACCGGTGTCGGCAAGACCGAACTCGCCAAGGCACTGGCGGAGTTCCTCTTCGATGACGAACGGGCCATGGTGCGCATCGACATGAGCGAGTACTCCGAGAAGCACTCGGTCTCGCGACTCGTCGGCGCGCCGCCCGGATACGTTGGCTACGAAGAAGGTGGGCAGTTGACCGAAGCGGTTCGCCGCCGCCCCTACTCAGTGGTGCTGCTCGACGAGGTTGAGAAGGCGCACCCAGAGGTTTTCGACATCCTGCTGCAGGTGCTAGACGACGGGCGCCTGACGGACGGCCAGGGGCGGACCGTTGACTTCCGTAATGTGATCTTGATCTTGACCTCGAACCTCGGATCGCAGTACTTGATCGACCTGACCGTTCCCTACGAGGAGCGCAAGGAGCAGGTGCTGGCTGCGGTTCGTCAGCAGTTCCGACCGGAGTTCCTCAACAGGCTCGACGCGGTGGTGACCTTTAATCCGCTCGACCGCGCTGAGCTGGGACGTGTGGCTGACCTGCAGCTGGAGCAACTACAGGCTCGACTGGACGATCGTCGCATCGTGCTGGATGTCACCGAAGACGCGAAGGCGTGGTTGGTCAACCGCGGTTTCGATCCGATCTACGGGGCACGTCCATTGCGTCGTCTGGTGCAGACCGCCGTTGGCGACAAGTTGGCCAAGGGACTTCTGAGCGGCGAGATTCGGGACGGGGACACTGTGCTGGTCGATAGCGTCCCCGACGGTAAGGACCTCAGCGTGGCAACTGTGGTCGCCGCCTAGGGCGCCGCAGTTCTTGGCTGGCCGGATGCATCAACGCGGGCCGCGGGTCGACGCAGACCTGCGGCCCGCAGTGCTTCCACAATCTGTCGGCTGGTGACCGGGCGGGCACCTGCCTCGATTGCGCGAAGTCGATAGTCCTCCGGGATGTCGTAGTGATCACCGGAGAAGCCACGCTCGGGAACGCCAAGCCCGCGGGCAAACTCGTGTAATTCAGCCAGGGAGGTATCGCTGACCAGGTGACACCAGAGTCGATCCCGCCAGGGCCAGTGCGCCTCGTCGACCAAGATCACGGTGTTGCCCCGTCAGTGCCCATCTGGCCCGTCAGTGCCCATCAGGCCCATCAGGCCCAACATGCCCGTCCGGTCGCATAACTTGGAGGCGATCGATCGCTTGGGCCAACACGGCTGGTTGTTTGCAGAACGCCCAGCGCACGTAGGGTGCGCCGACAGATGGATCGTCACAGAACACTTGATGGGGAATGGCAACCACGCCCGCCTTTTCGGGTAAAGCTTCACAGAAGGTCATTCCGTCAGGAAAGCCCAGTGGCGTGACATCGGTGGTCACGAAGTAAGTGCCCTGCGGTTCGATCACTCGCATGCCAATGTCGGCCAGGCCGGCAACGAGGATGTCCCGTTGGGCCTGCAGGCCGGCGCGAAACTCACTGAAATACGTGTCGTCCATGCCCAGGCCAACTGCCATCGCGTATTGAAATGGCCCACCGGACACGTAGGACAGATGCTGGCGCACCACGCGCACCGCTCGAATCAGATCGGCAGGCCCACTTGCCCAGCCCACCTTCCAACCGGTGAATGAAAAAGACTTGCCACCCGATCCGATGGTGACCGTGCGTTCGAACATCCCGGGCAATGTGGCAATTGGGATATGCGGATGACCAGCGAACCATAGGTGTTCGTAGGCCTCGTCGGCGATGACCAGACAATCGTTGTTGATGGCAATCTCCGCAATGACCTGCAGTTCTTCACGCGTGAAGACCACCCCTGATGGATTGTGGGGTGAGTTCAGCAGGATCGCGCGCGTACTGGGTGTGACGCGCGCCTGCAGTGCCGCCAGGTCTGGTCGAAGGTCAGGCCCGGACAATGGCACCCCAATGCGCCTGCCACCGGCCAGGCTCACGCCGGCGGCATAGACGTCGAACCAGGGTTCGAACATGACGACCTCGTCACCGGCGTCTATGAGTGCAAGCAGGGTTGCCTGGAGCGCCTCAGATGCACCCGTGGCAACGACCACGCCCAGATCCGGATCGACCTCGAGGCCGTAGAAGCGCCGCTGGTGTTCAGCGATGGCCTGGCGCAGGACCGGAAGTCCATTCGGTGGCGGGTATTGATTGCCTCGTCCCTCGGCGATGGCCTGCATCGCTGCCTCGCGCATGATGAGTGGGCCGTCGGTATCCGGGAACCCTTGGCCCAGGTTGATGGCACCGGTCTGCATTGCCAGCGTGGACATGCGAGCAAAGATGGACACCGCGTGCTCTTCCATGCGCGGTACTAGTAGGCGCTCGCCCATGGCTGAACGCTACTGACAGCCGTGACTGGACTGAAAGGATCAGGGGACCGGAGCGGACCGATTGGAGGGGTAGTTCACGTGCTCACTGAATTCCCCGTCGTCGATCCTGTCGGTCCGGCGCAGGCGGCAATGCCCGAGGCCACCCGCGTCATCGCCGAGTTCATTGCGCCTGCTGCAACCGCCGTCGACCAATCGGGGGTGCCGCGTAGCCACTGGGACCGGCTGGCTGAGGCCGATCTATTGCCCGTGGGTCGGTCAACCGCGCAGACCAGGGAGATCACCGAGTTACTTGCCGGCGCCGATGCTTCAACCTGGTTCTGTTGGGCGCAGCATGCGTCCCCGACCAATCTGATTGCCGGTGCTGAACAGACTTCCGAAAACCCCGACCTGCCGTCCCTGCGAGCGCGCTACCTGCCGGACTTGCGCAGCGGTGCACTGTTGGCCGCAACAGCATTCGCGCATGTGCGACGCCCCGGGCCACCCAACCCGGTGGCGGTGCGCACGCCGACCGGCTGGCAGGTCAGCGGCACCCTGGACTGGGTCACGTCCTGGGATATCGCCGACGTTGTGCAGATCATGGTGCGCGGCAGTGGGCCGGACCAGGATCGATTCCTGTGCTTCTTGCTTGCCACGCGGGAGCGCATTGAGGGCTTGACCGTAGGCCCACCGCTGCAGCTTTTGGCGATGAGTGGGACGCATACCCGGCCGGTGCAATTGCACAACCTCCACGTTCCCACTGAACGAGTGATCGCCGTGCTTGATGTACCGACCTGGCAGGCGCAGGATGCGCTGCGTACTGCGCAGGCCAGCCCCGCCATCTTCGGGCTCATTCGAGCGGGCCTAGCTGAACTGCAGGTCATTGCTGACAGTGGGTCCGGACGTCGGCAGGTCGCCGAACTTCTCGAACGAGGAGTGCAGGACTGCCGAGCATTGCGCGCAGCCGCGTACGCGCTGACCGATGCAGATGACACGACGGCGAGCGGCATCGCAACTGCCCTTGATCTTCGTGCTGCGGTCCTTGACCTTGCCGTTCAGGTCGCCACCAGCGTCATCACTCAACGCGCCGGTGCGGCAATGCTCACTGGCTGCTCGGCTGAGCGGCGACTACGCGAAACGATGTTCCTGCAGGTGCAGGCACAAACCGCTGCGACCCGTCAGGCAATGAACGCGCGCGCACTTGATCGGCCTCATCGGTTTCGTGGCACCGGGAGCACCCTTGGTACTGAAATGGTCGAGCCCACGTCATTGGTGGCAGTCACCGAACACAGGTGACGGACGCGGCGTAAACCGTGAATCACCGCCGCTCCAGACTTGATCGTGGCTCCCTTTGGTGCTCCGCCATCAATCGGCACACAGACCACCGATGGGGTGCGCAAAGGTGAGCCGTTCCCTTCACTTCGACTGGTACTAATCCGCACTGTGTCTGCGTCAACCCAGCGCCAGGACAGAATCCGACCAGGCGTTGGAACCGGCAACGGCGTTACGGTCTGCGGCTGCGAGGCGGGTGAATCACCGAGGTCCGTAGACGCGAATCCGGAGACGCTGTAAGAACTGCCGTTCGTCAAGCCGGTGATGACACAGCTTGGGCGAATTTCGTCGGTGCGCTGTTTGGCATAACAGGCGTAGGAGGCACCTGTGGCCGCATCAACTGCAGACGCAGCGAACTGCGCTGCAGGTGTGCTGGGGTCGGCATCGAGAAACGTCACCCGAATCGCCTGATGGAGCGGAATGGCCGTGACCTCGGGTGCGAAAGTCGGCTGGGCTCGACCTAGCGCATTGTGTTCGCGCAGGAAGTCGGTCATGGCTTCAATCTTGGTGTAAACACCTGGACGGTCACCGGCGCATTCCACGCCCCAACTGGTGATACCAACAAGTCGAGCTTGGCGTCCGTCACCGACAACAAGTGGACCACCGGAGTCGCCCTGACAACTGTCGATAACGGCGCCCTGCGGGCCGACACCGACAGCGCACAACATTGTGGTCGGATCGACGTCTTCGGCGTCAAAGCCATAGAACTGCGTCGCGTCGACCGAATAGCGATGGCCACCCCCGCAGGCGCGTGCCGGAAACAGGGTTACCCGCCCGGCGTGCAGGGTGCGCGGATAGGAGGGCGGGTAACTGCGGACGCTGCCCCAGCCTGCGATGCGCGCTGTCATACCCGCCATGGCGTATGCACTGTGTTCGGCTGGCAGCATCGGCAGCAACGGTCGCCGGTTCTCCACCGGAGTTGTCAGCGTGAGGATGGCCAAGTCGTTTCGCCCGGTGCGTGGATCGAACTTTGGGTGAACAGCAACTTTTGTGACGATGAAACGACGGATGGCACTCGTTTTCAGCACCGAACCCACGCCGACGACCAGTTCATGTGGCTCAACGGTACGAATCTGACCGAGGGTTGATGAGTCGGGATCGACGACGCAGTGCGCGGCCGTGACAACCGTGGACGGCGTAGTCAAGACCCCCGCGCAGTACTGCGCCAAGAATGCGCCGTCGCGCTCGAAGCGCTCGGTTTCCAGTAGTGCCACCAGATACGGGAACTGCCCTTGGTCGACGTCGTCGCCGTTGACCACCCGTGGATCACCGGCATCTGCATGACTGAACGGAGCCCAACTCATGCCGGCCACACCGGCGCCGAGTACGCCCAGCAGGAGTCCTGCGATTGCGGAAGTAACGCGTTGCACTCTGGGAAGGTAGGCACGTGCCACCCGGCACGCCGACTGTTCACGGCCTAGACCGTGGCATCGAGACCTGACTGTGAGGACAAGGAGCCATGTCATGGCAACCGCGTTGATTACCGGCCCGACCGCAGGAATCGGCCGCGCATTTGCAGAGGCTTTGGCTGCCAAGGGCATGAACCTGGTCCTGGTGTCCCGCGATGCAGGCCGACTCGAACAGGTCGCTGCCCAGATACGCGATTCTCAGGGCTCGCACCTGCAGATCGAGGTGTTGCCGGCGGATCTCTCCGATCGCGGTCAGATAGATCGCGTCGCTGATCGGTTGCGGGATCCGAAGCGACCCGTGCAGGTACTGGTGAACAACGCTGGTTTCGGCTTGGTCCGTGGATTCGGTGAAACTGAGATAGATCAGGAACAGCAACTTCTTGACGTCTTGGTCACCGCTGTCCTGCGCCTCACCCACGCTGCAGTGCCTGGCATGGTGACGCGGGGTAAGGGTGTGATTTTCAATGTCAGCAGCGTTGCGGGGTGGATCACGGGCAGCACGTATTCAGCGGCAAAATCCTGGGTGACGGTGTTTACCGAGGGCCTAGCCCAAGACCTCAGTGGTACGGGTGTACGTGCTGTTGCGGTGTGTCCGGGTTATGTGCGGACCGAGTTCCATGAGCGTGCCGACATGGACGTCGCGGAAGTTCCTGCGTGGATGTGGTTGGAGGCAGCGGATGTCGTGGCGCAGGCGTTCCGGGATGCCGAGCAGGGCCGGGTGATCAGTGTGACGGGGCCGCAGTACAAGGCGATGGCCACGATCCTGCAACACGCACCGCGGCCACTGGTGCGTCTGGCATCACGTTCCCGAGGTCGCTGAGTACTACAGGTTCAAACGGCGATTCATGCCCCAATGACTGATCGCGTCGGCCAGTGCAGCGGGCGTCTGTGCAGTGATGAATTCCCAGCCGTGCAGGCGCGCAAGTCGCGCCGATGCGGAGCCTTCGTCCTCGACTGCGGCAATGCACACTGGTGCATCTGGCCAGTCAGCCGTGGAACTTGGTAGTGCCACTGGGTCGATGAGACCTGGATAAACGAGGCAGTAGCCAGCTATTCGTCGGCCCGCACTGCGTTGACCCAGGGCCAGCGCTGGAGCGAACCCCACCGCCTCGTCAAACAGGACGAGCACCAGCGGTGATGTCAGCGTCAGAGCATGCAAACGGGAATTGACGACGGAAGCGGCTTCACCGACAACCATGACTTGTTCTGGTTCGACGATGAGGCTTGGCGCAGCCTCACTGACACCGGTGTGGACGATCACCACACACCCTGGGGTGTGTTCTGGCACGTGATTGCGTCTAGGCGGGGTTGCCGGCAGAGCGCTCACGTCGGTGTTTGATGAACTCCACAATCACCGGCACGATGCTTACCACCACGATCAAAATGAGGATGATCTCAATGTTCGCCTTGACGAAGGGAATCGTCCCAAGGAAGTAGCCAGCCACAGTCACGCAGCCGGCCCAGAAGAACGCACCGATGGCGCTGAAGATCAGGAACCGCCGTGGGTCCATGCGCCCAACTCCGGCGATTGCGGTGATGAAGGTGCGCACGATGGGCACGAAGCGGGCCATCACGATGGCGCGCGCCCCGTACTTCTCGAAGAACGCATGGGTCTTATCGACGTAAACCTGCTTGAAGAGCTTGCTGTCCGGTCGTCGAAAGAGTGCAGGACCGGTCTTCGCCCCGATCCAGTAGCCCACGGCATTGCCCACGAAAGCGGCGATGATCAATAACAGGCTCGCCAACCAGATGTTGATGCTGATGAAGCCCTGAGCGATGAACAGACCTGTTACGAACAGGAGGGAATCACCTGGCAGGAAGAACCCGATAAGTAGGCCGCACTCGGCGAAGATGATGGCCAAGACAACCCAGAAGGCAATATCGCCAAGGTTCGTTAGCAGCGTCTCCGGGTTCAGCCAATCCGGCCCGAGGGCGGAGACCAGAGCAGGTCCGACCGACTGCAGCGGCGCGAGTAACTCAGTGAGTAGCTCCATCCTGGGACACTATCGTCACCGCGTGCAGGGAGCGGACAACCTCGGCGTGGCTGCTGACCAAGAACCGGTCGGCGTTGGCCCGCATCCTCAACCTTGGCCCACGGGGGACCAGTGGGACCCAGAGCTGCTCGCGCAGGGCGATCGCCGCAATGTGGTTGATCGCTACCGCTATTGGCGTATGGACGCGATCGTGACGGATCTGCGGGCCCGTCGTCACCAATTTCACGTCGCGATCGAGAATTTCGACCACGACTTCAACATCGGATCGGTGGTACGTACGGCAAATGCCTTCGCGGCCCATACCGTCCATGTCATCGGAAGGCGCCGGTGGAATCGGCGCGGAGCAATGGTGACCGATCGCTACCTCGACATCGCGCATCATGACGATGCGTTGGCGTTCGGCACCTGGGCTCGTGAGCAGCAGATACCTGTCATCGGGATCGACAACTTTCCAGGTGCGCAACAGTTGGAGACCTCGACGCTGCCGCGTTCCTGCATCCTGCTCTTCGGGCAGGAAGGGCTGGGCATCTCGCCAACGGGGCAGCAGCAGTGTGAGCGTGTCCTGGCCATTGCCCAATTCGGCTCGACTCGCTCGATTAATGCCGGTGCGGCAGCTGCGATTGCGATGCATGCCTGGATCCAGCAACACTGCTTCTCGGATGTAGTGCGATGAAGCAGGCCAACCTGAATCCGCGATTCGGCCGTGGCCTTCGCGCCCAGTGGCAGCGGCTAGGCGAGGGTGTGCTCGGAAACGCCCGCTACCGGCGCTTCCTCGCCGCTCGAACACTGAGCAATGTCGGCAACGGTATGGGCCCGATTGCGCTGGCATTCGGGGTACTCGGCTTGCCTGACGGTTCACCGACTGCACTGAGCGTGGTGCTCGCTGCACAGGCAGTCCCCCTGGTCCTGACTTTGCCCATCGCTGGTGTTGTGGCCGATCGTTTGGGCAGGGCCCGGATGATCGCCATCACGGACATTGCGTTGAGTGCGGTCGTTGCCATCCAGGGCTTGTTGTTCATTACCGGCCATGCGTCCATCCCCGTGCTAGCCGTGCTGGCGGCACTGGCGGGCGTGCTCAACGGGTTCTGGTACCCGGCCTTCTCCGGCCTCGTTCCCGATCTGGTCGATGAAGAGCACACCCAACCGGCGAATGCCTATATCTCGCTGGGCTCGAATCTCGGCATGATCCTGGGTAGCGCGGTCGGGGGGCTCATCGTCAGTGGTTGGGGTGCTGGTACCGCCCTGCTGATTGACGCCACCACATTCCTGCTCAATGGTTTGCTGGTTTGGACCCTTCGGGTTCCACCACGCCCCAGCACAGGGGATTCCGTCTGGCAGGACTTCCTGCACGGCTGGCGCGTGTTCACGTCCTACCGATGGGTGGTTGTCATCGTCGGTGCCTTCAGCGTGATCGTCATGGTGCTGGAAGGTGCCGAACGCGTGATGGGTCCAGTCGTGGCGGATGAACGGTATGGCGGGGCCGCGGGGTGGGCGGCGGTCATGGCGACGCTGTCGGTCGGCCTGCTCGCCGGTGCGTATCTAGGTTCGCGCTTCACGCCGCAGCGGCCGATGGTCGTCGGCATGATCTGCTGCCTGACGCTGCCGGCCTGGCTGCTGACTATGGCCATGGGCGCACCATTGCTCGTGGTCTGCGCAGGCGCCCTGCTGTGGGGCGTGGCGATCGAGTTATTCCAAGTCTTCTGGTTCACGGCGCTGCACCGCAATATCCCGCGCGATTCCCTCTCTCGCGTCGCCTCCTATGACGCCATGGGGTCGCTGATGTTTGGCCCCCTGGGGCTGGCCTTTGCGGGTCCACTGATCAGTGCTGCCGGGCCGACCATGGCATTCGGGCTGGCTGCCGCGGTGGCCGCGGTGGCGATCTTGGCCTCCCTGGTGGCCCGCTCGGTGCGGAGTCTGACCGCCTGACGGAACCACGCAGATGGATACGTTTACATGCGCTCGCTAGGCTGAGCGACAAGTTGCGGACCCAGATGGCAGGTGGATGACAGATGACGAACCCGAACTACGAAGCCCAGTACCAGGCAATGCGTTCCCGGGATGGGTTTATTGCCGCCCTCGACCAAAGTGGCGGCAGCACCCCCAAGGCGCTTGCCCTGTACGGCGTGGACGCCAGTGGGTACGCCAATGACGCCGAGATGTTCGATCGCATTCACGAAATGCGCACCCGCATCATCACCAACCCGGCGTTCACCGCTGACCGGATCCTTGCCGCGATCCTGTTTGAGGACACCATGGATCGTCAGGTCGAAGGCATGGGTTCGGCCGAATACCTGTGGTCCGTCAAGAACATCGTGCCGCTGATCAAGGTCGACAAAGGCCTTGCGGATGAAGCCGATGGCGCCCAGGTGATGAAGCCTTTCCCGCTGGACGACCTGCTCGCCAAGGCGAAGGGTCATGGCGTATTCGGCACCAAGATGCGCTCGGTCATCAAGGCCGCGAACCCCGTGGGGCTGCAGGCAGTTGTCGATCAGCAGTTCGCCATCGGTAAGCAGATCCTGGCGGCCGGACTGGTGCCCATTCTGGAACCCGAGGTTGACATCAAGGCTGCCGACAAGGTGCAGATTGAGGCGATGCTGCGGGACGCAATCCTGGCCGGCCTCGACGGGCTTGCCGCCGACCAGCAGGTCATGTTGAAGCTGACGATCCCAAGCGAGGACAACTTCTACCGCCCACTCATTGAGCACCCCAAGGTGCTGCGGGTGGTGGCACTGTCAGGTGGCTACAGCCGCGACGAGGCCTGCGATCTGCTCGCCCGCAATCACGGCCTGATCGCGAGTTTCTCGCGCGCACTGACCGAGGGTCTGTCAGCACAGCAGAGCGACGAGGAGTTCACTGCCATGCTGGCACGGACTATCGATCAGATCGCCGCGGCATCGCGGACCTGAGCCGTTGACCTCGATCGGCCATGACCTGATGGCTGGCCCACCACCAACGCTGCTGCCTGCAGAACCCGAGGTGCTCGCGGTGATGGCCGCGGGTTCGTCGCCCGAGGACGTCGTCCGACAATTTCCCGCCAGTTCGCTCGCGTGGGCGGGCCTAGCCGAGGAAGCAGCCGAGCAGGGACAGACGATTCAGGTGTACGCCTTCGCCCGCGTCGGTTACCACCGTGGTTTGGATGCGCTGCGTCGCAACGGTTGGAAGGGCCATGGTCCGGTGCCCTGGAGCCATGAGCCCAACCGCGGCTTTCTGCGCTGCCTGACGCGTTTGGGTGAAGCCAGCTCGGCGATCGGCGAGCAGGCTGAAGCTGAGCGCATTGCTGCATTCCTTGCCGACTGTGATCCGTCCTTGACTACTCGTCAAGCTTGATCGACCTGCACTGCTGACCATGTCGACCGAACCGGTGCTCGTGGTCGGGGGTGGGATAAGCGGTTTGGCCTGCACCGTGGAACTTGTGCGGGCCGGTGTTCAGGTTCAGGTGCGCGATCGTGGTCGACGACTCGGTGGGCGAATGGCGTCGCGGCGACTACGGGATACCGGAACCCAGTGGGATGGTCGCGTCGTCGATTACGGCGCTTCCTACTTCACCGCCAAGGACCCGCAGTTCCGTGCGCAGGTGCAGCGGTGGATGGATAGCGGGCTTGTGCAGGAGTGGACCGATGCCTTCGCTGTTTGGGAAACGGATGCGATGAGCGGTGTCCGTCAGGGGCCGATGCGGTATCGCGCACCGGGGGGCTTGCGCACCTTGGTCGAGGACCTGGCAACCGACGCGGCAGCTGATCCTGACCGTGTCGCGTTCGAGTTTCCGGTCGAAGTGCAGTCGGTGGCAGTTCAGGACGGCCAACTCTTGATAGACGGTGTCGATGCCTTTCAAACAGCAGCCATCTGCACGCCTGGACCCCAGGCCGGACGCGTGCTCGCACCGCAACTGCAGGTGCCGCGAATTCAGGACATCGCCTGGGAACCGGTGATCGCGGTCTGGATGGTGTTCGAACAGCGAGCCTGGCCCGACCTGGACGGAGTATTTGTCAACGGTGATCCAATTCTTACCTGGATTGCCGATGATGGACGGCGCCGTGGCGATGATGCACCGGTGTTGGTGGCGCATGTGCACCCGCTCCATGCTGTGCGCCACCTGCAGGATCCGCAGGCGGTCGTGCCGGAGGCGATCGCTGCGGTACGGCGCATTCTGCAGATCGCCGACTATCCCGACTACGCCCAGGCGCATCGTTGGTCGCTCGCGCGGCCGATTAGTGCCTTGGCCGAGCCGTTCGTACTGCTCACTGAGGCGGATCAACCAGATCTGGCCGGTCTCCGCGTCGGATTTGCGGGGGACGCGTTCGCCGCAGGCCCGCGTATCGAGGCCGCCTGGCTTTCGGGTCGGGCACTCGGGCTCGCGCTTGCTGGATCAGCCGAGTGAGGCTGTCCCCTGCAGTGCGGCGCTGATCGTCTCTCGGGCGCTTTGCACCATCTGTATTACTGTGACTGCTCGTGCCGGCCATCGTTCTCGTGGGTTCGCAGTGGGGCGATGAGGGCAAGGGCAAGGCGACCGACCTGCTGGGCAGTCGCGTCGACTACGTCGTCCGCTATCAGGGTGGCAATAACGCGGGCCACACGGTCGTCATCGGTGACCAGCGGTTCGCCCTTCATCTACTGCCCAGCGGCATCCTGACGCCAAGTGTCATCCCGGTGATCGGCAATGGCGTCGTCATTGACCCCGCGGTGTTGATGGCTGAGATAGCTGGATTGACTGACCGGGGTATCGACACCTCTCGGCTGGTGGTCAGTGCCAACGCTCACCTCATCACCTCGTACCACGTCACCTTGGACAAGGTCACCGAGAGATTTCTGGGCAAGGCGAAGATCGGCACGACTGGACGCGGCATCGGCCCGACCTACAGCGACAAGGTGGCGCGCATCGGCATCCGCGTACAGGACCTCTTTGATCCGTCGATCCTGCGACAGAAGGTCGAAGGCGCTCTGGTCGGCAAGAACCAGGTGCTCGTCAAGGTGTACAACCGACGGGCCCTTGATGCCGACGTCATCGTCGACGAACTGCTCAGCTACGCCGATAGCTTCCGACCATTGGTCGCTGACACCAGCCTGCTGCTCAACCAGGCGCTGGACGCTGGCAAGGTCGTACTCCTTGAGGGCGGGCAGGGCACCCTGCTCGATATCGACCACGGTACGTACCCGTTCGTGACCTCCAGCAATCCAACCGCGGGTGGAGCGTGTAGTGGCAGTGGCATTGGACCGACTCGAATCAATCGGGTCATCGGCATCCTGAAGGCGTATACGACCCGCGTTGGTTCGGGACCATTCCCCACGGAACTGCTCGACGATGACGGTGAACGCTTGCGCACCATCGGTGGTGAGCGCGGCACTACCACCGGGCGACCGCGCCGCTGCGGTTGGTTCGACGCGCCGATCGCCCGGTTCGCCACGCGAGTGAACGGTCTCACCGACACCTTCCTGACCAAACTGGACGTCCTTACCGGCTTCGAACGCATCCCGGTCTGCGTGGCCTACGAGATCGACGGCACCCGGTACGAAGAGTTGCCGATGACGCAGACTGAGTTCCACCACGCGCGACCTATATATGAGGTGTTACCCGGATGGTCTGAGGACTGCTCCCAGGCCCGGACGATGGAAGACCTGCCCGCGAATGCGCGTAGTTATGTGCAGTTTCTCGAGGACATTTCCGGAACGCGCATTAGTGCAATCGGCGTCGGGCAGGACAGGACGGCGACCATCAGCCGGTACGACCTGCTCGACACCCAGTGACGTCATCCATGCGGATCCTTGTCGTCGGCTCCGGCGGTCGTGAGCACGCTCTAGCCCAAGCGCTGCTTCGCGATCCTGCGGTTACGCAGATTTGCTGCGCACCTGGAAATGCGGGGATCGCGATGACGCCCGGCGTGTGCTGCTGCACTGTCGATATCGCGAATCCACAGGCAATTGCCGAGTTGGCGCGGCAGTTCGGTGCGGAACTTGTGGTGATCGGCCCGGAGGGACCGTTGGTGCATGGCGCCGCCGATGCCGTGCGTGCGGCAGGCATTGCCTGCTTTGGTCCGTCGGCCGCGGCCGCGCAACTGGAGGGCAGTAAGGCATTTGCCAAGCAGGTGATGGACGAGGCCGGTGTGCCGACGGCCAAGGCTGCCGTCTGCGGCACCGTTGACGAAGTACGGCAGGCAATGGCGAAGTTCGGTGCGCCCTACGTCATCAAGGACGACGGTCTGGCCAGTGGCAAGGGTGTTGTGGTCACCGATGACGCGGATCTAGCTATCGAGCACGCCACAAAGTGCCTGGCGCGCGGCGACGGTCGGGTTTTGGTGGAGGAATACCTGGACGGGCCGGAGGTGTCTCTCTTCGCACTAACCGACGGTGTGACTGTTCGACCACTGCAACCGGCGCAGGATTTCAAGCGTGCCTTTGATGGTGATGCGGGTCCTAACACCGGTGGCATGGGTGCGTACTCGCCGTTGCCCTGGGTACCGACCGATCTTGTGAGCCAGGTGCAGGCCAGTGTGCTGCAACCCACCGTGGATGCCATGCGCGAGCGCGGAACACCGTTCAGTGGGTTGCTCTATGCGGGCCTTGCCCTGACCAGTCGCGGGCTGCGCGTGGTGGAGTTCAATGCGCGTTTTGGCGATCCTGAGACACAGGTCGTCCTGGCGCGGCTGCGCACTCCGCTTGGCACCGCATTGGCCGCCTGCGCGAATGGAACCCTCGCCGAGTTACCTGAACTCCAGTGGGACCCGCGTGCCGCGGTGACGATCGTGCTGGCTGCGGCCGGTTATCCGGACACCCCGCGAACGGGTGACCCCATTACCGGGCTCCAGGGAACCCAGCAGGACCCTGACATCAGCGTGCAGTTCGCTGGGGTGACGGCAACTGCGGATGCACTCTCGTTGGAACTGCGCAGTAACGGCGGGCGCGTGCTCACCGTGACGGCGATGGGACCAGATCTAGCCACCGCCCGCGAACGCGCCAATCAGGCGATAGCCGGCATTCACCTGGCCGACGCTCACTACCGTCGCGATATCGCCGCCTGGGCTGCCATGCAACCGGCTGCAGTTCGCTAGCGGCGCGTTGTGCGCCGCATGGAAGGATGGGCGGGTGAGTCAGGACGCGGTTGAGAATGTCCTGGCAGCGCGCTACGCATCACCGGCCATGCGGGCGATCTGGTCGCCGCAGGCTCGCATCATTGCGGAACGGCGATTCTGGTTATCGGTACTGCGCGCCCAGCAGGAACTCGGATTGGCGATTCCCGAGGGAGCCATCGACGATTACGCCGCGGTGATTGAGGTCGTTGACCGAGCATCCATCGCCGAGCGGGAACGTCGGACTCGCCACGACGTTAAGGCCCGTATCGAGGAGTTCAACGAACTGGCCGGGCGCCAAAGCATCCATCTCGGTCTGACCTCACGTGATCTCACCGAGAACATCGAACAGATGCAACTGCGGGAGGCATTGCAGCTGCTGCGAATGAAGAGCATCGCCGCGCTGGCCCGTTTGGCAGCGCTGGCCTGGCAGTACGCAGACCTGCCAATGGCAGCTCGTACGCACAATGTCGCTGCCCAAGTAACCACCCTGGGCAAGCGCTTCGCGACCGCCGCCGATGAACTCCTCGATGGCGTGCAGCGCCTGGACGATCTTTTGGCCCGCATGCGCGTTCGAGGCATTAAGGGCCCGGTAGGAACGGCGCAAGACCTACTCGACCTCTTCGACGGTGAGGCTGACCGGGTGCAGCTGATGGAGCGGCGTGTCGCCGAATACCTCGGGTTTGCAGACACCTACCTCAGCGTCGGCCAGGTCTACCCGCGATCGGCGGACTTTGATGCGCTGACGTCGCTGGTGCAACTGGCAAGTGGTCCAGCGAATCTTGCGACCACGATCAGGCTGATGGCCGGGCATGAACTCGTCACGGAAGGCTTCCAGGCTGGCCAGGTCGGTTCCAGCGCCATGCCACACAAGATGAATACGCGCTCCTGCGAGCGCATTAACGGATTCCAGGTACTGCTGCGTGGTTATGCGGACATGGTCGGTCAACTCGCCGGTTCCCAGTGGAATGAAGGTGATGTTTCCTGCTCGGTGGTGCGCCGCGTTGCGCTGCCCGATGCATGCTTTGCCATGGACGGGCTCTTGGAGACCTTCCTCACCGTGCTCGACGAGTTCGGTGCCTTCCCAGCCGTGATCGAGCGTGAACTGCAGCGCTACCTACCTTTCCTGGCGACGACGAAGATCCTGGTGGCGCTCGTCCGATTAGGACTCGGCCGCGAAGAAGCCCACGCCGTGATCCGCGAGCATGCCATTGCCGCGGCACTTGCCATGCGTGAGCAGGGAAGCGACAACGATCTGATTGAGCGTCTCACTACCGATACCCGATTACCGTTGACGGAGGCTGAGTTGCGGGCGTTGCTGAGTGCACCCCTGCAACTGACCGGTATGGCTGCAGATCAAATTGCGGCGGTGATCGCCGACGTTGAGGTTCTGATTGCTGCTAATCCGGAGGCGGCGGTTTATCAGCCGGGCAGCATCCTGTGAGTCAACAGGGGGCACTCGAGTACGACCTGCCTGAGGGGTACCAGCATGTCTACTCCGGCAAGGTGCGTGATGTTTTCCGCGCACCCGATGGTCGACTGCTGATCGTGGCCAGCGATCGCATCTCCGCGTTCGACTGGGTCCTACCAACGTTGATTCCAGATAAGGGCCGCATCCTCACGGCGCTGTCCAATTGGTGGTTTGAACGCCTGGCAGATGTCGTCCCCAATCACCTCACGTCGGCAGCGCCGCCGGTAGCGGTTCGAGATAGGGCGATGGTTTGCGAACCACTGGAGATGTTCCCGGTGGAATGCGTTGTGCGTGGCTATCTGGCGGGTTCTGGGCTGACGGATTATCGGGCCGCGCAATCCATCTGCGGTGTCGGGCTGCCACCCGGACTCAAAGACGGATCCCGACTACCAAAAGCGATCTTTACGCCGGCAACCAAAGCACCAAACGGTGAGCACGACGAGAACATCACCTATGACGAGATGATTGTGGCCATTGGCCAGGAAGAAGCCGGGCAACTTAAGCGGCTTTCCCTGGCGGTATACGAACGCGGTGCCGCACTTGCTGAGCGGGGCGGGGTCATCCTCGCTGATACGAAGCTGGAATTCGGCATTGCGCGCAAGGGTCGCCATGCCGGCAGCATCGTGCTTGGTGATGAGGTGCTCACTCCGGATTCGTCGCGCTACTGGCCGCTGGCCACCTGGAACCCGGGATCGGTGCAAGCCTCGTTTGACAAGCAGTATGTGCGCGATTGGCTCACCTCACCGGCCAGCGGTTGGGATCGCAACGGCAGTACGCCACCACCGCCGTTGCCCGACGAAGTCGTCGAGCGCACCCGGGCGAAGTACATCGAGGCCTACGAGGCGATCACCGGGGAGCGATTCACATGAGTACCTGGCTGGTGACCGGGGGGGCCGGATACATCGGCACGCACGTGGTTCGGGTGTTGCTTGCCCAGGGCTACGAAGTGGTGGTGCTTGACGATCTGAGTACCGGACGAGCCGATCGCATTCCATCGGCAACACCGTTCGTACATTGCAGCCTTCAGGATGAGGCTGCGGTGGCTACCGCGCTGCGCGAACACCAGGTTGACGGGGTCGTGCACCTGGCGGCAAAGAAGGCCGCGGGTGAGTCAGTTCTGCAGCCGCTGCGCTACTACCGCGAGAACGTTGACGGCATGCTGAGCCTGCTCGCCGCCATGCACCAGGCGAAAGTGGGGCGGCTGGTCTATTCCTCGTCGGCGGCCGTCTACGGCACCCCGGCGAGCAATCCGATTGATGAGGATTTCGCTCTCGTTCCTGACTCGCCTTATGGCGAGACCAAGGTCATTGGTGAGTGGCTTTCCCGAGATGCCGGTATCGCCACCGGCCTGTCCTGGGTTGCCCTGCGCTATTTCAACGTGGCTGGTGCGGGTGATCCGTCACTCGGTGACACCAGCGTCAACAACCTCATCCCGATGGTGTTCCAAGCACTGCAGCGCGGCCAAGCGCCGCAGATCTTCGGGGACGACTATCCGACCCCGGACGGCACCTGCATCCGTGACTACATCCATGTGCAGGACCTCGCCGATGCCCACGCCGCGGCGGTGGCCTTCTGCACTGGGAATCAGGCAGCTGAGGTGTTGAACGTCGGACGAGGTGTCGGATCATCGGTCCTTGAAGTAATGGCCATGATCAGTGAGGTGCTGCAACGTGACATAGGAGCGGTTGTGACTGCCCGCCGGCCCGGGGATCCACCTGCGTCTACGGCGGCGACGGCGCGCATCGAAGAAGTACTCGGCTGGCGAGCGCAGCGAGACCTGCGCGACATGGTCACTTCCGCCTGGCTCGCCTGGCAGGCACAGTTGGCATAGTTGGCATAGTTGGCACAGCAGCAGGACCTACCCGGCAAGTCAGCGCGCCGATAGGCTTGCGCCAGCGAGGTTCCGAACCCTTGGAGTGCCAGTGGCCCGCGTCATCATCGACGTCATGCTGAAGCCGGAGATTCTTGATCCACAGGGTCGTGCCGTCCAGGGTGCGCTTGGCCGACTTGGACTGACTGGCGTCAGTGAGGTTCGACAGGGCAAGCAGTTCATCATCGATCTCGAAGGAAATCTCGATACTGATCGAGCCGCACTTGTGGAGCAACTCGCTGGGGAACTGCTCAGCAATCCGGTGATCGAGAACTACCGCCTCACCGTGCAGCCGGACCCCAGTGACGCCGCGCACTGACGGGGTGCCTGCATCGTGAACACAGGGCGCATCGGCATTGTCACCTTTCCCGGCTCGCTTGACGATGTTGATGCTGCACGCGCCGTGCGGCTAGCCGGCGGTGAAGCGGTTGCGCTGTGGCATGGCGACGGTGGTGATGCTGCCCTTAGGGGTGTCGATGCGGTGATCCTGCCCGGCGGGTTCTCCTACGGGGACTATCTGCGTTGCGGGGCCATTGCCCGGTTTGCTCCGATCATGGAGGAGGTCATTCGCCGCGCTGAGCAGGGCATGCCGGTGCTGGGAATCTGTAATGGCTTCCAGATTCTCTGTGAGGCGCACCTGTTGCACGGGGCACTGCGACGCAATGACCATCAACACTTCCTCTGCCGCGACCAGGCGTTGCAGGTCCTCGACACAACTTCGGACTGGACGAATGGTTTCGCTCCAGGTCAGCGGATCGTGATTCCCATGAAAAACGGCGAGGGCGCTTATCTCGCCGATGAGAAAACCTTGGATCGCCTGGAAGGCGAGGGTCGGGTGGTGTTCCGATACCTGGATGGCAACCCGAACGGGTCTCGGCGTGACATCGCTGGTATTCGCAACGAACGTGGCAACGTCGTCGGCTTGATGCCACATCCGGAGCACGCGATTGAGCAACTCACTGGACCCAGTACCGATGGGCTTGGGTTCTTCACTTCGGTCCTGCAGGCCTTGCAGGTCGCGGCGCCATGAGTAGCTCGCCCGTGACTACGCCAGTCGACACGGTCGCGCAGGCCGCCAGCGACCCGAATCGCACGCAGCCCTTCGCGGAACTCGGATTGAAGCCCGATGAGTACCAGCGCATCCGCGAGATTCTCGGTCGCCGGCCAACGTCAGCCGAGCTGGCGATGTATTCGGTGATGTGGAGCGAGCACTGCTCCTATAAATCGAGCAAGGTGCATCTGCGTCAATTCGGTGACAAGAAGCCAGACAATCCGGCGATGCTGGTCGGCATCGGCGAGAACGCCGGCGTGGTGGATATTGGCGACGGCTGGGCGGTGACCTTCAAAATCGAAAGCCACAATCATCCGAGCTTCGTCGAGCCGTATCAGGGTGCGGCCACTGGCGTCGGTGGCATCGTGCGCGACATTCTGGCCATGGGAGCTCGGCCACTGGCCGTGATGGATCCACTTCGATTCGGTCCGGCTGATGCGGCGGACACCAGGCGGGTGCTGCCCGGGATCGTCGCCGGTATTGGCGGTTACGGCAACTGCCTTGGCCTGCCGAACATCGGTGGCGAGGCGATCTTCGATGCCTCATATGCAGGCAACCCGCTCGTCAATGCACTGTGCGTAGGTGCCATGCGCCATGAGGACATCCACCTGGCCAAAGCCACCGGGGTGGGAAACCACGTTGTGCTCTACGGCGCGCGTACCGGCGGGGATGGCATCGGGGGCGTCTCCGTCCTGGCGTCAGAGTCCTTCGACGCGACCGGCCCGGCCAAGCGACCCAGTGTGCAGGTCGGCGATCCATTCATGGAAAAGCTGTTGATCGAGGCAACCCTGGAGGTCCTGCGTGCCGGGCTGGTTGAGGGCATTCAGGATCTCGGTGGCGCCGGGATCTCCTGCGCGACCAGTGAGTTGGCTTCGAATGGCACCGGGGGCATGCATGTGTGGCTTGATCGAGTACCGCTGCGTGATACCACGCTGACCTGCGAAGAGATCCTGATGAGCGAGTCCCAGGAGCGGATGTGCGCCATCGTTCGGCCGGACTGTCTGGACGAGTTCCTGGCGCGCTGCACCAAATGGGATGTCGAGGCAGTTGTCATCGGCGAGGTCACCGATTCCGGACACTTGACGATCGATTGGCACGGCCAGCGCATTGTGGATGTGCCGCCGCGCACTGTGGCCCATGAAGGGCCGGTCTACCAGCGGCCGTTCGCGCGACCTGACTGGATGGATGCCCTGGTTGCAGATGCACCCACGCCGGCACGGGTTCCGATGCCTGCGGATGGACCTGGCTTGGCCGATGCGGTTCGCAAGCTCGTGGCCAGTCCGAATCTGTCGAGTAAGTCTTGGATCACCGACCAGTACGACCGCTACGTACAGGGCAACACGGTGCTTGCGCAGCCTGATGACGCGGGCATGATCCGCGTGGACGAGACCACTGGCCGAGGCGTGGCCTTGGCTACTGATGGGAATGGCCGATTTACCAAACTGGATCCCTATCGCGGCGCGCAGCTGAACTTGGCCGAGGCCTATCGCAATGTCGCCTGCTCCGGGGCGATGCCGCTGGCTGTCACGAACTGCCTGAACTTCGGTTCACCGGAAGATCCGGGTGTCATGTGGCAGTTCGCCGAAGCGGTGCGTGGCTTGGCGGACGCCTGTCTGGAATTGGGAACGCCAGTCACCGGCGGGAACGTTTCGTTTTATAACCAGACTGGTGACGCTGCCATCCTTCCGACGCCCATTGTGGCCGTCCTCGGTGTGATCGACGACGTCCATCGGCGTGTACCGATGGCTTGGTCCGAACCCGGTCAGCAGATCGCGTTAATCGGCAGCACGCGCGATGAGTTTGGCGGCAGTGAGTGGGCGCACCTTCACGGTCACCTCGGCGGGACCCCTCCGCTGCTCGACCTGCAGGCCGAGCAGCGGCTTGCCGCACTACTCGTTGCCGAGGGTCATGCGGGGACCCTGCGTGCAGCCCACGATCTGTCCGACGGTGGCCTTGCCATGGGTCTGGTTGAGATGGCCTTGCGCTCAGGCCTCGGCTGTCAGATCATCCTGCCGGATGAACTGCCTCCGGCAGTTGAACTCCTCGCAGAATCGGCAACGCGAGTGCTCGTAGTGCTCGATGCAGATGCGAACATCGCGGAGTTCAGCAAACGCTGTGCTGATGCTGGGCTGCCCTGCCAACTGCTGGGCGTCGTATCACGTGAACCTGCCGTTGACGTCCAGGGCCTCTTCACACTCAAGATCGACGAACTGCGTCAGATTCATGAGCGAACCTTGCCCGCCATCCTGCAAGGCAGTTCCTAGTTGGCACAGGACGGCAGAGCCGCGGTTCGTCAGGCTGTCGACGACTATCTGCACGACCGTGTTGTCGACTCGACCCTTGAAGCAACTGCCGTGCGCTGGTCCCTGCGCGAGCTCGCCCGACTCGCACCGGGCCGCAGCGTCGAAATCCGAGTGCCACCGCACGGCGCCGTTCAGGCCATCGCCGGAACCACGCATCGCCGGGGAACACCCTCAGCGGTCGTGCAGGCGGATCCAGGCACCTGGTTGTTGATGGTCACCGGACAGCTCACCTGGTTCGACGCGGTGGCTTCGGGACGTGTACAGGCCAGTGGAGAACGGTCCGATCTGTCCGAGTACCTGCCGCTGGTTAGTGAATAGCCCGCACTGAAATGGGATAACGATCCGACAAAAAAGTTCAGATCAACCAATCTAGGCGTCAGGCTGAACGGTAGCCTCCGTAGTTCAACGTCATCAGTTCCACCGCTGCCGGCCTCGTGAAAGGACCCTGAGTGGCTGATCGTCCGGTCGCAATTCGTGTTCGGGGGCTTCGACGGACCTTCGGCTCGGTCGTAGCCGTGGATGACGTCGACCTTGACGTCTTCGACGGTGAGTTCCTGACGCTGCTTGGTCCTTCAGGGTCAGGTAAGACAACGGTGTTGCGCATCATCGCCGGTTTTGAGCGACCAGATGCAGGGACCGTTGAGCTGGCCGGCGTCGATGTCACGAACGCGCCGCCCTACGCCCGAGACGTCAATACGGTCTTTCAGGATTACGCACTCTTCCCGCATATGAGTGTGCTCAAGAACGTCGAGTACGGCCTGCGGGTCAAGCGAGTGCCCGCATCGGAACGCCGCGCCCGCGCAGAGGAAGCACTCGCGGCCGTGCGATTGACCGGATATGAGGATCGTGCACCTTCTCAACTCTCCGGCGGTCAACGCCAACGCGTGGCATTGGCTCGCGCTCTGGTGAATCGCCCCAAGGTCTTGCTACTCGACGAACCACTCGGCGCACTGGATCTGAAACTGCGTGAGGAGATGCAGGTCGAATTGAAGGCCTTGCAGCGAGAGGTCGGCATCACCTTTGTCTTCGTCACGCACGACCAGGATGAAGCCCTCACGATGTCCGACCGCATCGCGGTCTTCAATGCGGGGCGAATCGCTCAACTCGGTACGCCGACTGACATCTATGAGCACCCCACATCTGAATTTGTCGCCGGTTTCGTCGGTACCTCGAATCTGCTCCGCGGCGCTGTCGCACAGGCCGTGATCGGTAAGGCGGGTACCTACTCCGTTCGGCCGGAGAAGATCCGGGTGCTGGCTGCCGGTACGGGTGCCAAATCCGGGGAGCGTGCGGCCAGTGGCGTCGTCCGTGAGGTCATCTACGTAGGTATGACAACACGTTTCGTCGTGGATATCGATGCTGGGAGCACGCTCATGGCCGTGCAGCAGAACGCGGCTACGGCATCGGGGGAGGTTGC
This sequence comes from Actinomycetales bacterium, assembly GCA_018970765.1. Lineage (GTDB taxonomy): Bacteria > Actinomycetota > Actinomycetes > S36-B12 > S36-B12 > REEB426. The sequence goes on from JAGWVT010000028.1 coordinate 31,216, forward strand.
CGCTCTGCGCGGTCAGCCCGTCGACTTGGTCTGGCGCACGGAACACGAGTATTCCCTGGACTGACCGGTTTGGGGATCGTGCTGAGCACACACCAGTGCTCGGTCAACGTCAAAGGAGGGATGCGGATGCGCGGAACGCGCCTGCTGTTCGCCGTCGCCGCTGGCACGGCTGCAGCTCTGGTCGTCGCCGGCTGCGGTGGCAGCAGCTCGTCCGGCGGAGTGCCGGATGTACCGATGTACGAAGGTCCAGTTGGTGCCGGTGAGGGACAAGTCAACGTCCTTGCTTGGCCCGGCTATGTCGAGAACGGTTCCACCGATCCCGCTGTGGACTGGGTGACCGGATTCGAAGAGGAGACGGGCTGCAAGGTCAACGTGAAGACCTTCGGCACCTCCGATGAGGCGGTCAAGTTGATGCAAGAAGGCGGTTGGGATGTGGTCTCGGCCTCGGGTGATGCATCGCTACGCCTGATCTACGGCGGCAACGTGCAGCCGGTCAATACCGATCTGGTACCGAACTACGCCGACGTCTTCGAGGGTCTGAAGATGCAGCAGTGGAACAGCGTCAACGGGGTCTCCTACGGCATTCCGCACGGCCGTGGCGCCAACCTGTTGATGTGGAACACCGACACGGTGACACCGGCGCCCGATTCGTGGTCCATTGTCTGGGACGCCAATTCCCCGGCAGCGGGCTCGGTAACCGCCTACGACTCCCCGATCTACATTGCTGACGCCGCGCTGTACCTGATGGCCACGCAACCGGATCTGGGTATCACCTACCCGTACGCACTCGACGAGACTCAGTTCGCTGCAGCGGTGGATCTGTTGAAGCAACAGAAGGGTCTCGTCGGCGAGTACTGGTCGGACTACCTCAAGCAGATGGACGCCTTCAAGAACGGTTCGTCGACGGTCGGCACCACTTGGCAGGTCATCGTCAATGCCCTGCAGGGCGAAGAAGCCAAGGTGGACGCCATCAAGCCCAAGGAAGGTTCAACGGGCTGGTCGGACACCTGGATGATCGCTAAGGACACACCGAACGTGAACTGCGCCTACCTGTGGGTGAACCACATTGCGTCACCGGAGGCAAATGCCGCCGTGGCGGAGTGGTTTGGCGAGGCACCGTCCAACGCGAAGTCCTGTGCCCTGACGTCTAATCCGGATCACTGCGCGATCTTCCACGCTGACTCGGAGGACTACTGGAAGGACGTCTACTACTGGAACACCCCGACCGAGGCCTGCCTCGACGGACGCACCGACGTCAAGTGCGTGCCGTACTCGGAGTGGACCAAGGCCTGGAGTGAACTCCGCTCCTAGTCCACG
>JAGWVT010000097.1 GCA_018970765.1 Actinomycetales bacterium
ACTCAGGAATCAGCCGGCTCGCTGCGCGACGATTTTTGTGGCATCGGATTCGCCTTGGCGTCGTTCTTAGAGTCTCCTCGCGGAGCCGTCCTGCGCGAACTGTTCGCCGAGGCGTCCCGTGAACCGCGCATGCTCGCGGAATTAGATCTGCGCTACCGGGTTCCCCAGGCTGCGCGCATCGATCGCCTCATCGAACAGGCTATGCGTCGCGGCGAGATCGCAGCCGGTCCCGTGGACCCGTTGGTCGTGCAAATTCTGCCGGCCACGATCCTGCACCAGTGGTTGATGCTTGGTCAGGCGCCGTCATCCTCAGTCGTTGAGCACATCGTCGACACGATGGTCATGCCATTGCTGCAGCGCTAACGCTCAAGAATCCTGATCGGCGCCCAACACTTCACGCGTGACCTGCGCGGCAACACCTACCGGGTAGCCGCGGCGCATCAGGAAACCAATCAACCGACGCTGTCGGGACGCGTTATCGAGTCGAGCAAGTGACGGCAGGCGACGTACGGCCAGCGCACGAGCTCGATCAATTTCCGCTTCATCGTCAATGACATCCAGGGCTTCTTCCACCAACGAAGCGGCGATCCCCTTCGCCTGCAATTCACGGCGCAACACCGGACGCGCCAGGCCACGACCCCGATGCCGACTGCCTACCCAGGCATTTGCGTAGGCCGCGTCATCAATTAGGCCTACTTCAGTAAAGCGGTCGAGAACCTCTTCAGCCGCCTCGAGTGGTACGCCACGTTTGCGCAGGTCTTCGGCAAGTTCGGCGCGAGATCGCGGTGCGGCATTGAGCCGCCGCAGGGCAATCACGCGCGCGGTCTGAACGGGATCCGAATCGGCTGGGAACTCCCCCGCAAGGGAGTCCCCAGCGAACGACTCTGCGGCCACGCTCATTACCGGCTATTCCGACGCTGCCGCACGAGTGCTCCGAGCGGTGGACCGCGACTTCGCGGCCGGCTTGCTCGGCGCCACCGGTGGCTCAAGGCCAACCACCAGCGGAGCATCGTCCAGGTCAGTGGTCGGGGGTGCAGTCGGTGCAGATGGCGCGGAGGCGCCCGAACGAGTGTCGGCGGGTGCGTCCATGCGTGCGCCAATGCCCAGGTGCTCGCGGATCTTCTTCTCGATCTCGTTGGCGAGGTCAGGGTTGTCCTTCAGGAAGGTGCGCACGTTCTCCTTACCCTGGCCCAGTTGGTCACCGTCGTAGGTGAACCAGGCACCGGACTTCTTGACGATGCCGCTGTCAACGCCCAGATCAATCAGCGAGCCCTCACGGGAGATGCCCTCGCCGTAGAGGATGTCGAACTCCGCCTGCTTGAAGGGCGGTGCAACCTTGTTCTTCACGACCTTGACGCGGGTGCGGTTGCCTACCGCCTCTGTGCCACCCTTGAGCGTTTCGATGCGACGCACGTCCAGTCGAACGGAGGAATAGAACTTCAGCGCCTTGCCACCGGTGGTGGTCTCCGGGCTGCCGAACATCACGCCGATCTTTTCGCGTAGCTGGTTGATGAAGATTGCGGTGGTGCCGGTGTTGCTCAATGCGCCGGCCATCTTGCGGAGGGCCTGGCTCATCAACCGGGCCTGCAGGCCAACGTGACTATCACCCATCTCCCCCTCGATCTCGGCACGAGGTACCAAAGCGGCGACCGAGTCGATGACGATCAGATCGAGGGCACCGGATCGCACGAGCGTGTCCGCAATCTCCAAAGCCTGCTCACCGGTATCCGGCTGGGCGACGTAGAGGTTGTCGAGGTCCACACCCAGGCGTTGGGCATAGTCAGGGTCAAGGGCGTGCTCGGCGTCGATGAATGCCGCCAGGCCACCGGCAGCCTGTACGTTCGCGATGGCATGCAGCGCCACCGTCGTCTTACCGGAGGATTCCGGTCCGTAGATCTCTACGATGCGTCCCCGCGGGAGACCACCAATACCGAGCGCGAGGTCAAGGGCGATCGACCCGGTCGGAATGACCTCGACGGGGGCTCGACCCTCTTCGCCAAGGCGCATGACCGAGCCTTTACCGAACTGGCGTTCGATCTGAGCGAGGGCCGAATCGAGGGCCTTTTCGCGGTCTGCTGCTGCACTGGCCATTGCCTGCTCCTTGCTGACGGGAGGCCGAAACCTCTGTAGATCTGGGCACTTCGCGGTTGTTGTGCACTTGGGGTGCACCCTGCCGATCTTGTGCGCCCGGGTCCACCCACCCTGTCGAGCCTGTGGACCGCTGGGCGCAGCAGGACTCTATATCGAACGGGTGTTCGAAGAAAACCGACACGCCGAAAGTGCCACCACCACGGCAAGTCGGACTGGGCTGGGGGCGTTGGCGCCACTTGACCGCCCGGACCGTCATGACCAGAATCCGGGTCGTGACTACCCGAAACGGATCGCCCGCAGCAGTCCTCGTGGCTGCTGCGGATCTGGAGTCTCTGGAAGAAACAATCGCCGTCCTGTCCGACCCAGATGCCATGGCGGAGCTGATGGATGCGCGAGCCGCGGTCGCGAAGGGAAAGCTCACACCCATCGAGGATGTCGTGCTTCGCTCCTAAATGCAGTGTGCCTCACTCATCCCCTCTCGGGATACGCCCTCCCCCGTCCCCATATAGGAGATTCTCGGCACCCTCATCGTGCACGCGCCCGCGTAACGAGACCGCAACGGCGAGTCCAAGAATTGGCAACAGGGCGGCCGCGCAGAGCGCACCGTAGGAGGCGACGAGAACGATGACGCCAGCAATCGCCCCACCCAGCGCCCCGACTCCGTTCATCACCAGATCAGCGAGCCCTTGCACCGCCGGGCGCTCAGCCTCCGGGGTGTCGTCGGTGAGCATGGTCGACCCCGCGATGAGCGTGCAGGACCAGCCCAAGCCGAGCAGGAACAGCCCCAACCCCAGTACCGGCACTGAGTCGGCCGGTGCCAGCCCAGCAATAACGCAGGCCGCGGCAAGGATGACCATCCCCAGCACGGTCGTTTGAATCCGTCCAAGGCGATCCACCGACCAACCCACGACCGGCGACAGCGCGTACATGCCAGCCACATGCACGCTGATCACCAGGCCGATCAACGTCAGTGAGACATCAACGTGCGCCATATGGACCGGGGTCATGACCATCACCATGACCATGACGACATGCCCGATCGCGATGATCGCGATACCCAGAGCAGCGCGTGGGTGTCCACGCAGATGACGAATGCCAGCACGAACGGTGGTTGGCGCCTGCGGTCCGGCGGAGCTGGCTCGTTGGCGTAATGCGAGCAGGTAGGGATCTGGACGCAACAGCAGGAAGAGCACAGCGGTTGCCCCGGCGAGCGCTATCCCGCAGAGTAGATACGGCCCGGCCAATCGCGGCAAGCCCACGGCCACGCCCACCTGGCCGGAGACGCCGAGCAGGTTCGGACCCAGCACCGCACCGATGGTGGCTGCCCAGACCACCCAGGCCAGGGCTCGTCCGCGTTGCGTCGGTTCGGCCAGGTCGGTCGCGGCATACCGAGCCTGGTAGCTCGCAGCCGATGCAACACCGACCAGCAGGCACCCCACCAGCAGCAGCACGAGATTGCCCAGCAGTGCAGCAGCGATCACCACTGCGGCACCGATCGCGCCGATGCCGTATCCGGCGGCTAACGATGGTCGTCGCCCACGCACCAATGCCAGACGGGCAAGTGGCAGGGCCAGCAGCGCGGCGCCCAACACCCCGGCCGTCTGCGCCAACCCGGCAGCCGCCTCTGACCCGGACAGGGAGGCGGCCAACAGTGACCCGGCGGGCAATGATCCGGCTACCGCAATGCCACCAAGCCCCTGGCCAGCAGCAAGAACTTTGATGCTGCGTCGCTGGACCGCGGCGACTTGGTTGTCCGCAAGCGCGCTCACCATGCTCACAGGGCACCTCCACGTTCTGGAGTCGCATGCGAGCCGTGCTCCAGGCGCTTGGCCAGAGCTGCTCGCACCGCTGCGTCATCGCGCGGCAGACCCATCCGCGCATAGGCGTCGATGAGCACCTGAGCGTCACCGCTCCACTGTTCGTACTCCAGGACAACTGCGCGCGGCCGCTCCGCGGCGGCGCGGGTCAGCCGGTTGATCTCGGCAGAGGCATCAATCAGCCAGTCGCGCGTGGTGGTCAGCACGGCCTCGGCATCACCGTGGTCAGGCCACCAACCGCTGGCCGCCGCGGCACGCGGGTCGCGCACATTCATCAGGTAGACGATGTCCGGGAAAAGTCGCCCTAGGAAGAGGAGGTGGTCGAGGAGCAGGTCATAGCTGACGAAGTGCCCGGGTTCGTAGCGCACCTCCTTGAATCCCAGCCAACGGGTATCTGCCTGGGGACGCAGCAGTTGGCTAGTAACGTGCCGACGAAGGTCGGCCAGTGTCGCGGCCGGATCCAATCGCGCCGATCCGAACCATGGGTGCTCGGGCCGGCCGGCATGGTGGCGATCCGCCGTTTCCGCGACAGACTGTGCATAGGCCTGGATACCGCGCATCGCGCTGTAATTCTCGCCACGAACGAGCACGCCGGGAAGGGCATTCAAACTGGCTTGCAGTGCGGTGCTCCCAGTGCGCCCATAGGTCACGACCGTAAGAAAGCGACCGTCGTACTCCGCAGCCTTACGTCGCCCAATGGTCGGCACGCTGGTCAGTTGGGTCGAACCACGCGCAGGTTGAAGGTCATCTGCACCGGGCTACCAACCGGGCCATCGCGAAAGCCCGTCATGGTGCCGATTCCGCGAGCAGCTTTGAATGCACCATCCCCACCGATAATCCGGACAGAGCCTGTGAACGTCGTCTCGTCGCCTCCACCCGGCAGGCTCGCATCCAGCGCATTCCCATCGACGCTGAAGGCGAGCACGGCACCGTCCTCACGGGTGACGGTGACCAGCCCACCGAAGGGACCGGACCCGTCGACGTAGTTCACCGAGCCGAGGAAGCGGATGGTGGCTGGCTGACCGGCCCAGGTAGTACCGCCGCGCAGATCATTCCAGCCGTAGGTGACGCCCCCAGGCAGGTTCTGCAGCGTGGTGCCTGCACTGGTCAGGCGCGAGACCAGCACGATGCGCTGCGAGGTTCCAGACGCAGCCTGCGTGGCCGGGGCGACGAACAGCGCCAACGAAGACAGCAGGGCAATCCCCACGACGGCCTTGATGGCGAGCAATCCGGACCGAGACTTGATGAGCAGCGTCATGGGTTAACCGTAGTCAGGGGTGATCCGTCATCGGTGATCCGTCAGGGCTGCTCCGCCAGCGGAGTTCCGCAGTCAGGTCAGTTGGGAGGGCACATCGACCTGAGCGCAGACAGCACGCCAGATCTCTTTGGTTTCCACTCCCTTGGCGATGGCCTCATCAACCGTGCAGCCCAGCGCCTCGAGCACCACGTCCTTGGCCCAGGAATGTGCATAGGCGGCACCGAACACTTGCGCCATTCGATCCCAGAAGTCCGTTAGGCGCATGGCCCTATTGCCCCCGGGCCCTAACGGGTAGGTGTTGTGGACTTGGGTGCATCACCGGTTCCGACCGAACGTCGACCCTGCACGAAGAAGAAGAGAATTGCAGCAGCCAGCGCTAAGAATCCCCCCAGGAGCCCTTGGGCGCGATACCCCGTCACCTGCGCTGCAAGCAACTCCTTGTCATAGTCCGTGACGACCTTGAGGGGTAGAGAGTAGGCCGTAGCAACCTCTTCCCTTGTCGAAGTCGCATCATGCAAGCGGTCGGCGATCTTGTTGGCAATCGTGACGTCGCCCTTGTTGCGAGTAATCAAGTCGTGAAATGTGGTTTGCGTGGTACCAAAGAACACGATCGCACTGAACGCAACACCCGTCGCTACGCCGACGGATGAGGCAGCGCCCCGGAATGCAGATGCGCTGCCTGCACGACCCGGCGGTGCGAGATTCATGAATGCATTCGTCATCACGACTCCACCGCCGGTTGATGCGAAGGCGAACAGACACAGGATGAGGGT
>JAGWVT010000098.1 GCA_018970765.1 Actinomycetales bacterium
GGGGGGCGTCACCTCATCCCGGTGCACCAATGAAGAGGTGTACGTGGTGCAGAAGATGGTGCGCGCTGCCTTCGGCACCAACAACGTAGACACCTGCGCTCGGGTCTGCCACTCACCGACCGGCTATGGCCTCAAGCAAACCTTCGGTACCTCTGCCGGCACCCAGGACTTCCGATCGGTTGAGGAAGCAGATGTGATCCTGGTGATCGGTGCCAACCCGACTGAGGCGCATCCGGTGTTCGGCTCGCGAATGAAACGACGCCTGCGCGAAGGGGCGCACCTCATCGTCATCGACCCGCGTCGGATCGATCTCGTGCGCACGCCGCACATTGCGGCAGATCTGCACCTGCAGTTGTTACCCGGCACCAACGTCGCGATCATCAACGCGCTCGCGCACACCATCATCACCGAGGGACTGCAGGATCAGACCTTCATCGACGAGCGCTGCGAAGCAGATGCCTTCAAGCAGTGGCAAGCGTTCATCATCCAACCGGAGAACAGCCCGGAGGCCGTAGAGGCGATCAGTGGCGTGCCCGCCATGGCAATTCGTGAGGCTGCGCGCCTGTACGCGACCGGACCCAACTCCGCGATCTATTACGGGTTAGGCGTCACCGAGCACAGCCAGGGCTCAACGATGGTCATGGGCATGGCCAACCTAGCCATGCTCACCGGCAACATTGGGCGCCGTGGTGTCGGTGTCAACCCCCTGCGTGGCCAAAACAACGTGCAAGGTTCCTGCGATATGGGTTCCTTCCCCCATGAGTTCAGTGGCTACCGCCATGTCTCGGACGACGCAGTCCGCCAGCAGTTCGAGGTGCTCTGGGGCACGCACCTGGAGGCCGAACCGGGGCTGCGTATTCCGAACATGCTCAACGCTGCCCTCAGCGGTGAGTTCCGAGCGATTTACATCCAGGGTGAGGACCTAGCGCAGTCCGACCCGAACACCGCCCACGTTATGGAAGCCCTGCAGTCCATGGATCTCGTCATCGTCCAGGACCTGTTCATCAACGAAACTGCCAAGTTCGCTCACGTCTTCCTGCCTGGTACATCATTCCTGGAAAAGGACGGAACGTTCACCAACGCCGAACGTCGCATCAACCGCGTCCGACCAGTGATGGCCTCCCGCACGGGCAAGTCCGAGTGGGAGGTCACCTGCGAACTCGCAACGGCAATGGGCTACCCAATGCACTACCCCGATGCCGCAGCGATCATGGATGAAATCGCAGCAATCACGCCGACCTTCGCTGGCGTTTCGTTCGCGAAGCTCGATTCGGTCGGAAGCGTGCAGTGGCCCTGCAATGACGCCGCGCCACTTGGTACACCCATCATGCATATGAGTGCTTTCGTGCGCGGCCAGGGGCAGTTCATGCTGACCGAGTACGTGCCCACTGACGAGCGTGCAAATCGCAAGTTTCCACTGCTCCTTACCACTGGGCGCATCCTCTCCCAATACAACGTGGGTGCGCAGACCCGACGGACAGCGAACATCACCTGGCACCACGAAGACGTCCTCGATATCCACGAAGCAGATGCTGAGATGCGCGGCATCAAAGACGGCATGTGGGTGGAGTTGGAAAGTCGGGTTGGTCGCACCGTGATGCGGGCACAGGTATCCGAGCGAGTTCCGCCAGGCGTCGTTTATACGACCTTCCATTTCCCGATGAGCGGCGCCAATGTGGTGACCACGGAGTACTCCGACTGGGCAACGAACTGCCCCGAGTACAAAGTCACCGCAGTTCAGGTGCGTCCAAGTCAGGCTTCAGCCCAGGCACCCTCCCCGCAGGCCCTTGGGCTCGTTGAACATCAGGTCCCCCATCAGCAGGATGCCCTGCGCACGCTCGTCCGGATGGCGAATCAAATCGCCGCCAACAATGATCACCGCGGGCAGGACAAAGTGGCCGCACTCGTACGACACCTGCAGCAGTTCTGGACACCGCGGATGCGCGAGGACCTTCAGGAGTACGCGGAGGTCACCAATGTCCAGCCCAGCGACACAGAACATGCGGCCGCCCTTGACCCCTCGGTTAGGACCGCCCTGGCATTGCTGCCCCAGTAGGCTCGCAAGCGGAGGTTCTCATGCTGCTGCGCGCCACTGTTGGCATCGCAATAACGGTCATTGCGCTGGCCTTCGCCGGTAGGCGACTTTGGTTCCTATTTACTCTGGCGCGCTCTGGCCAACCAGCCCCTGGTCGCACGAACGATGCCCCCAAGCGCGTGCAAGCCGAGGCGGTCGAGGTGCTCGGCCAGCGCAAACTTCTGAAATGGACGGTGCCCGGGGTGGCACACGTCTTCGCGTTCTGGGGCTTCCTCGTTCTGGGGTTGACGATCCTTGAGGTCTACGGCGCACTGTTCGCGGCCGATTTCGCTATCCCGATCATCGGAAGATGGCCGATCGTGGGATTCGCTGAAGATCTCTTCGCTGTACTGGTCCTCATCGGTGTGGTGATCTTCGCGATCCTGCGATTAACCAACAGCCCCAAGCAGGAAGGTCGCGCTTCGCGGTTCTTCGGTTCGCATACCAAAGGCGCCTGGCTGATTTTGTTCATGATTTTCAATGTGGTCTGGACGCTCCTGATCTACCGCGCCGCCCAGATCAACACCGGTGTCTTTCCGTTCCCGTCCGGTGCATTCGCTTCCGAACTAGTGGCAAGTTGGCTGGAGCCACTTGGGTTGACCGCCAACGAATGGTTGGAGACCATCGGCATCTGGCTGCAGATCGCCGTAGTGGTGATCTTCCTGCTCATCGTCCTGAACTCCAAGCACCTCCATATTGGCGCTGCGCCAATCAACGTGTACACCTCACGTCGACCCAACGCGCTGGGCCCTCTGCAGCCGATCATGTTCAAGGGCAAGCCCATCGACTTCGAGGATCCGCCGGATGATGCGCTGTTCGGCAAAGGACACATTGCAGAGTTCACCTGGCGGAACTACCTGGACTTCATGTCCTGCACCGAGTGCGGGCGTTGCCAGAGCCAGTGCCCCGCGTGGAACACCGGCAAGCCACTTTCCCCAAAGCTGCTGATCATGGACCTGCGCGACACGATGTTTACGCAGGCGCCGTACCTGCGCGCCGCGGCAGGTTCCCATCCTGGCCTGGGCGAGTTTTCAACGAGCGCCCTCGAGAAGGTTGGCGAGTCAACGCGCACGGAGGTTGAGCGGCCGTTTATCGGTTCACGCGAGGGCTCAGACCACGCTGCCGACGATGGCTACACCTCCGACGGTCATCGCACCACCGGCCCGGAACTACCAGTGATCGACGAGTCTGTGCTGTGGTCGTGCACCACGTGTGGTGCGTGCGTCAATCAGTGTCCCGTCGATATCGAACACATTGATCACATCGTCGACATGCGTCGTAACCAGGTCATGGTGGCTACGGACTTCCCGAGCGAATTGAATGGGATGTTCAAGAATCTCGAAACCAAGGGCAATCCCTGGGGCATGAACGCATCTGATCGCAACGCTTGGATCCAAGAGGTTGACTTTCCGGTACGGGTGTTCGGTGCCGACGGTGAGGACACGATCGGCGACGATGTCGAGTACCTGTTCTGGGTGGGCTGCGCCGGAGCGTTCGAGGATCGCGCGAAGCGCACAACTAAGGCTGTCGCCGAGCTCTTGCACCTGGCAGGAGTCTCATACCTCGTCCTTGGTGAGGGCGAGTCGTGCACTGGAGACCCGGCTCGTCGTGCCGGCAACGAGTTCCTCTTCCAGATGCAGGCCATGCAGAACGTGGAGATGCTTAACACGATCAAGGCTCGCAAGATTGTTGTGACCTGCCCACACTGCCTCAACACCCTCGGTCGGGAATATCCACAAAACGGTGGCAACTACGAGGTCGTGCATCACACCCAACTGTTGAATCAGTTGGTTAAAGACGGGCGACTCGTGCCCGTCCAGCCCATTGACCAGAAGGTCACCTACCACGACCCCTGCTACCTAGGCCGTCACAACAACGTGTACGTCCCACCCCGGGAGTTGGTCGATGCGTCGGTCACAAACCGAGTTGAGATGCCTCGCCACGGGCAAAAGTCGTTCTGCTGTGGCGCCGGTGGGGCTCGCATGTGGATGGAAGAGAAGATCGGGACCCGGGTGAACGTCAACCGCGCCGAGGAAGCGATTGAGACCGGCGCCACGCGTATTGCGGTCGCCTGCCCGTTCTGCTCGGTCATGCTTAACGACGCGGTGACGAGTAAGCAGCAGCAGGGCGAGGCGCAGGGTGTCGTGGTCAGCGACGTAGCAACCCTGCTGCTGGAAAGCGTTCGCTAGCCGCCACCGGGAGTAGGCCGCTGGATCGGTGGTACCTGAATCCATGGGAAGCGAATCCACTTTTCCGTCGATCGCCAGGCCAATTCCGGCGGATACGTCGAACTCGGTTTGCCGTAGAGCACGGCCACCCGAACCTCGGCATCGGTAGGGAGCAGCCCTCGGACGAAGTGCAGGGTGGCCCCACTGTCCGCCACGTCGTCAGCGACCAGCACGCGCATGCCGGCAAGGTCGCTCAGGTGTGGGGCTTCGCCAATGATTACCGGCGCCGGCAACGTAGCTCCGACATCGGTGTAGTACTCAACGTTGACGTGACGAACGTCCTTGATATCCAGGGCGTACGCGATACCTGCTGCGACAAACAGCCCGCCGCGCACCACGCCGAGAATCGCCTCGGGAATCCACTGTTGGTCGGCCAACTGCTGGGCCAACCACCGAATGCCTATGCCGAATTCGGTGTAGTCAAAAACCTCAAGCTCGACGTCCTCCGACACCATTACACCTGGGAACGGTGGAAGTTCTGAAAGGATCGGCTAGGCGTGGGTCCGCGCTGACCTTGGTACCGCGACCCCGCTGCGGCAGACCCATAGGGGAACTCGGCGGGGCTCGACAAGCGGAACAAGCAGAGTTGACCGATCTTCATGCCGGGGTAGAGAGTGATGGGCAACGTCGCAACGTTTGAAAGCTCTAGGGTGACGTGTCCGGTGAATCCCGGATCGATGAACCCAGCGGTGGAGTGCGTAAGCAGCCCCAGACGTCCCAATGAGGACTTGCCTTCTAACCGACCCGCAATGTCATCGGGTAGACCCACGACCTCGTAGGTGGAGCCGAGCACGAACTCGCCCGGATGCAGAATGAACGGTTCGTCACCCACCGGCTCAATTAAGCGTGTCAAGTCCGGTTGCTCGACGCTTGGGTCGATATGCGGATAGCGGTGATTCTCAAACACCCGAAACCAGCGATCGAGCCGGACGTCAACACTGGAAGGTTGGATCATGCGTGCATCGAAGGGTTCGATCACTACCCGTCGCGCATCAATCTCAGCGCGGATGTCGCGATCTGACAGCAGCATCTGGGCTCAGCTCTCGTCGAGCAGCGAGGAAGCGTCGTCCGGCACGTCAGCAGCGTGCTCGAGGAGTGCTTCGCGTGGAATGATCTCAAGCGCAGCAACATTCGTGGATCGCAACACGACCGGTGATGCTCGTCCGACCTGATAGGACTGCAGCCAGCGTGCGGCGCACACGCACCAGCGGTCCCCCGGCTTCAATCCAGGGAACCGGTATTCAACCCGGGGTGTGATGAGGTCATTGCCGACCTCACGCTGATGCTCAAGGAAGTCCGCGGTCAGGATCGCACAGACGGTGTGGGAGCCCAGGTCATCTGGACCTGTCGAGCAACAGCCATCCCGGTAGAAGCCGGTCAGGGGATTGCGTCCACACTCCTCAAGATCCCCGCCCAGCACGTTCATGCTTTCGGACTCGTCCACGGCCCAACGCTACTTGGGCCGCTGCTGCGGCCATACTGGCTGGGGATAAAGACTGGATCCGGATAAAGACTGGATGGGTACGAAGGAGTGCCATGGACGAATGGATTGAAGCGGTCTGCCTTGAACTCGGTATTAGTTGCGACCTAGACATCCCGGTCATCCTGGACACCGCCCGGGAAGTT
>JAGWVT010000099.1 GCA_018970765.1 Actinomycetales bacterium
ATGAAAAGAGAACCGTATGAGCAAGAAACCATGGGAAAACGACAGCTGTGAGGCAGTCCAGGCCTATTTCACCGTTTATCGCGTCCCGGTGGCGGCAGCGCTTTGGTGTGGAATTCCACCTGACGAGATCGAGGAAGCCCTGAGCATCAGTACCGAGAGTTCCAGGGGCGTTTTCAAGCATCCGTACATCAAGTGCCTTGAGCCACGATGCCGGGCAATTCATGACGCAATCGAAAAGGGTTTGCTGCCCTGCAGCCGTGAAAACGGCAAGGTCGTTCAAGAGCATGTAGCCAATGAGCGCAGGCACGTTTCGCGACAACACCTGAAAGACTGGATTGCAGCGCAGTTTCCATCAGACAAGCCAGCATTCCTGTTTGACGAAATCGAGCGCAACACTCACTCCGCGATCAACGCAGACGCCTACCGCTCGCTGCAAGCGGATCGTGATGCTCTGCGGGCTCGTCTTGAAAAGGCGGCTGATGAATACCGGAAGCTCAGGTCTGAGCGTGACGGTCTTGTTGCTGAACGCGATGCCCTCGTTGCTGAGCGCGATCGGCTGAGTGCTGGGCGCGAGGTGTTGGCGGCGCAAATCAAGACCCCACAAGACCCCGGGCCCAGGGCACAAACCACTTACCTGAACATCATTGGCGCAATGGTGACGGTGATCCTTGGCAAGACCCCAGCGGGGAAGCCCAACTCTGTTTTCAACAGTCAGTCCGCTGTGATCGACCACATCCTCGCCGATTACGACGGCAAGCCCGGGATTTCACGTCGAGGCTTGGAAGAGAAGTTTGCCGAGGGAAAAAAGAGCCTCAATCAATAAGAAACGATCACTGGTCCACCGCAACTGCGGTAGCCCAAAACGCAATTGCGGTGCTTTCATGAAGTAACCCCGGTCCAATGGCTTCATGTACACGAACACGAAAAAGGAAAAACATGATGCCAACGGAAATCAAACCTGGAGTTACCCCCAAGAACCCCAACTCAAACGCGGCAACTGGAACCCGAAAAAAGGGCATCCATTCGGCTGCCAATGACCCCTTCTACGAGGCTGCGGTCAATGCCGCCAAAACCCGTGCATACAGGGCAGCGCTGACTGCGGGGCTGGCCCCAGCCGAGCGTGAGGATCTTTGTCAGGAAATCCTGTGCGACATCTACAGGCGCAAAGGGCAGTTTGACCCCAGCCGTGGCGCACCAGGTACCTTCACGGGGACGGTCTCAGCGCACTGCACTACTGATTTTTTGAACGCAAGAAAGGCTGACCGGCAGAGGCTGGTGTTTTCTGAGCCGGAATATGTCGACACCCTGGAGGTCGTCGCCATTGACCGTGCAATTCACGACTTCGCACCCACCCAGAACGCCGCCAATGACGAGAACGGTGGGTCGTCAAATTCCATGCTCCCTGACGAGATTACGTGGTTCTGGGGCGAGAACATGGACTTGCTTCCTGACGCTGAGACCCGGCATGACGTGATGGCAGCTCTTGCCTACATGAGCGGTGATCAGCGCTGCTTGATGGATCTGCTCGCCAATCATCGCGATCTGGCTGCAGCCGCCAAGGCGTCTGGCGTTCCGAGCGCCACCTTCTACCGCCGTGTAGCCGACTTGCAGATGCACCTGCGCATGTTCGGCATACGGCCGGCCGCCTGACCGATCGCGGGGTGGCTGAGAAAAACAGCCCCCTCGCCCGGTAAGAACCTTCACGAAGTAAACAAACGCCGCGCCCCTCTGGGCGGTGGTGGTAGGCCAACTCACGCCTGGAGATTTGATGTTGAACGCAAAACCTATTGTCGAAGCCACCCGCAGCCACCTCGGGCTGGGGGTTAACGCTGGCGCAATTACCCCACCCGTGTACGTGCCCGCAGAGAAACTTACCGAGGCCGCTGCCTGTGACTGGATTGCCAACGCACTGGTTGGTCAGTCGATTCAGTACCACGAGGGCTTCCTGATGATGGACCGGTCCGACTCTGGCAGTGGACTCTCCGCAAAAGAACGAAGCCGCCTGCATTCCGTAGCCCGCCGCATGTGGATCGCCTGCGAACTGGGGCTGGTCCACCTGTTCAGCCTGAAGGTGGCCGACTGCCATTACCGATACCTCGCAGTGCGGTCGGCCAATACGTTAACGCCCCCCGAAATCCGCACCCGCCTTCGCCAGGTTGGTACGCCATCCCCCGTGCCCGCCGCCGGCACCCACTAAGAAAGAGAGTCCCCATGATCCCTGAACCCGATGCCCTCGACGAGGTGGGCAACTATGTGATGGCAGAGGTTGAAAACCTGCCATTGGCGGACCTCGACCGCCTGATCCGTAAGGTGTCCGACACTGAAGATACCGCCTGCCATTACAGGCAGTTCCTGCAGGGCGTGCTGCACCGCCGCTTCGGTGAGCGGGCGCACCAGTTGCGCCAGGACGCTGGAAAGTCCACCGGTACGGTGCGGTTCTCTGATGAAGGGTTCACCGTTGTGGCGGACTTGCCAAAACGGACGGAGTACGACCAGCGCAAGCTCAAAGAGGCGGTCGAGGCCCTGCGCAAGTGGGGCGAGGACCCCGAGCACTACGTAAGCCTGGAAGTGAAGGTCGCCGAGTCGAAATACACGGCCTGGCCGCCTGCCGTGCGCCAACTGTTCGAACCCGCACGCACGCTCAAGGCCGGAAAGCCCACATACAAGCTCGAGCGCATCGTGGACGGTGCTGTGCCTGAGGCAGCGAATGACAGCAAATTTGGGGAGGCAGTCTGATGGCCATCTCCCTTGCACAACTCAACCGGGCTGGAACACCCAAGCCACCCAGGGTGCTGATCCATGGCGTTGCTGGCGTCGGTAAAACCACCTTCGCAGGCCAGGCCAACAAACCCGTATTCATCCAGACGGAAGATGGTCTGGGCACGCTGTCGGCTGCGAACTTCCCGCTGTCACGGACCTTCGATGAGGTGATGGAGGCGCTTGCAGCTCTCTACACCGAGCAACACGACTTTTCCACGGTCGTGGTCGACAGCGTGGACTGGCTGGAACCGCTGGTCTGGGCTAAAGCTTGCCGTGACAACGGATGGAATTCGATCGAGGACGCCGGGTACGGCAAAGGCTACGTTGCTGCCCTGAACCTTTGGCGCCAATACATCGATGGCCTCAATGCGCTTCGCGACGACCGCGGCATGACCGTGGTGCAGATCGCCCACACCGACATCAAGCGCTTCGATTCGCCTGAGCACGACCCCTACGACAGGTACGTGATCAAGCTCCATGCCCGCGCAGCGGCACTGCTGCAAGAGCACTCGGACGTTGTGCTGTTTGCCAACTACCGCATCTCCACCGTCAAGGCGGACGTCGGCTTCAACAAAAAGGTCAGCCGTGCCGTGGGTTCGGGCGAGCGTGTGATTCACACGGTCGAACGCCCCGCATTCCTGGCCAAGAACCGTTACGACCTGCCCGACACGCTTCCCCTTGAATGGTCTGCCTTTGCGCAGGCCATGCCTGAAACCCTGCATTCGACCCTGATCCCTTCCACCACCACCCGCACCTGAAAAAGGAGTTATCACCATGGCCTCATTCGGACAAACCTTCGACGCATCCTCTGTCGAGCCCAGCAGCAACTACGACGTCCTGCCTCCTGGCAAATACCTTGGCCAAATCGTCGCCAGCGAAATGCGTGCGACCAAGGATGGCACCGGCCAGTACCTCTACCTGGAGGTCGACATCCTTGAGGGACAGTACGCCGGACGCAAACTCTTCGACCGGCTTAACTTGGTCAACGCCAACCCGGACACGGTAGAGATCGCCAAGCGCACCCTGTCCTCGATCTGCCGCGCCGTCGGCAAGCTGCAGGTCAGTAACTCCGAGCAGTTGCACTTGGTCCCAATGACCCTGGATGTGCGGGTGCGTCCCCCGAAGGGCATGTACGGCGAGTCCAACTCCATTCGCTATCTGCCGCGAGGCGGTGCCAGCGCAACAGCAGCGCCGCCCGCGCCGTCGTTCACGCCGCCCTCGGCACCTGCTGCCGCACGTCCCATCACGGCTGCGCCGACCGCTACTCCCGCGGCCAACGGCCTGCCCTGGAAGCGTCAGGCCTGAGGAGGACCCGAGCATGCATGAGCACGCTCTAGCGGCCACGCCGATCCGACTGCCCAGCACATTGCAGGGCTGCCGTGAGCGTCTGGCCGCGCTTCAAGATGAGATCGCCTCCATCCGGATCCAGATCGCCACGACCGATATCCGTCGCCAGACGGAGAAGAAGTCACTCGATGCCACGTGGTTCCACCGGGCCAAAACTGCGCTTCGTGTGAAGCAGCAGGAACTGGCGCAGTTGACGGCACACATGGCCAAGCTTCATGTCGCCCAACCCCACGGCCACCGAGAGCGGTTCAAGGACGCGCTGATCGAGGTGCTGCGTGCCGATTGCGATGACGAACGCTGGCAGGCAGTGGTCACCCGTGCCCGAGAGCTTCAAGCCAAACAGGGGGTGCAGCATGGCTGAATTGCCAAGCATCAGCAGCCCGACACGAGACGCGATCTTCGCGGCCTACGAGGCCGACGCTGGGGACGGATTCCGAGCCCACCTTGGCGCATCGCTGATCGGTAAAGACTGTGAGCGAGCGCTCTGGTTTGATTTTCGCTGGGTCACCCGCGCTCAGCACTCAGGACGCCTCCTGCGCCTTTTCGAAACCGGCCAACTCGAGGAAGCCCGGCTGGTTCAGAACCTGCGACGAACTGGAGCGACGGTCCTGGAGGTTGATCCAGATACTGGCCGCCAGTTTCGGGTCCAAGCGCATGGTGGCCACTTTGGTGGCTCGCTTGACGGTGTGGCCATCAACCTACTGGAAGCGCCTAAGACATGGCATGTACTGGAGTTCAAGACGCATTCGGTCAAGAGCTTCAACGACCTGCTGGCAAAGAAGGTGCGCGAGAGCAAGCCGCTGCACTTTGCGCAGATGCAAACCTACATGCATCTGATGGGCTTGACTCGTGCGATGTATCTGGCGGTCTGTAAGGATACTGACGACGTTTACGTTGAGCGGGTCGAGGCAGACCCAGCGTTTGCAATGGGGCTCATGACCAAGGCAGAACGCGTGATCTTTGCCGCTACACCGCCACCGCGAATCAGTCCGGATCCCTCCTGGTACCAGTGTCGGATGTGTGATCACGCACCAGTGTGTCACGCCAATGCATCAGATGCCGCAGCACCTGAAGTCAATTGCCGTACCTGCCTACATGCGACACCTGTCGATGGTGGGTGGCACTGCGCACGCCACGACCGTCGATTGACTGAGGCTGATCAGCGCGCTGCCTGCGCCATGCACCTATTTATTCCATCGCTGGTGCCCGGCCAGCAAGTCGACGCAGGCGAGGACTGGGTCGAGTACGAGTTCGCCAGTGGGAATCGCTGGCGCGACACCGGTATGAACAAGTATGCGAACACCTTTTAAGGAGCACGAGTATGAGCCTGACCCTTCGTCCGTATCAAAGCGGTGCCATTCAAGGCATCTACAACTACTTTCACGAGGCCACGGGTAACCCCCTGGTGGTGATTCCAACCGCCGGTGGCAAGTCACTGGTGATGGCGACCTTCGTTGAGGGCGTCCTCAAGGCTTACCCTGATCAGCGCATCCTGATCGTTACCCATGTGCGGGAGTTGATCGAGCAAAACTACACCGAACTCAAGAAGCTCTGGCCGGAGGCGCCTGCAGGCATTTACTCGGCCGGTCTCAAGCAGCGTGACATCCGTGCCCGCATCCTCTTTGCCGGCATCCAGTCGATCCACAAGCGCGTCTACGACGTCCAGCAGTGCGACCTGGTGCTCATCGACGAGGCCCATTTGATTCCGCGCTCGAGCAACACCATGTACCGGCGCTTCCTGGCTGACCTGGCCCGGCTCAATCCTCAGATGAAGGTGATTGGACTGACC
>JAGWVT010000100.1 GCA_018970765.1 Actinomycetales bacterium
TCTGGGGCGAGAACATGGACTTGCTTCCTGACGCTGAGACCCGGCATGACGTGATGGCAGCTCTTGCCTACATGAGCGGTGATCAGCGCTGCTTGATGGATCTGCTCGCCAATCATCGCGATCTGGCGGCAGCAGCTAAGGCCTGCGGCGTTCCGAGCGCCACTTTCTACCGCCGTGTAGCCGACTTGCAGATGCACTTGCGCATGTTCGGCATACGGCCGGCCGCCTGACCGATCGCGAGGTGGCTGAGAAAACAAGCCCCCTCGCCCAGTAGAAACCTTCACAAAGAAAACAAACGCCGCGCCCCTCTGGGCGGTGGCGGTAGGCCAACTTACGCCTGGAGATTTGATGTTGAACGCAAAAACCATTGTTGAAACCACGCCCAGCCGCCTGGGTCCGGGCTTTAACGCAAGCGCGGTCATCCTACCGGTGTACGTGCCGACGGAAAAACTCACCGAGGCTGCTGCCTGTGACTGGATCGCCAACGCCCTGGTTGGCCAATCGATTCAGTATCACGAAGGGTTCCTGATGATGGACCGCTCGGACACGGCCAGTGAGCTCCCCGCAAAGGAGCGACACCGCCTGCACTTGGTAGCCCGCCGCATGTGGATCGCCTGTGAGCTGGGGCTGGTTCACCTTTTAAGCAGAAAAGTTGGCACGTGCCACTACCAGTACGTCGCCGTTCGGTCAGCGAGCTCGCTGACACCTCCCGAGATCCGTACCCGCTTGCGCCGTGTGGGTCCGCGGTCACCCGCACGTAGCAACAGCGCACATTAAGTGAAAGGCTTATCCATGATCCCCGAAACCGATGCCCTCGACGAGGTGGGAAACTTTGTGATGGCAGAGCTTGAAAAACTGCCACTGGCGGACCTGCACCGCTTGATCCGTAAGGTGTCTCACACGGAAGATACCGCCTGCCATTACAGACAAGTCCTTCAAGGCGTGCTTCATCGCCGCTTCGGGGAGCGAGCGCACCAGCAGCGGCTGGATGCTGGCAGGAGCACCGGCACCGTCCGCTTTGATGTGGATGGCCACACCGTGATTGCCGACCTGCCCAAGAAGGTGGAGTACGACCAACGCAAGCTCAAAGAAGCCGTCGAGGCCCTGCGCAAGTGGGGCGAAAACCCTGAGGACTATGTGAGCGTGGAAGTCAAAGTTGGCGAGGCCAAGTACAAAGCCTGGCCGCCAGCAGTGCGCCAACTCTTCGACCCTGCCCGCACGCTCAAAGTCGGCAATCCCACCTACAAGCTTGAGCGCATCGTGGACGGTGTTGGTCCTGAGGCAGCCAATGACAGCAAGTTTGGGGAGTATGTCTGATGGCTATCTCCCTTGCACAACTGAACCGGGCGGGCACGCCTAAGCCGCCCAGGGTGCTGATTCACGGTGTTGCTGGGGTCGGTAAGACCACCTTTGCGGGTCAGGCCAGCAAACCCGTGTTCATCCAGACCGAAGACGGTTTGGGCACGCTGTCGGCCGCGAACTTTCCGCTGTCTCGGACCTTCGACGAAGTGATGGAGGCGCTCGCTGCGCTTTACACCGAGCAGCACGATTTCGCTACGGTCGTGATCGACAGCGTGGACTGGCTTGAACCGCTGGTTTGGGCCAAAGCCTGCCGCGACAACGGCTGGCATTCGATCGAGGACGCTGGGTACGGCAAGGGCTACGTTGCGGCCCTAAACCTATGGCGCCAGTACATCGATGGCCTCAACGCCCTACGCGATGACCGGGGCATGACCGTGGTGCAGATCGCGCACACCGACATCAAGCGCTTCGATTCGCCCGAGCACGACCCCTACGACCGCTACGTAATCAAGCTCCATGCCCGGGCCGCGGCATTGCTTCAAGAGCACTCGGACGTCGTGCTGTTTGCCAACTACCGGATTTCAACCGTCAAGGCGGACGTTGGCTTTAACAAAAAGGTCAGTCGTGCCGTGGGCTCCGGCGAGCGTGTCATTCACACCGTCGAACGCCCAGCCTTTCTGGCCAAGAACCGCTACGACCTGCCCGACACCCTGCCCCTTGAGTGGTCTGCCTTTGCGCAGGTCATGCCTGAAAGCTTACACGCCACCCTCATCCCGTCCACCACCCGCACCTGAAAAAGGAGAAATCACCATGGCTTCATTCGGACAAACCTTTGACGCATCCGCTGTCGCGCCCAGCACCAGTTACGACGTTTTGCCCCCGGGCAAGTACCTCGGCCAGATCGTCGCAAGCGAAATGCGCCCGACTAAGGACGGCACCGGCCAGTACCTCTACATGGAGGTTGACATCCTTGAGGGCCAGTACGCCGGCCGCAAGCTTTTCGACCGCCTCAATCTGGTCAATGCCAATCCCGACACGGTAGAGATCGCCAAGCGCACCCTGTCGTCGATTTGCCGCGCTGTAGGCAAGATGCAGGTGAGTAACTCCGAGCAATTACATCTGGTCCCGATGACTCTGGATGTGCGCGTGCGCCCGCCCAAGGGTCTGTACGGTGAGTCCAACGCCATCCGCTATCTGCCGCGAGGCGGTGCCAGCGGAGCCGCCACTCAGCCCACACAACCGTTCACCCCACCCCAGGCCCCTGTTGCTGGGCGCCCCATCACGGCTGCCCCGACCGCCACCCCTGCGGCCAACGGGCTGCCCTGGAAGCGCCAGGCGTAAGGAGGACCCGGGCATGCATGAGCACGTGCCAGCGGCCACGCCGATCCGACTGCCCAGCACCTTGCAGGGCTGCCGCGAGCGGTTGGCTGCGCTTCAAGATGAGATTGCGTCCATCCGGATCCAGATCGCAACGACCGACATCCGTCGCCAGACAGAAAAGAAGTCGCTCGATGCCACCTGGTTCCACAGGGCCAAGACGGCGCTGCGCCTAAAACTGCAGGAGCTCGCGCAGTTGACCGCTCACATGGCCAAGCTCAACGCGGCTGAGCCTGGGGGCCATCGAGAGCGGTTCAAGGATGCGCTGATTGAGGTGCTGCGTGCCGACTGCGACGATGAGCGCTGGCAGTCAGCGGTGACCCGAGCCCGGGAACTTCACGCCAAGCAGGGGGTGCAGCATGGCTGAATTGCCCAGCATCGCCAGCCCCACCCGAGAGGCGATCTTCGCTGCCTACGAGGCCGATGCGGGAGACGGGTTTCGTGGGCACCTTGGTGCCTCCTTGATCGGCAAGGCATGTGAGCGCGCCCTCTGGTTTGATTTCCGCTGGGTCACCCGTGCCCGGCATGCTGGCCGCCTTTTGCGCCTTTTTGAGACGGGCCAACTGGAAGAGGCTCGGCTGGTTCAGAACCTGCGCCGCACAGGGGCGACGGTTCTGGAAGTTGATCCGGATACGGGTCGCCAGTTTCGTGTTCAGGCCCATGGCGGTCACTTTGGTGGGTCACTTGATGGCGTGGCCATCAACCTGCTCGAGGCACCCAAGACCTGGCACGTGCTGGAGTTCAAGACGCACTCGGTCAAGAGCTTTAATGACCTGAGGACGAAGAAGGTGCGCGAGAGCAAGCCGCTGCACTTTGCCCAGATGCAGATCTATATGCATCTCATGGGCTTGACCCGTGCGATGTACCTGGCTGTGTGCAAGGACACCGATGACGTTTACGTCGAGCGAATCGAGGCCGATCCGGCTTTTGCGCAGGGCCTGTTGGCCAAGGCTGAGCGCGTCATCTTCGCTGCTACTCCACCGCCGCGCATCAGCACCGATCCCACCTGGTACCAGTGCCGCATGTGTGACCACGCACCGGTCTGCCACGCGGACGCATCAGACGCTTTAGCCCCCGAGATCAATTGCCGAACCTGTCTGCATGCAACACCCGTTGACGGTGGGTGGCATTGCGCACGCCATGACCGTCGGCTGACCGAGGCCGACCAGCGTGCTGCCTGCGCCCTGCACCTCTTCATCCCATCGCTGGTACCGGGCCAGCAAGTCGACGCAGGCGATGACTGGGTCGAGTACGAGTTTGCCAGTGGGAATCGCTGGCGTGACACCGGTATTCACAAGTATCCGAACGCCTTTTAAGGAGCACAAGATGAGCCTGATCCTTCGCCCCTATCAAAGCGGTGCCATTCAAGGCATCTATAACTACTTTCACGAAAACTCGGGTAACCCGCTGGTGGTGATCCCCACTGCCGGTGGCAAATCACTGGTGATGGCAACCTTCGTCGAAGGTGTGCTCAAGGCCTTCCCGGATCAGCGCATCCTGATCGTGACCCATGTGCGGGAGTTGATCGAGCAGAACTATACCGAGCTCAAGAAGCTCTGGCCGCAGGCCCCTGCGGGCATCTATTCGGCCGGACTCAAGCAGCGCGATATACACGCCCGGATCCTATTTGCTGGCATCCAGTCGATCCACAAGCGGGTCTATGACGTCCAGCAGTGTGACCTGGTGCTCATTGACGAGGCACACCTGATTCCGCGCTCGAGCAACACCATGTACCGGCGCTTTCTGTCTGACCTGGTCCGGCTCAACCCCCAAATGAAGGTGATTGGCCTGACCGCTACGCCGTACCGGCTGGACTCAGGCCTTCTGCATGAGGGCGATGACGCCATCTTCACAGATATTGCCTATGAGGTGTCGGTGCGCGAGTTGATCGACCAGGGCTACCTCTCCCCGCTGATTTCCAAGCGCATGGCCACCCAGATTGACCTGACCGGCGTGGGCACCCGTGGCGGTGAGTTCATTGCCAAGGACCTGGAAGCGGCGGTAGACAAGGACTCAATCACCCAGGCCGCCGTTGACGAAATCTTCTCCTACGGCAAGGACCGCAAAAGCTGGCTCATTTTCTGCGCCGGTGTGGACCATGCCTACCATGTGCGCGATGCGATTCGTGCGCGTGGCGTGAGTTGCGAGACCATCGTAGGCGAGACACCTGGGGCGCAGCGTGAGGCCATCATCCATGACTTCAAGGCCGGTAGGATTCAATGCCTGACCAACGCCAATGTGCTCACCACCGGGTTCAACGCTCCGGGCGTTGACCTGCTGGCCATGCTGCGCCCGACCAAGTCGGCGGGGCTGTACGTCCAGATCGTGGGTCGCGGTTGTCGGCAGACCCCTGGTAAGACCGATTGCCTGGTCTTGGACTTTGCTGGCAACATCGCCCGCCACGGCCCCATTGATGCCGTCAAGCCTAAGCGCCCCAAGGGCGGTGAGGATGGCGTTGCACCCACCAAGGACTGCCCCGAGTGCGACAGCATCGTGCACGCCTCGGTGCGCACCTGTCCTGATTGCGGGCACGCGTTCCCGCCGCCTGAACTCAAGATCGACGCCAAGGCCAGCAACCTGGACATTTTGTCCTCCGGCAAGTCCGAGTGGGTACCCGTCACCCGGGTCGCCTACGCCCGACATGACAAGCCGGGCAAGCCACCCTCACTGCGCGTGGACTACTGGAGCGGGCTCACGCACCACAGCGAGTGGATCTGCATTGAGCATCAGGGGTATCCGCGCCAGAAGGCGGCCTCCTGGTGGGCCAACCGTGCCCAGGGCTTGCCGTTGCCCCAGCGGGTGGATGAAGCGATCGCCTGCGCACCCAAGCTGCGCTGTCCCTCCGAGATCGCTGTTCGTCCCAGTGGGCGTTACACCGAGATCGTCGGGGCCCGGTTTGCATGATGTGCGTGATCTGCCGCAGGGATGACCGCGGCTATGGATTTGCACCTCGCTCTATCCGTGTGGACGCGCCAGACAGCAAACAGTGCTCTGGACGCTGCCAAAACATTACTGCAAGGCTAAAAGGAATGATTGATCCAAACAAACACGAAACCCATGCGTTGGCAGCCGCCGGCATGAGCGCGGGCGCCTATGTCGAGGAGATCGGCAAGACCGACCTGGCAAGCTGGACCGAGCAGGAGTGGGCGACGCT
>JAGWVT010000101.1 GCA_018970765.1 Actinomycetales bacterium
GTGCGTCCTGTACCCACGCAGTAATAACACCTTCCAGATCCTGATGGGTATGACGCTGCAACTGGCGCCACTGCTGGGCATGGTTGCGGGCGCGCTGCCTGGAAGTTCGGTGAATGGACTTGGCAAGGGCGCGCAGGTCGCCGGGTGGAGCCATCGCCTTTGCGCGCCCGATCAGTTCGCGGTGAGCGGGGATATCCGCGGCAACCACGGGCGTGCCGTGGGCCAGCGCCTCAATCACCGGCAGTGAGAGCCCTTCATCGAATGATGAGACGACGACCACGGGTGCTTCGGCGAGCAGTCGGTGCATCGTCTCGTCATCGATCCGGTCGAGAGTGCGAGCCTCACCAGGGCGCATGCCAGCCGCGATAGACCAGTGATGCACCCGCTGCTGCTGGCCTGCCATGCCGATGACAACAACATCACGTGTGGCATCGGTTCCCGCCGTTGCCGCACCTACAGCAGCCAGTGCACCGTAGGTGTTCTTGCGCGGTTCATCGCCGGTCATGATGACGATGGGTCCCCATGCGTTCGAACTCGGCACGATGCGGTTGCCCTGCGGCAAAACCTCAGTTGGCCAAGCCACCGTGCTCTGCTGCGGTGTGGTGCCCAAGAAGCGGTGTAACTCCCGCTGCGTGTCATGGGAGATCGCGATGAAAGCGTCGTAGTGACGCAGTGCATCCAGGGCGGCTGCGTATTCAAGGCGGGTAGCAGCATGACGGAGGTAGATAGTCGGGTAGTGCATGGGAATGAAGTCGTAGACGATGGCAATGGCCAGAGCTGGGCCGGCAAGAACGTCAAGTAGGGGTTCAGTTGACGCCGTCATCGGTGAAGGCTGCACGAGCACTGCGTACGAAGATGCATCCTTGGGCCAGACCACCTGCCGGCAGCTTCCCGCCAGTTCCTGCGGAAGCCGATCCCGAGCCGGGTCGACCAGCAACACGCAGCGGTCATCGCCCAGGGCCGCACGCGTGGCAAGCAGGGCACTGCGCGCGAAGCGACCGATGCCGCGGGTGCCGAACGCGGCGGTCTGCAAGCTGCGTGCATCGAAGAGCACGTCATTGCCGGTCAACGATGCGTTGGTTGATGCCTTGCTTGGTGCCGTATCTGAAGCCCTGGCTGATGTCAGGTCCGCGATAGCCAGGCGCTGCCGTAGGGCCGCCGTGACACGGCCAAGTTCATCACCATGGTTATCCACTCGCCGCACCAACATTGCGTCGCTGTCGTGCGGCCCTAAGGCCAGCCAATCGCGGGCCGCCTGCGCACCTGCCGCGTCAAGTGGTGTCAGTTTCAGGGCCGCGCTGTTCGGTAGCTCTGGTAGGCCCTCCGGCGTGATCCAGCTGACCACTTCTACCGGCGGTTTGCCTAAGTAAGCCGGATCAACGAGGTGCTGTTGATTGGCATTCACCAAACGCAGGTGTCGCTCGCGGATCATCCGTTGCCGCAGACCCTTGGGTAGGGATTGCGTGAGGCGCTGCAGACGGAACTTGACCGCGCGCGCCACTCGAGCCAGCGGACGCGACCAGCGCCAGAACCGCGACGCCTCCACGCCGGCCAACGCACTTCGCAGTTCGTGGATTTGCTGGGCCGTCCGCTGCGGATCTACCTGTTCGCGCGCCTGGTTGAGCAGCAGTTCACGCTGCCACGCCGCACGAATGGCCTGGCGATCATCACGGTCCTGCAAGCGTGCCTGCTCCGCGGTGAGCCATCCAGCGCTGCCGGTATCGATCACATTCAGTGGTGTTGCGATGGCCTCAACGAGCTCGCTCTTGTCCTCGCGCACATACCACCGGTTCACACCGTCGAAAGCGGCGTACTGGTACCCCTTCGCGAGCAGGTCCTGCTCCCAGTCGTGGTGCGAGGGTTCCGAAGTACCTGGTTTCACCGCCTCCACACAGAGGACCCACGGTCGGTGGCGATGTAGGCCGCGCAGCACATCCGCTTCGGCGCCCTCCACGTCGATCGACATGAACTGCACCTCGCCAAGCGCGTGTCGGTCCCAAAGTTCATCTGCGGTCCAGGTTGGTACCGGTGTTTGCACCACCTCGTAACCACGCGCGGCAGCGGCCTGCGCCTCCTGCGGATCCAATGTGCCAAGCCCGGTACCCGGCACACGGTAAAAGGTCAGCGTCCCAGCCTGCGAGCCAGCGGCGGCCTGTTCGACGATGTCACCGGGGCGCTGGGCACGCAGTTCAGCAGCCAATTGCGGGTCGGCCTCAACGAGTAAGCCACGCCAACCCAGGTCGTACAGGCTCGCGGTGATGCTCAAGTTGCGGGGTTCATTCGCGCCGATGTCGACGTAGGTCAACGGGCCCGGCGCGGCCAAGCCGGCGCGGTCGTGGAAAGCCCGCCAGACGCGGACGTCCTCGCCATTTTGCGCGTAGGAGATGCGGCGCACTAGAAGTCCTTCCACAGCGCCTGCGAATCCACCAACAACTGCTGATCGTGACGCACCATGATCGCCGCGATCGCGTCAAGGTCGACCGTATGGCGCCAGCCGAGTTCGACCACCGCAGCGCGACAGTCCCCGACCATCATGTTGGTGTCCGTGGCGCGTCGCCGATCGGCGGTGCTGATTACATACGGCGACCAGTCAGCGATCCCTGCCGCCGCGAAGGCCTTGGTCAAGAAGAAGCGCAGCCAGTGCGAGATGCCGGTCGCCAAGAGGTAGTCCTTGGGCTGCTCGGCCCGCACCATCAGCATCATGCCGCGCACGTAGTCCGGAGCCCAGCCCCAGTCACGCGCCACATCAAGGTCACCGAGTTCAAGGTTGTCCTGTAAGCCGGCGGCAATACGCGCCACCGCCATGCTGATACGTCGGGTAACGAACCCTTCGCCACGCAGTGGTGACTCGTGGTTGTAGAGCACGCCAGAGACAGCGTGCAGCCCGCGATCCCTTGCCTGGCACACGAGGGCCATCGCATCGGCCTTCGACTGCGCGTAGGGAGTCTTTGGAGCTAACGCCGTGCGTTCGGTCTGTGGGATGGCGTCTGCACCTTCGAATACCGATGCGGAGGAGGCCTGGAAGAACCGCGCTCCGGCACTGCCATCCAGACTCTGGAGCATGGTGGCCACCGCGTCCACGTTGATGGCACGAACCTCGTCAACGTGATCCCAGGAGAGTCCGGGTGCGGTAAATCCGCCAAGGTTGTACGTCTCGTCTGGTGCGACGTCGCGAATTAGGGCACGCAGGGCCGTGGTGTCCGCAAGATCGCATTCGGCAATCTGTAACTGCGGAACATAGCGGCGCAAACGGTGCGTGTCGGTTCCCGGCTTCACGAGCCCGATGACCTCGGCACCTTCTCGCGCAAGCATGGTGGCCAGGATGGTGCCGTCCTGCCCGGCTGCACCCGTGATGAGCGCGCGCATCAACGCTTGCTCAGAACGCGCCTTCGCTGGCGCCCTCGAGGCGAGCGATATCCGCGTCAACCATGATGCGGGCCAGTTCCTGCGGCAACACCTTCGGCTCCCAGCCAAGTGTGTCGCGCGCCTTGGAGTAGTCGCCGATCAGCCGGTCAACCTCGGTAGGCCGAAGGAACTTCGGATCGAAGCGGACGTAGTCCTCCCAGTTCAGGCCCACGTGGTTGAAGGAGAACTCCAAGAAGTCGCGCACTGTATGTGCAGTGCCGGTGGCCAGCACGTAGTCGTCCGGGCTCTCCACCTGCAGCATCCGCCACATGCCTTCGACGTACTCCTTGGCATAGCCCCAGTCACGCACCGAGTCGAGGTTCCCCATCCACAGTTCCTTCTGCAGGCCCTTAGTGATGGCTGCAACGGCCTTGGTGATCTTCCGTGTCACGAACGTCTCGCCGCGCCGCGGGGACTCGTGGTTGAACAAGATCCCGTTGAGTGCATAGATCCCGTAGGCCTCGCGATAGTTGCGCACGATCCAGTAGGAGTAGACCTTGGCTACGCCATATGGGCTACGCGGATAGAACGGCGTCTGCTCGTCCTGCGGTGGTGGTGTTGCACCGAACATCTCGCTGGAACTGGCCTGATAGAAGCGAATGGGCGCACCTGAGCGACGGATGGCTTCCAGCATGTTGAGTGTCGAGATACCGGTGGCCTCTGCCGTGTACACCGGCTCGTCGAATGACACGCGCACATGGGACTGCGCGGCGAGGTTATAGACCTCGTTTGGCTGGATCACATCAATGAGTTCGGCCATGCGGGCGGCGTCGGTGGTGTCGCCGTAGTGCAGCCGCAGGTTCTCGCCGGGGAGGTGATCATCGTGGTGGATGTGATCGATACGAGAGCGATTGAACGTCGAGGAGCGCCGGACCAAGCCGTGCACGTCGTAACCCTTGGCGAGCAGTAACTCCGCAAGATAGGACCCGTCCTGGCCGGTGACGCCAGTAATCAATGCCCGAGGCTGGCTCACGGTCAGGCTCCCATCGCAGAACGGTTCAGTCTCAATTGCTCGCGGTCCTCAGTGTCACTGTGCCTCTCGCTTCCACAGCGGCTTGAGCCTACCGGCCCTGCAGCGCCTCACTGATCGCCTGCTGAAGCGGCTGGGTGAGCGCCGCACTGCCCAGGCCGTTGAGGTGGCTGTCGTCTCCGTACGCCAAGCGGCCATCGACCACCGCGGAGCATCGTTGCGTGTCGCAGAAGATGGGCCAAGGGTCCCAGGCGGCGATCATCGGGAACTGAGCCACCAGGGCATCCTCCCGGGAGCGAGTGTCGGCGCCAATTGCCTCGATCTCCGCTCGGGGTTGCTCACATGTCGCGTTCAACAAGCCCCCCGCACAGGGATTCGGGCCGAGTGTGCTGCCGAATGGGCGCCAGCGCGGCAGGTCGCGCACCAAGAGAACTGGAATACCGGCCTGGGTCAACTCGGCGACCGTGCGATGCAGGTCATCCGGAATGCCGCGGTGAGCCAGGATCACTAACGACGCAGGTGCCTGGCCGTCCGTGCCCAGCGCGGTGGCCATGACTGCGTCAACCATGTCCGGACAGTTGGTGACGCGACTGTTGGCTTGCGTCTGACGTATCAGCGGGCAATCGCCGCCGGTGAGGGCCTGAACGTTGTATCCCAAGGCGTTCCCAGCCGCCACGACTCCGGTCGACAGTGAATCTGCATGGGAGTCACCGGCCAGCACGATCAATCCCTTGTCAGCAGCGCTGGGGAAAGTGCAGCGCGACAGGTCATCAGCGTTGAATCGCACGTCCACCAGTAGACAGCCGGTTTCGACACCAAGGGTCGGCACACGTTGGTCCTGGGCATAGGCGGCTGTTCGCGGACCGATGAGCAGGAGCACGAGAGCCGCGATGATGACAGTGCCACTGGTGGCCAGACCAAGTACGAGCACGATGCGCAGACGGGGCATCGGCGCATTGCGTAGGGGCTGCTCGACGAATCGATAGGCGAGCCAGGCTGGCAAAAAAGAAAACAGGGCCGCAAGCGGCGCCGTCCAAGGGCCTGGGAACAGCAACAAAGCGAACAGGATGATCGGCCAGTGCCACAGATAGATGCTGTAGGAGCCATCACCGAGACGCACCATCGGTGATGAGGCAAGGAACCGATTGACGGCCGTTGAGTCCACCTTGTTGAGCGTGTCAACAGAGTGAGTTGCAGGTGAATCCGTCAAAACACGCAGATGACCAGTGGCAATGATTGCGGCTGTACCCAGGACCGGGAGAAGTGCCGCGACACCCGGGAACGCAGTGGCGTCCGTTATCGCGAACAGTCCGATGATGACT
>JAGWVT010000102.1 GCA_018970765.1 Actinomycetales bacterium
ATCAAGGGGACCAGCATCAACAGGTTCAGTCTGCTCGCCTGCTGCCGATCATGGACGAGGCAGAAGCGGCAGGCGCGGAATTTCGGCAGGTTCTTGCCCGCATGCACGGGCATTGATCCACAGATCCAACACAACTGTGTGCGTTGCGTGTGGCCGGTAGCCGGATCGATCAGGAATGGCTGTCGGCGTTCTCGAGATTCGCGGCCTTGCGCGGCGCGGCGTTCCGCAGTCAAACGATCGGTGAGTTCGTCAACATGCTCAGGGATGCGTTGGACCCATTCGTCAAATTCGGACTGGCCCGTTTGGTCCTTTTCGGTCATACAAACCCTCCTGAATGGAGGAGCCCCCACCCGGGCAGTGCCCTAGGTCTATCGCGGTGACCAACCGCTGCCACTATGGAGTTCTCAAAGCACTCACGGGTTGTGTTGCTTCAGGGGCTCGCGCTTCCCAGTCACTTGTCGTGCTGGGCGGATCTCCTCAGGCCACCGTGGGCGAGTGCCGCGGTTGGAACCAGCAAGCTGAGGCTTAGCGCTGGTGTCTTTGGATCCTGTCGGTAGATTACCTATGGGGTCTGACGCGGTCAAATTTGAGTGACGTTGCCCGTGTGGCTGCAACGAGTTACGTCCTGTCCCGATGCTTGAGTTCTGACATATGTAATAGCTCTTGTCACTGGCGAGGATTCGGTCGTTGCACAGAGACGTGTTGTGACAATGCCGCAGCGCTTGCCTATGACCCCGGTGATTCCTGGTTAGCTGTGAACCTCTCCCAGATTTGTTGGGCGAAGGCGCGGATCTCGTCTTCGGTCATGGATGCGAAATCCGGTAGTTGGGCGGCTTGGATGGGTTGTGGGGGATCTTGCTCGTGCGTCATGTATGCCTCCCCGTTGGTGTTTGGCACAGTTATCTCTTAGGTGCCGTCATCACGTTGCAGTGTGTCAGGGGCCTGTGACACTCGCTGCGGGAATTGCACCGGCGACCACTCAGCAGCAAGGCAGGGTGCGACCCACGGCTGCCCAGTGGCAAGTTACAAAGAGTTACTGCACGAAGCGGTACACCACCTTGCGCTCGTCATTGGCCGATCGCGGGCTGATCATCACCCGCCGCGGCTAGGTGGTCAACGCACGCTCTGCGGCGTTACGTCGTCCTGCGCACCCGCGTTGTCCAACTGCTGATAGTCCGCCGGCCACAGGCGAATGGCATTGAACGTGTCCTCTTCGAGTTCGCCTTTGTGGTTATAGGCGCTAAAGATAAGGAGCCCGATCGTCGAGCCATTCGCGTCCTGCAGGGGATACGACCCCAGTCGGGACGTGCCCGGCTGGGCGGGCGCATAGCCGTAGAACCCGCCCGCGCCCCACTCCGTCCGGGCGACCGGTGTCCACGGCAGGTCGCTGCCCGGGTTGTTCTTCAGCACCGTCACCGGCAGGTTCGGAGCTAGCCAGCGAGCGCGAACCGGCACGATCAGCGGTGACCGCGGGTTCGGAGCGATCTGGAGCCCGTTGAGTCGGGACGGGTTGTCCGCCCCACTGAAGTCGTCACAGCTCCATTGATCCGCCGGGACGGACAGGCGGAACGTCGCATTGGTCTCATTGACGATCTTCACCTTACGCAGCATGAAGTCATCGCCGCTCTCCGATCGCTCAGGGCAGGTGACCGGGGCGGCAGCAACGGAGTCAGCCGAGGCAGCGCTCGCAACCGGGACACTGGTCCCCTCCGCCTGCCGGTTTGAGGTGTCGCCCGCGCATGCGCCCAGGACGAACAGGGCCGCGATCGGCACAGCCACGCGGATGATGGAACGACGCATGAGCA
Organism: Actinomycetales bacterium; assembly: GCA_018970765.1. GTDB lineage: Bacteria > Actinomycetota > Actinomycetes > S36-B12 > S36-B12 > REEB426. The sequence goes on from JAGWVT010000102.1 coordinate 1,806, forward strand.
TCTCCTCGGCTTTAGGCGACCTCGTCAGTTTACCGCCGGGTCACATCTTCATGAGGGTCTGGCGCAGAGCCTTGGCGCCTCTCCAACAGTCCACGTAGGTGCTGTGGAGCGGGGTGGGCGTACGCCGGAGCGTTGCTTGTACGTTGTTGTCGTGAGAGGCAGAGCCACACGTGTACTGGTCATTGCCTGCGTCGTCCCTGTGTTCCTGTCATCGTGCGGTACCAACTCGGCACAGCAAGTCATCGACGAAGTGAACGCATATCCATTGGTCTCGACGATCAATGGCACGGTTCCGCCAGGGGAGCCCACGTTGGTGCATACCTCGCAAGAGATTTTGAATGTGATGCGCGACGGACAGCAGGTCCGTGTCTACCGGGACGTGCGAGAAGCGGGGACACGGGCTCCAATACACATCCACCCCTTTGGGGGCTGGACCTGCGTGGTGAGCGGGCAGGCAGTCCTCTACCTGGATGGTTCCGAACCCCAGAAGACGGGTCCGGGTGAGTGTGTCGACATGCCGGCGATGACTCCCATGAGCAACGTGAACCCAGGTCCCGGTCCTGCTGTTCTCCTGGACAGTTTCGTCACACCGCCGGATGCACCCGTGTGGCGCATCATCGAATTGGGGCTCGGGTCGCTCGGGAATGAGTTCGCCACCGGCCATAACGTGAAGGTGAACCCTAAATAGATAGCCGTTCGCCCGCAGCTTTGACCGTTTCTGGATCGTCCGGGCGGAGAGGTCCGTCGTGATTCAGGCTGACCGACGCCGACGGAGGCCACGGCACAGATTCGACCCCTCATCAGTGCTTGACCAGCACTGCGAAATCCGCATCCGTCCGCTCGGCGGTCTTGCGGCATGTGACACCTGAGTAAGAAACGTCAAGGGGCGCCGGTAGGACGACCTTTGCATGGTGGCCGTGCTGCTCGGTCCTACCCGTGCTCGACGCGGCATCGTCCTATTGATAGCGGATGCGAGCGTAGTTATGGCACTGGCTCGTACTGGGCGGCGAGCACCAAAAGCCGATTACCTTTTAGGGGCAAACCTTCCGACCCATACTCGCGCGACCGCCTGAGGGTGATCCAGGTCCGGCTCATGCTTCACCACTTCGTATCGCTTGGTCAGTGGATCGTGAGCTTGTACATAGAGGCAATGGTGACGAGTTCAGGATCCTCGAGAGAGACAGCCGCTTGCTCCGCCTGAGTCAAAGGAGTTCCGTCGAAAATGGCCCAACATTCCCAACCGCCTAGCTTCGACTCGTATCGGATGCCGCTGTAGCGAGGAGTCCCATCCTCGTTCTGCTGCACGTACGCCCACCGGGACACGAGCCGTGGGACATGCCGATTGCGCCCGCGCATCAAGGACACGTCGAGAGGCTGTTCGATGTCTAGGGCGGCCAGATCCTTGGCCAATACTTCTCCGAGGGTTGCCAGCGTGCGCGGATTCTCGACGTCAACGAAAGGCAGCGGCTCTTGGCACAGCACTCGAGTCTTTACGCGTCGCAGTCGCCAGTCCGCAGGCACGCTACCGACATTCATGTAGCCATCAGCGTGTAAGCCCAACGCCGCGATGACTCCAGGTGACGGGCGATAGCGGGCCAACGTTTCTGCGTAACAGCCCTCGAGATTCGTAGCGCAATAGAGAATGCCCCCGCCGGGCACGTCGTACCTGTTCCCTGAGAAGGGCATCTCCGCGTCCGCCACACTTATCCAGGACAGGGCAAGGGGCGAATCACGCCGCGCAATGCGGATTGCACCTTTAACGGGGAACTGCCTGCAGGCTACCTGGGCTTCGGGCTCAGCGCCCTCTTCGTTTCTCATCCGCCCGATGCGAAGGCCCTCGCAGCCGACATGACGTCGCGGAACTGGTCGTTCGCGATCGCCTCAGTTGGCGAGAGGTCTTCAAGCTGCGGATTCATGCCCATGAACCAAGCGCGGATGGTTGGGGCGGCTTCGTAGCCTTCCAACAGCCTGAACACCTGGTAGGCGGCCCGGAGCCTCTTTTCAGCAGTTTCACGAGGGCTGCCGTCGTCCGCGGCCCAACGATTGACCGTGCGAACATCAACATCGGCCAGCATCGCGGTTAGTTGGACGCCGAGGTGATCCCGCAGAAAGGCGGCGATTTCGCTGGGGCTGTCCTGGACTGTCTGGGCGTGGGCGCGAATGGATCCATCAACTTGGGAAGTCATGGCGCAGGTCCCCTTTCCGGTCGCTCCAGACTACATTATCGTCCGGGTATTGTCTTGATTACAACGTCTTTTCATCTCATCTTCGTTCATAAAATGTCCGGGGATTGCCGCATCTACCTCTTTCAGCGAAACTGCCGGCCAGTTGGTGCGCCCCCTGTATTCCGATGGTGGCCTAGGCTGCGGGCAGTTCAGACGTGCGACCAGGCGGTGAGCCCATGAATGCACCTCATCCCGACCGTTGGGCAGTGATCGGCGCTGGGCCGCATGGGCTGGCAGCGACCAAGGCTTTGGGGCAACTTGGCATCGAGGTCGAAGGCTTCGAGCGCTCCGATGACGTCGGCGGCAACTGGAACTTCCATGGGGAGACCTCCCGGGTCTACCAGTCCACGCACCTGATCTCGACCAAGCCGTTTACGCAGTTTCCGGACTTCCCGATGCCGGATGCGTACCCCGATTACCCATCGCACTGGCAGGTCCATGCGTACCTGCGTTCCTACGCCGATCACTTCGGTCTGCGCGAACGCATTCACTTTCGCAGCGAGGTCACCGCGGTGGAATCCGAGCCTTCCGGTGGTTGGCAGGTCACCTGGCAGAACCGGGCGAACGGAGAACACACCCAGCAGCGCTTCGCCGGCGTGGTGATCGCCAACGGCCACAACTGGGTGCCGAAGGTGCCCCAATACCCGGGCCTGGAGTCCTTCACCGGGGAGCTGCGGCACTCGGCTGACTACAAGTCCGCCGATATGTTGCGCGGCCGGCGGGTGCTGGTGATCGGGGCAGGCAACACCGGATGCGATATCGCGGTGGAGGCTGCTCAGCACGCAGGCAGCGTGCTGCACTCCACTCGCCGTGGCTACTACTACAACCCGAAGTACGCCCTGGGTCGACCATCTGACCAGACCGCTGACCTGCTGCTGGCCCTGCGGGTGCCGCTGTCGGTGCGCCGCGCCATGTATAAGGCGGTGCTGCGTCTGACGGTCGGCGACGTGGCGAAGTTCGGATTGCCGACCCCAGATCACGCTTTCTACGAGACCCATCCGATCGTCAATCAGCAACTCGTCTACTACGTCGGGCACGGCGACATCACGCCCAAGCCGGATGTCGATCGCTTTGATGGACCACGCGTGCACTTCGTGGACGGCAGCAGTGCGGAGGTCGACCTGGTCATCTGCTGCACCGGCTACCTGGCGCACTTTTCGTTCATTGACCCCTCATGGCTCAACGTGATCGGCGACCACCCTGTCCTGGCACGTCAGATCTTCACCCCGTCCACTCCCACGCTGGCAGTCGCTGGCCTGATCCAGCCGGACAGTGGGCAGTGGACCATCGCGCACTGGCAGGGGATGCTGATCGCTACCTACGCCGCGCTGCTGCGATCTGATCCTGCTGCCGCGCAGGCGTATCACCGCGAGGTGATTCGCCGGGTCGGCGAGCGAACGGACGGTGGTGCCAAGTACAAGGAGTCGACTCGTCACTATTACGAGATCGCGCACCAGGACTATTTGCGGGTGCTTGCCGCAGACCTGCACCAACTGGAGGGCCGGCTAGGGAACCGGAACGGTGCATTCACTAGTTCAGGTCCCCTGGCCCAGTCAGCGGCACGATGACTCTCAGGCGCTCCGGCTCTCAGGTGATGCGCCCCTGGGACTGGGCACTGCCCCCGGTCGGGGTGCATCGCGAGGT